>JAZKAJ010000001.1:0-37610 GCA_040389185.1 Patescibacteria group bacterium
GAAGAGAGAGCAGGAGCGGTTGCAAAGACAAGGGCACCTGAGCCCGTTTCATCAGATATGAATGATTTAAGATTTGATGAACAAAAAGTAAAAGGATATAAACATTTTGGAAATAAGATCTGGAATGCTACAAGATTTGTACTCGAAAAGACTACTGATCTAGAAGGAAGTGCGAATATAGAAAACTTAAATGAGGCTCATCAAGAAATCTATAAAGTATGGAAAGAAAAGTTAAAAGATATAACAGAAGATCTAGAAAATTACAGATTACACTTAGCAAGTGAAAAACTTTATGATTATTTCTGGAAGACATTTGCGGATGTAATCATAGAAGAATGCAAAAAAGAGATTGTAGATAATACTCCAAATAAAGCTTCAGCACAAAATCTACTTCTAACCCTTCTCCGAGAACAGATAATTTCTATTCATCCATTCATGCCATTTATCACAGAAGAAATCTGGAAAGAAATTAAAAATGATACTGATGATTTACTTTTAGTAACGAAGTGGGTAGCATAATTTTATCCCACTGTGGATAACTATTGATTTTTTTATTGATAGAAATCGAAATAACAGATATAATTAAAGTAATAATACAATTATTACAAAGTATTCGTGTTTTAATTTAAAAAATATTATTAAATATTATGTCAAAAGATAAAAAATCATTTTTCGAAAGACTTGCTGGTTCTGTCATGGTTGAAGACAATGACAAAGATGAAGAAGTAGAAATCGAAGTCGATAGAAAAAGTGCGAAGAGGTTTAATGAGGCTGAAAAAATAATTTCAGGACTTCATGGAGAAGAAGAATTTGAGGAAGAAGATGGAGAACTATCAGTAGATGTCTATCAGACTCAAAACGAAATTATTATCGAAGCTATGCTTGCTGGTGTAAAACCAGAAGATCTTCAGATCTCAATCACAAGAGATATGGTTACAATAAAAGGAAGACGTGATGGTAATACTCAGATCTCAGATGATGATTACTTTTACAGAGAACTTTATTGGGGATCATTTTCAAGAAGTATATTATTGCCTCATGAAATAGAAATCGAAAGTGTAGAAGCAGTAGAAAAACACGGACTCTTAATTGTAAGACTTCCAAAGGTAGATAAAGCAAGACAAGCAAAAGTAAAAGTAAAAAGTATTTAATAAAAAGAAAAAATTCCCCGATAACTATCGGGGAATTTTTGTTTCAATTTCTTAAAACTAAAAACTTGAATTAGGATCATTGTGATAATCTATTTCAGATTTATCATACAATCCAGAAGATACTAAATACCTCTGCGCTTTCTTAAAAACATTAATTGGGCGTTTACCTTTTGATAAAATACCTTTTCCTCGTTTTATTAAGTAAAAAGCATATTCCAATTTTTGTTTTTTAGACCTTTTGCTACTCAAGAAAGCTTTCAGTCTGTTTTTACAATCTTTTGGCTCAACATTTTTAGTGACCAAAACAAATTCATACACATCAAGTACTGATGCGATTTTTTCTAAAGGAATTTTTTTGCTCATTGAGAAAAGTTTTAGTAAATAACTAAAGCATAATAGCTTTAGCATTACAATGTAAAGATGTAATCCAATACTGTTTTTGACTATCTACTTCTTCTATCAGTCTTTCTTTTTCGCCTTTTTCATTTACCCTTTCAGTTCCTTTGAACTGAAAAAGTTTTTTTGAAAAGTAACTTTTAAGAAATTGATTTGGAAACCAGCTGTCAAAAAAATCAATAGAATTAAACAAATTCATAGCCGTTAGTTTTGGTGGTTAATAATACAAAGAACTGTCCGAATACATAATTTATCACAAATTCCAAGAAAAACAAGTTTATGATATATTTAATTTTATAAAGAAAAGCTCTTGTAGTTAAATGGATATAACTCTTCCGTCCTAAGGAAGGTTTGCAGGTTCGATTCCTGCCGAGAGCACAAAAGAAAAAATGCTATAATTAATACAATTAAAAAATAAATTTATGCAAGGAGAAAGAGAAGAATATAATACAGAGACTTTAGAAAAGCTTTATGTGCTTACACAAGAAAATAATGTAATGCTTAAGAAATTACAAAAATATCAAAAAATAAATACTGCTTTAAGGGTAATTTATTGGGTAATAATATTAATATCAATATTTGGGGCTTACTTTGCTCTACAGCCTTTTATAGCATCTTTATTTGGAGGAGACAGCAGCTCTTTTAATAGTATGGCTCAAAATTTTCCAGAAGTATCAAAAATAAAAGAGATAATAAATGGGTTTGGAAACTAATTTGTGCCGAGAGCCAGGCTCGAACTGGCGACCCCTTCCTCTTCAGGGAAATGCTCTACCAACTGAGCTATCTCGGCAAACACATTTCAACTTTAATATTCTATCCAAACAAGCTCTTCAGGGAAAGTCACGAGTATTTTCTTACTAGAAAATCTCGCGACCCCGGCTCGCTGCCTCCGCAGCTCCGCCCTTGCGAATGGGTCCCATCCCATTCTTCACTCTACCAACTGAGCTATCTCGGCTTGCTGTTCGCCCATATTACTATATTTAAGCCATTTTATCAATTGATATTAAAAACAAAAGATTATACTATTAACAAGATTACAAGTAACTATTTTACCATGAGCGACGTCATTCAAATCTTAAAAAAAGTTGGAGCAATACTCCCGAACGATCATTTTGTAGGAACGTCAGGTCTTCATATTGATACATATATTAACAAAGATATGTTGTATCTCCACACTCGAGATACATCAGAAATATGTAAAATGTTTGCAGAAAAATACAAAGATCAAAACATTGAAGCTGTTGTTGGCCCTGCTGTTGGAGGAATAATCCTTTCACAATGGACCGCATACCATCTTTCAGAAATAACAGGAAAGGAAGTTCTCGCGCTCTACACAGAAAAAGATGCAGACAAAAACCAAGTTTTCACTCGAGGATACGATAAATTTGCAAAAGGTAAAAGAATTCTCTTTGTTGAGGATTTGGTCACGACAGGTGGATCTGTAATGAAAGCTATAAAAAGCGTTGAGGCGGTTGGAGGTATTGTCGCAGGAGTATGTGTGATGGTCAATAAAAATCCAACCCAAGTCAATAAAGAACACCTAGGAGTTGAAATTGACGCGCTTAGCGTTTATGAAGTGGCGACATTTGAAGCAGATGCTTGTCCGATGTGCAAATCTGCTGTGCCCGTGAACGTTACCGTAGGTCATGGCAAGAAATTTTTAGAATCAAAAAAATAAAATGGATCCTTTGGAAAAATATAACGCTCGAGCAAAAAAGGTAAATTCACTTTTATGTGTTGGTCTTGATGCTGATATTACAAAGATTCCGGAACGATTCCTTAAAATGGAACACCCACAATACGAATTCAATAAATGGATCATTAACGAGACACATGTGTACACCGCAGCATACAAACCGAACAGCGCTTTTTATGAGGCCAGAGGTGATCAAGGAATCAAAGAGCTTAAGATGACAATTGAATACCTTCAAAAAAACTATCCGGATATCTTTACTATCCTCGACTCAAAACGAGCAGATATTGGAAACACCAATAATGGATACGCAGAATCAACATTTGATTGGTTTGGATTTGATGCAGTAACACTCAATCCTTATCTTGGATTTGAAGCCATCTCCCCTTTTATAGGTAGAAAAGATAAAGTGTCTATTATACTTTGTAGAACTTCAAATCCTGGTTCTGGAGAATTTCAAGAACTTAACATAGATAACAAACCACTTTGGCAGATCGTTGCTGAGCATTCAAAAGCAATTAACGAAAACTCAAACAATCTAATGCTTGTGACTGGTGCCACGTATCCTAACGAGATAATTAAACTCCGAGAAGTTTGTGGAGAGATGACTTTTTTGGTCCCCGGAGTTGGGGCCCAAGGTGCCGTACTTTCTGACTTTATTCCGCAAGGATTAAATAAGAACAAGCTTGGGCTTATAATAAACTCTGGCAGGGCAATTATTTTTAATGACAATCCTCGACTCGCAGCCGAAAACACAAAAAACGAAATTAACAAACTTATTATTTAAATGTATAAAATAGTTAAATTTTTTCTTTTTAAATTTAAAGACCCTGAAGTGCCTCACCACTTTGCACTTGTATTCTTAAAATTTGTTGGCAAATCCAAAACCTTAACTAGGCTTTTAAAAAAATACACAACAATACCGAATCCGAAGCTCGAACAGACAGTTTTTGGCCTCACCTTTCCAAACCCAATCGGTGTAGCTGCTGGAATGGACAAAAACGGCGAAGCAATCTTGGGATTGGAATCGCTTGGATTTGGACACATTGAAGTCGGAACAATCTCTGGTGTACCACAAGATGGTAATCCTCGTCCACGACTTTTTAGACTAGTCAAAGATCTTGCAATCATAAATAGAATGGGATTCAACAGCATCGGATCTGTTGCAGTTGCAAAAAATCTACAAAAAATAAAAGCTGGTATTCCGCTTGGTATAAGTATCGGCAAATCAAAAATCGTATCACTTGCCGATGCACCAAAAGATTATTTATTCTCATTTAATAACCTTTTTGAATACGCGAGTTATTTTGCTATAAATGTGAGCTCCCCTAATACACCAGGACTACGAGAACTTCAAGAAAAAAACGCACTCGAGGAATTATTAAGCAAACTCCAGACCGCAAACGATACAAAAGCAAAAGAGTTAAATACAAAAAGAAAACCAATTCTTGTAAAGATCGCACCTGATCTCACTTTCCCTGCTATCAAAGAAATTCTAGAGGTATGTGATAAAAACAATATTGATGGGGTTATTGCAGTGAACACAACTCTTGAAAGAACAGGACTCAAAACTATCATCAACGAAAAAGGAGGCCTTAGCGGATTACCCCTCAAAGATCGTGCTACAGAGATAATTGCCTTCATACACAAAGAGGCACCCAACCTCCCCATTATTGGCGTAGGAGGCGTGTTCACAGCCGAGGATGCATATGAGAAGATCAGAGCTGGCGCTTCCCTTATTCAAGTTTATACAAGCTTTATATACGAAGGTCCAAGCTTAGCAAAAAAACTAAATCTTGGACTTCTGGAGCTTCTTACAAGGAACAACAAAGACACACTTGCCGATGTGCGTAAAGATATTGCCAATAAGTAGGCCTGTGCTAGAATTATTTAAATTTATGAAATCGGCCGCAAAGAATACAATTTACAAGAACCAACTCGGGCTATAAAAACCTCATTAATTTGAGGTTTTTTTGTGCTCATAATTAACAAAAATATATGAAACCTTGGGATCTAAAACAACAATTTCTAGAAGCAGTTGAGACAAAAGGAGGATTCGTCAGTTGTCATGCGCATTTCGATAAAGCATTTTATATCACCAAAGAAGGTCTTGATAAAACAATGGTGACAATGGAAATGAAATGGACAATGAGCGATGATATTAAAAGAAATTCTACCGAGGAACAAATTGCTGATCGAATCCGTACTGCACTCGATATTATGGTCGCTCAAGGATGCAAAGTAACGTCAACATTCGTTGACGCATACGAGGTTGTAGGCCACAAGGCAATTGATGCTGCACTCAAAGTTAAAGAAGAATACAAGGACAAGATCAAGATGCTTATTCTTACCCAACCACTCGGAGGACTTGTTGACGATGAGGCTCGAAAACTTTATGAAGAGATTACTGCAAAAGCAGACATCGCAGGAGGTCTCCCATCAAAAGATCGGCCAAACCTAGATCAAAACTTTGAACATCTTTTTACTATCGCAAAAAAACTAAACAAGCCAATCCATGTTCACATCGATCAAGAAAATAATCCGAACGAACGAGATACCGAAAAACTCATTGAATATACAATAAAACACGGATATCAAGGACGAGTTGTTGCTGTACATGCAATATCAGTTTCTGCTCAACCAAAAGAATATCGAATGAAGATTTATAAGCAACTTGCAGAAGCAGGAATTGCAGTCATCGTATGCCCATCTGCCGCAATCGCAATGAAACAGCTTGATCAGTACACTTCCCCGGTACACAACTCAATTGCAAATGTTCCTGAAATGCTTGAAGCAGGAGTACTTGTAGGACTTGGGGTTGATAACATTGCTGATTTTTATCAACCATTCATAGATGGAGATATTTGGACCGAAGTCAGACTCTTGCAAGAAGCGTGCCGATATTATGATTTCGACAACTTAGTCAAAATTGCAAGTGAAAATGGCAAGAAGATTTTAGAGATAAAATAATTAATAATTAATCAGTAATTTTATGGCAAAAATTTGGCATTCAGCATCTACAAAACTTCACCCCCTCGTCGAAAAATATACAGTTGGTAATGACTACATACTTGATATGAAGCTTTTGCCATACGATATTGAAGCATCAATTGCACATGCAAATGCACTCCTCAAAATCAAAATTCTAACTAAAGCAGAATTTGATAAACTTGTAAAAGGACTTAAAGAAATACTAAAACTCCATCAAGAAGGAAAGTTTGTCATTAATCCTGGAGATGAAGACTGCCATACTGCGATCGAGAATTACTTGATCGAAAAATTGGGCGTGCTCGGCAAAAAGATCCATACTTGCAGATCCCGAAATGACCAGGTTCTTGTCGCAACAAGACTTTATACACGAAAAAAGCTCAAGCAAATCAGCAAGGAAGTCATCAATGTTCAAAAGGTATTTATGAAAATTGCAAAAAAATATGAGTTCGTGCCGATGCCAGGATATACTCACACAAGACGTGCAATGCCATCAAGTATTGGACATTGGGCAGGATCATATATCGAAGAACTAATCAACGACCACATGATCCTTGAATCCGCATATAAATTAAATGATCAAAACCCAATGGGAGCCGCAGCTGGATTTGGTATCAATATGCCACTTGATCGAAGACTAACTACAAAACTTTTAAAATTTGATCGAGTTCAAATAAATAGCCTTTACTGCGTAAACAGTCGAGGACCATCTGAAAGCTATATTCTCTCAGTACTAACGAAGATTATGATGACCCTCGGTCGCCTCGCAAACGAAATGATCTGGTTTTCAACTCCAGAATTTAGTTTCTTTAATCTCCCTCACGAATTTACTACAGGATCATCGATTATGCCCCAAAAGAAAAATCCGGATGTATTTGAGATTCTTCGAAGTAATGTCAGCGTAATCAACGCTCTCCAGACAGAGATCAAAGATATATCAAAAGGACTTATAGGCGGATACAACCGTGATACACAACTAACGAAGGAGCCACTCATCAAAGGACTTGGTATCGCCAGACGAAGTCTTGAAGTTGTAGCGCTTGTAATGGATAAAGTAACTCCAAATATTCCAAACCTCATGAAATCTATTGCTCCAGAATTCCTTGCTGTAAATGAGGCAAACAGACTCGTAAAAGAAGGTATGGCATTTAGAGATGCATACCAATATGTCAAAGAGAATCTCGACAAGCTCACTGTTGGTGATCCTGTTCAAGTTATCAAAGGTATCAATTCCCTCGGTGGACCTGGCAATCTTGCACTAAATGAATATAAAGCAAGCAAACCACTCTAGGATAATCCACTAAGAAAATTAGGGGGTAGGAAATTTTCTTCGCCCATATGGTTCGCCAAATTTCGTCGTCTTTTTTCGACATGATTCTCCAACGTATATCTAATACGTCTGCGAATCCCGCTTCCAAAATACTTAGAAATTTGGCGAATGGATTTATCCTAGATGAACAATTAATTATTTAAAATAGTTTTTGATACTGTCTAGACTAAACTTCCCTGATATATCAGCAACCTTGTGTTGAGTATCAACGATATTACCATAAGCTTTTACAAGCTGATCTACATATGGCTGAATATAGTAATATGCTCCGGCGGCAATACCTAGCAACAACAACCAATAAATAACTCTCATTATCTGAGTCATTCTCTCTCTTCTTTGAATAGAGTGAAGAATTCGGTTGTTATCCTTGGATAATTCCATTGTCTCTTCTACCATCTTTCGGAGTTCATTGTCTTCCATATTGGATAATGATACCAAAAAATAGCCTTCAAAACAAATGAGCTGGAGCCAAAGGCTCCAGCTCACTTTATAGACAAATACTATTTACTCCACCTTGCAAAAATTCCAGAAGGTAAAAGTCTGCCTGAACCTTTTTCTTCAATTGCAAGCTCACCGTCCTCAATCACACCGCCATACTTTTCTACGAGATCCGTAAGATTTTGTTTGTAAGCAATTGATGAGTACCCAGACGCATACCCATTGACCAAGAAAAGTATCGGATCATCTGAGAGGAGTTTTTTAACATCTTCCAAAAATCTTATAAATTGTTCTTCTATCTTCCACACTTCTCCATTTGGTCCATGACCAAAAGCAGGCGGATCCATTATAATACAATCATATTTCTTTCCTCTTTTTATTTCTTTTTTGACGAATTCATATGCATCATCAAGTATCCACCTTATAGGTGCATCTTTAAGTCCTGAACTTTCTGCATTATCACGGGCCCAAGTGATTGATGTCTTTGATGCATCCACATGACACACCTGCGCCCCAGCTTGTGCAAGAGCAAGCGTTGCTCCTCCAGTGTATCCAAAAAGATTGAGCGCAACAATTTCCCTATCTTTGTTTTTTGTTTTTTTGATTTGCTCTTGTGACCATTTCCAATTCACTATCTGCTCTGGAAATACACCAACGTGCTTAAAAGGTGTCGGAGAAATATTAAGTTTCAATCCTCCATATTCTATCTCCCACTCTTTAGGCACTCCTTCTTTGAATTGCCATTTACCCGCATTCCCGCTACGCATAAAACTTGTACTTGCGTCTGACCATTCTTTTGGTGACAATAGTTTTGACCAAAGAGCTTGAGGATCAGGCCGTCGAAGAACAAAAGCTCCGAATCTCTCGAGCTTTTCCCCTTCTCCTGAATCAAGAAGTTCGTATTCTTTTTGTGGTTTTGTTATATCGATCATTATACCCTAGAAAATTTTATCTATTAAAAAAGTTGGATACAGCGGTAGTATATCTCAAAATGTAGGTGGTATGAAGCATTGTTTTTCATATTAAATCTTACTTCAACCAACTTTTTCTTGTTATGCAATATTAATAACTTCAAGCTACTTATACATCATACATAAATCGTAATCAAATCTACTTTTACGACATCTGTATATTGCATAACGATAGATGAAACTTTAGAGGGTGAAGTTAATCTCATCTCGTCGCTCCTTTATATCAATTGGATACTCTCCTGTAAAGCAGGATGTACAGAATTTCGAAGCCTCTATACCAGTCGCCTCTATCATACCCTCAAACGATAAAAAGTGAAGCGATGTTGACCCAAGATACGTATTCATCTCTTCAATCGTTCTTGATGATGCCAAAAGGTCCTTTTGTTTTGGAATATCAATTCCATAAAAATCTGGATATTTAATTGGTGCAGAACCGAGCATATAATGCACCTCCTTTGCACCCGCTTCAAAAAGCATTTTTACAATTTGTCTTGAAGTTGTACCTCGTACAAGCGAATCATCAATGACCACGACTCTTTTACCATCGATCACTTCTTTAAGTGGCGAGAGCTTGAGCTTCACACCTTGATCACGGATATGTTGTTCTGGCTGAATAAATGTTCTGTTAATATATCTACTTTTTACTAGCCCCATTTCAAATGGAATTCCTGATGAATTAGCATATCCAATACCAACAGCCATCGCAGTTTCAGGCACAGGAATCACAACATCAGCATCGATCTTAGCCTCTCGAGCAAGTATCTCCCCAAATCTTTTTCGAACTCCATAGATAGACTGACCCAAAAGGATACTGTCAGGTCGTGAGAAATAAACAAATTCAAATATATCAAGCTTCTGATTTGCTTCCGCAAGAGTAACACTACGCATTCCACTATCATCAACAACAATCATCTCTCCCGGTTCCACATCTCGAAGATATGTCGCACCTATCGGAATAAACGCGCAAGTCTCAGAAGAAAAAACAAATCCTCCATTTAATTTTGCAACAGAAAAAGGACGCACTCCGTGTGCATCCCTTATCGCTATCATTTTATTTTTTGTCATGACAAGTATTGAAAATGTTCCCGTCATAAGTGGAAAAACTTTTTTCACCGCATCCTCAATATCGAGCCCTTGTCCTACATACCATGCCAGCGCTTCAGTAATGAGTGTCGAGTCGGATGGAGTAACACAAAGTCCTGCAGTTGCTTTGTGATTGTGTGCAGTTTTTTCAATACAAGGATCAGGCGCACAATTACAAAGATCAACGTTCTTTTCCTTGAGAAAATCCGTGAGTGCTGTCACTGATGGAATATTTCCATTATGCACTAAAGCGATAGTTTGTTTAACTCCTTCATTGTCAAAATATTCAGAGATTGCATGTTCAGAACAATTATCACTTCCCATCGCCACCTTGCAAGTAGCAACTCCTCCAGCAATAACGGGCTGTACATAATGTGCACCACCTCCTGCAGAAGTTGAATATCGATTGTGTCCTATTGCAGCAAATGATGAGAGATCTTCACCACCTAAATTTTTAATAATATCTTCATTAAAAACTTGAGCCATGAGACCTTCTCTTTTGTGACAGGAAATTTTCTTTCCATCTGTCACCGCAATACCAGAGCTCTCTTGCCCTCGATGTTGTAGTGCAAATAAACCAAAAAAGGCTAGACGTGCGACATCTAAACCTCTCCCATAGACTCCAAATACTGCGCATTTTTCGCCTATTTTTTTCATCCCGTTTGAAATAGGAAGCGCTTATCGCAGTCCTAATATTTTATTTAATAAATGATAATGGTTATTCTCTGGCTTATTTTTGATTAAAACTAAGCGCTTCCGTAGTATATGTGAATTTAAACTGATTATCATTGTTTTGCTTTATTTTAATATGTAACTTCGTTTAACTGAGGGATTTCGAACGGGATTCATTTCCTTATTATATCTCAATTCGAGGCTCACAAACAACTGTATCCACATCTATACAAATAGCAATTTTCTGGTAGAGTAACCAAACAATATGTCGAAGAAAAAACGAAAATTTATCCCCTTTCTAGGGCCAATGCTCCAGAAACTGGCTCCGAAAATAGGGGCCAAGGTTATAGTTGAACCTGAATGGGGAGTTGTTGGACAAATTATATTTAAAAACGGAAATATAAAATATTTCCGTGGTGGACGAATGGACCTCAACACTTTAGGATCGACCGAGATTGCAGTTGATAAAGACTACTCGACTTTTTTTATGAAGAATCTTGGATATAACACCATTCCAGGAAAATCATTCTATTCTCCAAAATGGCACAAAGCAATCGGAGCCAAACATCGAACAATTGATGATGCGTTTGCATATGCAGAAAGTTTAGGATTCCCCGTCATAATAAAACCAAACAGCGGAACACAAGGATCCCATGTATCACTTGTTCACAATAAAAAAGAATTTTATAGAGGAATGAAGGCTATTTTTAAATACGATAGAATTGCTCTTGTTCAATCACTTGTAGTTGGAACAGATTATCGAATCGTAGTTCTCGACAAAAACGTAATCTCAGCATATAAGAGAATTCCACTTAGTGTCCAAGGTGATGGCAAATCAACCATAAGTCAACTTATTGGAGAAAAACAAAAACAATTTATCATTCAAGGACGAGATACGAGAATTAAAATAAAAGACCCGAGAATTATAGACAAACTATTCCATCAAGGCCTAACAATGCGGTCAATTCTAAAATCTGGAGAAAAAATATTTCTTCTTGATAATGCCAACCTTTCAACAGGTGGTGACTCTGTTGATGTGACAGATACGATGCACCGAAGTGTCAAAAATCTTGCAGTAAAATTAACCAAGGATATGGGCCTCCGACTTTGTGGAGTCGATATTATGATTGACGGAGATATTGAAAACAAACTAAATGACAACTATTGGATTATTGAAATCAATGCTGCTCCAGGACTTGATCACTATGTAACAAGTGGCGCGAAACAAGAAAAGATAGTTGAGAAACTATATCTTGAAGTATTAAAGAATATGGGCAAGTAGTTATTTATTATCTGCAGGATCAAACTCAGAGAAAGTTACACCCTTTAAAGCGAGTTCTATTCCCAATTTCTGGGATGGAATAATATTGTCTGGCAAATTATCAAGCGGAAACCATTTTACATCATCACATTTATGAGGTTCAGCAATATATGCTTCTCCTTCCCATAGATTCGCTCTAAAAAAAATATCAATATATCCCCTCTCCATTCGCTGCATCATATGCACATATTCAATATCTTTACTTAAGACAAATATACCTACCTCTTCTTTTGTTTCTCGAATTACAGCATCAATTAATGTTTCATTTTCTTCAAGATGTCCCGCAGGTAGATTATATTTGTCAGGCATCCAATTGGTATTTATTCTACGACCAAGAAGAATATTATTATCTTTTATGAGGATCATATGTACAGCAATCCTTACTCCAAAATATTCCATTTTATTATTTAATTTTAGCTAACACCTCTGCAATTCCAATATAGTTTTCTGGAGTGAATTTTTTGAGTTCTTTTTTGACCGTCTCACTTACTTGAAGTCCTTGAATAAACTCTTCAAAATCCTTGAGAGTCACTTTTCTGCCCTTTGTAAGTGCCTTCAATTGCTCATATGGCATAGGAGCACCTTCTCTCCTCAAAACGGTCTGTATAGCCTCAGCAATGACCTCTGGATGGTTATTTAGAGCTTCCACAACCTTGTTCTCATTTATACTTATTCTACTTAATCCTTTAAGGAGATACTCATAAGCAATAAATGAATGAGCAAAAGCCGTGCCATAATTTCGCTGAACTGTTGAGTCTGTGAGATCTCTTTGAAGCCTAGAAATGGGAAGCTTCCGAGCAAAGAATTCAAAGAGTGAGTTTGCAAGCCCAAGATTCCCTTCACTGTTTTCAAACTTAATAGGGTTTGTCTTGTGAGGCATCGTTGAGCTTCCCACTGCGCCTTCAACTTGTTTTTGAACAATCCATTCATCACTAATATATCTCCACATGTCCTGATCGAAGTCGATAAGGATTGTGTTAATTCTTCTTATGCAATCAAAAATTTCAATATTTGAATCATGTGATTCAATCTGAGTTGTAAATAGGTTTGCTTCAAGCTTTATTGTTTTAGAATTCAATTTATTCAAATCACTGACAAATGTCTTTGTGAATTTGATCCAATCAGTTTTTGGATATGCTGAAATGTGTGCATTGTAATTCCCTGTTGCACCATTAAGTTTTGCAAGAATGTGTTTTGATCTGAGTTCCTTTAGCTGTCTTTCGATTCGTGCATGAAATACCTTGAACTCTTTGCCAAAGGTTGTAGGCGACGCACTCTGTCCATGAGTTCGTGAAAGCATTGGAAGCTTGGCATTTGCTTTGACCAAAATCTCAATCTCCTTTTGCACTTCAGTAAGCTTTTTTAAAATAACTTCTACCCCATCCTGAATCATCAAAGCATATGAGAGGTTGTTTGTATCTTCACTTGTGAGTCCAAAATGAATCCACTCCAATACATCTTTAAGCGTTGTACCCCCGAGTTTGTCTTTGAGATAATATTCAACAGCCTTTACATCATGATCGGTCGCTTTGATATTTTTGTATCCCTTCCATTCAATATCACTTATTATTTGTGCATCAGCATCAGAAAGGTTATAAAGTGCTCGAATTATTTTCTGTTCCTTTTCGGTAATTTTTCGAAGTTTCAGATTAAGTTTTGAGAGTGCAATTAAATATTCACCTTCAACAATAATTCGATATCGCATCAAACCCTTCTCACTAAAAATATCTACGAGCGGTTCACTCGTTTTTGAATATCTACCATCTATTGGACTTATAGCACTTAGTCGATTCATATTATATTTTAAATTCTTTTAAATTATTCTCTATTCTCTC
Organism: Patescibacteria group bacterium; assembly: GCA_040389185.1. Classification (GTDB taxonomy): domain Bacteria; phylum Patescibacteriota; class Minisyncoccia; order Phycocordibacterales; family CAIRYW01; genus JAQBQZ01. Next base: position 13,879 of record JAZKAJ010000001.1, read on the forward strand.
TTCTATATTTTCTGTTTCGGATGCTCCTATAAATTTATTTCCCGTTATCTGTTCAAAAATCTGTATATATCTTCGTGATAATTCGAGTACCATTTCTTCTGGAGCTTCGGGCAAAACCGTATCTTTATACGGATCAGAATGTTCTTTAAACCAAAGCCTCAGAAATTCTTTATCAAAATTTTCAGGCTCTTCTCCTTTATCAATCCTTGATTGATATGTTTCTGCTTGCCAATATCTAGAAGAATCTGGGGTATGCACCTCATCAATGAGTGTTACATTACCTTCCTCATCAACACCGAATTCGTATTTTGTATCAACAAGAATGAGTCCGTTTTTCAGCGCAATTTCCTGACCTCTTTTAAAGATTTTGATAGCTTTGTCAGATACCTCGTCCCAAAGGGCCTGTGTCATAAAACCTTCATCAACAATTTCCTTTGGTGTAATCGGCCTATCATGTTCATCTGACTTTGTTGTGGGCGTCAAAACAGGTTCCTCTAACTTTTGATTTTTAACCATTCCATCTGGAAGAATAAAATTTCCAAAATCTCTCTCACCATTTTTATACAAAACCCAAAGTGATGTGTTCGTAGAACCTGTAATATACCCTCTTACAACCATTTCTATTGGTATTACCTTACACTTTTTTACTACAACAACATTTGGGTCTGGAACTTCAAGTAGATGATTCGGCACAATGTCCTTTGTATTTTCAAACCAAAATGCACTAATCTGATTAAGAATCTGTCCTTTGTTTGGTATATGCGCGATGATTCGATCAAAAGAAGAATGCCTATCTGTTGAAACCAAAATGATTTTGTCAGGCTGGATATAAATATCTCGCACCTTCCCTATTTTTTGTTCTCCAAGATTCTTGAAATGAGTTTCTTTAAGTAGATTCATAATACTAATATTTATTGAACGGTTTATAAATTATTATTTCTAACTTCAATATGCTGCAACATACCATTAAACACAATGACCCATTCAGTTCCTGTTTTATCCAATTCCTGTCCATCCCTACCCTTCCCGTTAAACACAAAATCAATTTTAAAAACACCTGGTCGAATCTCAATCGTATTATTGATAATCCATTTCAATTCGCTGAAACTCTTATGAAAAGTTGTCATCATATCCATTATTTGCTCTACGCCAAGATAGATACCTGTGCTATCAGAACTGTAAGTTGAACTGCTCGTAAACATTTTTCGAATTTCTGCCATATCACTCTCATTTGAGAGCTCAAAATATTTTTCAACTATTTTGATAGTATCGTTCATGATAATGAATACACAACTTCCTTGCCTGATAATTTTGAAACTATTTTTATTGTTGGTTTTTCTGTTTTTGTAATAACTCCTGCAAGCTTTGCATCAATGCCAAAGTCCTTTGCTCGTTTGAGGCAATGTTCTACATCAGACTCGTTGATCACTAAAAGCATTCCCTGTCCCCCGTGCCATGTTTCGTAGAATTCTTCATCTGTCATACCACGCCAACTCGCCACATCTTTGAGAATCTGTACAGGTTCGAAGAGATCTGTAATGTTTGCGCCCAGACCTTTCGGGAACAAAATATCATGAGCTAGTTTTTCTCTCATCGCTCCACCTGAAAGATGTACCACAGAATGAATCTCTATTTCAGGCTTAAATTCTTTGTCATACCAACCATGAAGTGTATTTATAAACTTGTCATAAAGCACAGATTTTTCTGCAGCTTTTTTGATATCATCTTTTGCTTCACCGTTTTCCCACCACTTCTCTCCATACTTCATCGCAAATGCTTTTCGAACAGAACTGATTCCATTACTTCTGAATCCATTTTCTTTGAGTGCAATAATAACCTGTCCCTCCTTGATAGTATTTCCTGTAATCATCTTGTCTTTATGATACGCCCCGATCATCATTCCAGACCAATTGAGTTTTGTTTTTGAATCAGTAATTTCAGAACCAAGACAAACTCCCATCTGGGCTGTTTCTCCTTTGAGTACTACAAGACTTTCTTCTTTAGCAACCTTTCCCAATCCATCCATGAGAGATTTGTATGCGTTTCTAGCTTCGCTTCCCACCTCTCCCACAGAAACAGTATCGAGCACATTAATAAACACGAGTGGTAACCCTCCGTATCGAGTAATGTCACTTGAAGTCATTGCAATGATGTCATAAGCAGCATCAGCATGAGTCTTTGCAGCATCAATAAGAATTCCTTTTGTACCTATCCCATCAGTTGAGGCTTCAATAAGGAATCCTTCTGGGAGATTCTTGAAAGTAAAAGGTCGAGGTCCACGAAATTGCCCTTCTGAGAGATCGTGCACTTCAACAAAGTTTGAATTGCTATAGCTTTGCTTACAGATAGATCCTGCATATTTGCTAAAATCAGCTTCATCAATAATATCCACCCCATCTTTCGAATACAAACTTTTTTGTTTTTGGTCAGGCATAAAAAAATTTTATAGTCCTAAATAATTAGCGTATCCATTCTTTTCTAATTTTTCTGCTTTTTCTTTTACCTCCGCTTCCATTTTTTTTGTATATAAAGATAATTTTTCTTGAATAGTTTTATGTGAGATCCCGAGAATTCGAAGTGCTAAAAGTCCCGCATTTTTTGCGCCGTTTATGGCAACAGTTGCAACAGGTATTCCTCCAGGCATTTGCACTATCGAAAGGAGTGAATCCATTCCCTCGAGATTTTTTCCTTTGACTGGTACACCAATAACAGGAAGTGTCGTCATGGACGCCGTCATGCCAGGTAGATGTGCTGCACCTCCTGCGCCCGCAATAATGACCTTGAGACCTCGTTTTTCTGCGCCTTTAGCATATTCAACAAGTCTATCAGGAGTTCTGTGAGCCGAGACTATAGTAATCTCAAATTCTAAGCCAAATTCTTCAATGATCTTTGCGGCTTCATGCATTACCGCAAGATCCGAATCCGAGCCCATAATGATGCCTATTTGTGGATTTTCCATAGTTCGATTATAACATATAATTCATACCCGTCTTTATAAAAATTTGCTCAAAATTAGCCAGTATTTTCTTCTCACCTTTGTTAAAAGTTACAATGAAATGGAAGTGCGTATTGGGCATGATTGCATCTTTGTCGGTTAATCTAAATTCTAACGTAAAGGCAGATGTGTCTGGAATCTTAAAAATTTCACCATCTTCTATAAAAATTCTTTTTGTTCGGATATTTTCCTTTATATCATCATAAGATTTCCCGAGATTGAAATCATTAAAAGAACCAGGGATTGTATGTCCAAAATTTATCTTTCTTTTCTCATCATTCGTTGCTTTCCAGATATTGGTAGACATCCAAGCGATTCTCTTCTGACCTTTATTTATAAATGTATCCATTGCAAATACATATAGCTCAGCAAATGACAGACCAACCTTTGCAAAATTCGCTACTTCGAGCAGTAAATTATAACAATCTCGAATATGGCTTTTTATTTTTTCATCGGTTCCATCATAGATCGTAAATCCAATATCCCCAATCATCCCTGTCACTTTTTCTATTGGGGAAAAATAAACGATACTGACGGTTTCTTTATTATAAAAATTTGATTCACTGGGAGAAAAAAGTGGATCGCGCAGTGTTTCGAATTTTAATCTATCATAAGGGTCATTTCCAAAAAGTACAGCCACTCCTCCAAATGGTGGATCATACCACCCCAAAGGAAAGAATTCTTTTTGTTCTTCTATCTTTGAGAGAATCTTATCTCGTACCTCGACTTCAGATGAACCAATCAAACTTGAAATAGAATCGAGAGCTATTTGTGTAGCTTTTTCTCGACTGTCTTCAATTATTTTAATCAAGTCAGTCATAAAAAATTAAATTGAAATAATTGACCGGGCGAGTTTCGCCTTTTCCATGACCTCTATGAGGTCATCACCGACAACCGTTATGTGCCCCATTTTTCGTTCTGGACGAGTCTCAGTCTTGCCATATATGTGCATTGTTGCACCATTGATTTCTTTTAGTTTTTCTTCTCCTTCAAGTTTTACTTCCCCGCATCTCTCTCCTAAGATATTTATCATTACTGAAAATGGAGCCGTGTGACCAGTGTCTCCCAAAGGCATTCCAGTTATTGCACGAATATGTTGTTCGAATTGAGAAGTCTCATTACCTTCGATTGTATGATGTCCTGAATTATGGACTCGAGGTGCAATTTCATTGATGATCAAATCATTCTTGTCTGTTAAAAACATTTCAACAGCAAATACACCGACACCTTTGAAATCAGTTATTATTTTGGTTGCGAGTTCTTCTGCTTTTTGTGTAATACTTTTTTCTACAGGTGCAGGAGAAATCACAATATGACAAATGTTATTTTTGTGTATTGTCTCAACGGTTGGAAATACTTTTACCTCTCCATCTTTTGATCGCCCCACAACTACTGCAAGTTCTTTAATAAACGGTACAAACTTTTCAATATAGAGAGTTCGGCTCTTTAATTTTTCGATTCCTTCTTTTATGTCAATTTCATTTCTAATTAGTGCATTTCCTCTTCCATCATATGCATCTTTTCGAGCCTTAAGGAGAAATGGGTATCCAAAATTTTCTGCAGCTTTTTTAATTTCTTCTTCATTTTCCACAGCAACAGAGGGAGCGACCGGAATTCCATTTTCTTCCAAAAACTTTTTTTGGAGGTATTTATCCTTTATGATTTCCAATATCTTTGGATGAGGATTAATATCTTTGCCTTCGTTCACAAGATCATGGAGTGCGTCTGCATTTGCAGACTCGATCTCAAATGTTACAAAGTCTACCTGCTCTGCCACTTCTCTTATTTTTGATGCATCCTTGAAATCTCCTACAATCTCCTTGTCTGCAACTTGTGCCGCAGGACCGTTTGAAGTTGGATCGAGCACGACAGTGTAGAATCCGAGATTCTTTGCAGCCTGTACAAGCATTCTTCCCAACTGTCCTCCACCAATGATTCCAATTTTTTGCATATTATTAATCAATTAAAGGAAAATAAACTTGTCCCGTTTTACAACTTTCAAGAGTTAACTTAGTTGTTACCATAAGATTTTGCGGCAGATTATCCAGATCGTACCAATCCCATCCTTCGCATTTTTCTGGTTCAAGATTTTGTGGTTCTCCCGATTTCCAATCTGCAATAACTGAAATATCAATAAAATGTTTCGGTTTAAAAGCCATTACATTTGCCAATCTCTGGAATCGAATATTTTCAATTTCGATACCACATTCTTCTCGAGTTTCCCGTATAGCACACTCTTCGAAAGTTTCCATATATTCCACATGTCCACCTGGACTTGCATACAGACCTCCAGCAATAGAGCTTTTTCTTTTACCTAAAAGTATCTTGTTTCCTTTAAAGATAACTATACCCATTCCAACTGTTGGTCTATTATTTAGTGGTTCCATAGATTACTTCTTCTTACAATGGTCCACTGCGTTTTTAAATAGTTGAAACCCTGGGCCAAATTTTGGAAGTTTTTTTCCATCTCTTCTGCTTTTTTCTTTAAGATACGGAAAATGCGGGAGCTGGGAAACGAATAATCCTCTTTCTGGGTGTGGCATCATGCCGAGAATATTTCCATTGTGACTGAGTACCCCTGCAATATCTTCGAGCGCTCCATTAGGATTCTTTGGGAGTCCTGTCGCTTCACACGCTTCACCTTTGACATATCGAGCGACAATTGCATTTTCATTTTTGAGTTTCTTTAATGTTTCTACATCTGTATAAAATTTTCCTTCTCCATGAGCAATTGGAAGTGAAATTGTGTCGATACCTGTAAGCCACGGACTCTTTCCTTCTATCTTGATATCAACCCAACGATCAATATATCGAGCAGAGTCATTCCACATCAAAGCACCTGGGAGAATTCCGAGGTTTGTGAGAATCTGGAATCCATTACAGATTCCAATAATGAGTTTGTCCTTTGAAATAAATTCCTCAACATCTTTCCAAAGGTGGTTTCGAACTTTGTTCGCATATGCTTTTCCACTTCCTGTATCATCACCAAAAGAGAATCCTCCAGGAAAAGCGAGAATGTCATAATTTTTGATTTTCTTAGCGCCTGATATGAGATCATTAATATGAACAATGTCTGCATCACCTCCCGCGAGTTCAAAAGCATATTTAGTCTCCTCTTCACAGTTGAGTCCATATCCGGAAAATACTAATACTTTTACCCGAGGCAACTTTTTCTCCGAAAAACTTGAGCGGGTAAACTTTTTTTTATATATTTTTTTACTTTTTGGTTTCATAAGTTTAATATCTTTTTATTCTAAAATGATTTAAAAGTAGATTTGTAATCAGAAAGTAAAGCGTCGACATCTACACTAACTATTTCTGTCCCATCTCTTCCTTTGATTATAAGCTTTGAATCTTTTGAAATTTTACCGATCTGCACAACACTATTTCCTTTCATTATTTCTTCAAAAGCCTTTTTATTCTTTGGATTAATACTTACAAGTATTCGTCCCTGACTTTCAGAAAAAAGTGTCATATCATCGCCAGTTGTATGTTTTGAAATTTTCTTTAGATCTATTTCGCTACCAAGCTTCCCTCCGATCGCTGACTTTGCTAGTGCAACAGCGAGTCCGCCTCTTCCTAAAGCCACAGAGCTTGCAACGAGTTCTTTATTCGCAGCTTTTGTAAATGCTTTGTAGAGTTTTATATTTTTGGCCGCATCAACACTTGGTAGCACATTACCCACAAATTCCTTCTTTGATTTTTGACTTAAATATTTAAAATATTCCGATCCTCCAAGTTCTTCAAGAGTGTCTCCTAAAAGATAGATCAAATCTCCTTCAAATTTAAAATCAAGTGAGATCGCCTTTTCTGCATCGTTCATGACTCCAATTGATGAGATAAGAAGTGTCGGTGGGATAGAAATATTTATCTGATTTCCTTTTTCATCGTAGCCTTTGAAGTCATTAAACATACTGTCCTTGCCGGAAATAAATGGAGTGCCATATGCTACTGCATAATCAAAACATCCTTTGACCGCGGCTTTGAGCTGTCCAAGTCTCACAGGATCTGTCGAACTACACCAACAGAAGTTATCAAGGATTGCGAGATTTTCTAAACTTCCCCCTGCCGCAATGACAGATCGTATCGCTCCATCGATTGATGATGCAGCCATTTTGTAGCTATCGATTTCTGAATAACTCGGATTTAATGTTGAAGAAAGTAATACACCTTTTTTGGAATCGAGAATTGGTCTTATAACTGCAACATCTGCATTCACCTGTCCTTTTCCTTGGAGTGGCTTTAATACAGAGTTAGCCTGCACTTCATGATCATATTGTTTTGAGATAAATTCAAAGCTTGTGATGTTTAATCGTTTCAACATTTCTTTAAATGTTTTTGTGAGATCAATTGTCGATTGTTTTGGCGCTTCTAAATAAGTATTTTTTTCATTTTTTGAAACAAGATTTCTCGAAGGCAACCCATTGTGAAGAAACTCAAGATCCATATCAACAATTTTCTTACCATTGTATGTCACCACACACTTACCAGAATTAGTGAATTCCCCCACCACATCTGCGCCAACACCTCGAGAATCCATTAATTTTTTAAACGCATTCCATTTTGATTTTGGAACAGCAAGTGTCATTCTCTCTTGTGATTCTGAGATCCAGATCTTCCAAGGAGTGAGACCTGGATATTTAAGTGGCACTTTTTCAAGCTCAACTCTGCATCCATTACATTCCTTTGCCATCTCCGCGATTGAACAAGAGATTCCTCCTGCACCGTTGTCTGTAATACTTGAGTAAAGATTTAAATCTCGAGCTTCTTTGACGATTGCATCAGAAAGTTTTTTCTGTGTGATAGGATCTCCAATCTGTACCGCAGTCGCAGGGCTTGCACCATCCATCACTTCAGAAGAAAATGTTGCTCCGTGAATTCCATCTTGTCCTACCTTGCCACCAATGACAACAATATAGTCCCCCTTCTTTGCTTCCTTTTCTGTTGAAAGATTCTTACCGATCTTTCTTGGAATGATTCCGACAGTTCCCACAAACACCAAAGGCTTTCCTCTAAATCGTTCATCAAAATATACAAATCCATGAGGTGTTGGAATCCCCGAACAGTTCCCTCCTACATTCACACCTGCAATCACTCCATCCATAATACGTCGAGGACTAAGCATTTTTTGAGTTTGAAGTTTATCTCTAAAGAGCGGTCGAGTGTCAGATGGATCTGCGAGACAAAATCCATACATGTTCGCAACAGGTTTTGCACCGAGACCGAAACCAATAGTATCTCGGTTTACTCCTACAATTCCTGTGATAGATCCACCAAATGGATCAAGGGCTGATGGACTGTTGTGGGTCTCCACTTTATGAGTCACAAGATATTTGTCATCAAAAGCGATCGCTCCCGCATTGTCAGAAAATACAGAAACACAGATATCCTTTTTACCTTTCTTTTTTCGAATGATATTTGTTGCTTCTTTGATATATGCTTTGTAGAGCCCCTCGTCTATCTCGTCGAGCTTGTCTGCAAAAATTGTATGCTTGCAGTGTTCAGACCAAGTCTGTGCAATTGATTCAAGTTCAATATCTGTCGGATTTCTTTTTTTACTTTTGAAATATACTTGAATCGTTTTCATGTATGCGAGATCGAGAGCAAGAGGTCCTCGAGAGATTCCGTTTTTGTCTACGATTCCCGATTTACCAATCTTTATGAGTTCCTCATCAGACACATTTAGATTTACTTCAATGATCGCATCTTCAGATTTCAGATTTACTTTTGGTACCAAGATATTTAAATCGCCTTCCTTCTCGAATTCTTTATGACTCATAATTCTCATTCTTTGAATAAGAGGATTGTGAAGTGTGAGTCCGATTCCCTCCACCTCTTCTTTCGTTAGATTTCCAGATAAAATAAAAATCTGTGAGAAATACACAGATTCTCCAGACTTAAATTTAAGCTTTAATAAATCTTCAATTGTTTCTTTTGTAGTTGTACCAATATTATCAGTCACTCCAGGCAAGAATCCGATCTCGAGAATCCAATCAAATTTATTTTTTATATTTAGTTTTCCAATCAATGATTCTTCAAGAATCTTATTTGTGAGAGCGGTTGCGATTTTTGGAAGTGCATCACTTTTTATGTTTGCGTCTATCGTGTATGAATCGAGAACTAAGACTTCTTTTATTTCAGACTTCAGGTGTAAAGAATTGAATTGGTCCTTCTTGGTCTCTGCTCTGGCATCTCTAACTTTTTGGGAAATAATGATCCGTGAAGCCATATAAAGTGATGTAAATTTTTAGTAATTTCAGTATAACATAATTTTATACTTGCGAAATAAAGCATATACTACAACACAAATTGTGCTATTATTAAACAACTATGAATAAGCCGAAACTACTCATATTCGCCTCAGGATCCAAAGATGGTGGAGGCTCAGGGTTCCAAAAGCTCTGTGAGGCAAGCCAAAACGGCGTTTTAAATGCCGAGATTGTTGGTGTAGTCTCAAATCATGAAAATGGTGGAGTTAAAGACAAAGCCCTTAAATTTAGTGTTCCTTTTATTTATTCTCCTAAAGGCCGAACTAAAGAGGATTACCAAAGAATCGTCAAAGAGACAGGGGCAGACTTTATTGCGCTGTCAGGCTGGCTTGGTCTTGTAGAAGGTTTAGATCCTACAAAAACATTTAATATCCATCCTGTTTGGTATCCATCAAAATTTGGTGGCAAGGGATTTTATGGACATCATATACACGAAGCAGTAATAGATGCATATAAAAAGGGAGAGCTCACCCATACAGGAATTACAATGCATTTTGTGACAGACATATACGATGATACTGCAGGAATTTTTTTCCGCAGACGAGTCGATATACTTCCGGATGACACACCAGAAACATTGTTCGCCCGAGTAAACAAACTCGAACACGAATGGCAGCCCGTCATTACTAATCGAGTGGTTAATGGAGAAATAAGCTGGAGTGGAATAAAGGGGGAACCAATTTTGGGAATAGATATTGAAGGTTAAATTAAATCTTAGATTTAAGAAAATTTACGTATTTTTCGTAAATAGGCACGTTCTTTTGATGTACATCAATATTCCATTTATTGTTCTTACAATCAAGTACAGCTTCTGCTACTAATTTTTCTTCTGGATTAGCATGTAAGACTATTGAACTATACGAGAAAGGTTCATCAATACCTCTCTCTTTCTGTAAATGAAAAATGATCCGTGCCAAGACTTTTGAATAAAGAATATGTTTTTCTCCAGGAGCTGTCTTATAAGAACCGTCTTCAATCCTTATCAAATGGTTCAACCTTCGCTCCACAGCATCCGCCGTATTTATATCCTCTAATGCAAAACTAGATCTCGAATAATTTTCACCAATTATATGTTTCCAATGAGGAAAATCCAAAAGTAATAATTGAGGATCGATAAAGCTTGCTAAATTACCCTTCACTACCCCAGTATCAAGTTCAGATTTATACAAAAATCTAAATCCGAATTTATCAAAACTAGATATTTTGCATAATTTGTTTTTAATTTCATTTTCTAAAGCAATTAACACATCTTCATTCACAAATCCTATAGAATCAATATCGCTTTCACCCTCAATATAATCTTTTGTGAGAATTGAACCATATAAATAAAGAGATAAAAGACCTCGATCTTTATATTCCTCAAATATTTGTTTCAATGCATCCTCTGGTGTAAGTTTCATATATTAATTATATTTACTAAATAGACTTCTTTCCAATATCCTTTCTATACTGCATTCCTTCAAATAAGATTCCCTCAATCGCTTTGTACGCTTTTGAAAGTGCATCTGACACAGTCTCCCCTATTGCAGTCACGGCGAGTACTCGTCCACCATTTGTGACTAATTTGTCATCAACAAGTTTTGTTCCGGAGTGAAACACAACAACATCGTTGTCCGTTATTTTATCAAGACCTGTTATTTCTTTTCCTTTTTCATAACTTCCTGGATATCCACCTGATGCACACATCACTGTTGCCGCAGATTTTGAAGACCAATTAATATTTTTATTAGAAAGAGTGCCGTCAATACAAGAAAGAAGAATATCTACCAAATCAGTATCCAGAATTCTCACATAACTCTCTGTCTCCGGGTCTCCGAATCGTGCATTAAATTCAATCACTTTTGGACCATCTTCTGTAATCATAATTCCTGGAAAAAGAAGACCTCTAAATTCTCGCCCTCTTTTTTTGAGAGCCTTTAGAAGTGGTAGTACAATTTTTTCTTTCACATCATTTAGATGAGCTTCTGTCACCCATGGTACCGGAGCGATTGTCCCCATTCCTCCAGTATTAGGACCCAAATCATTTTCAAAAATTCTTTTGTGATCTTGTGAAGATGGAAACATCACCGCATTCTCTCCATCACAAAATGCATGAGTCGAGATTTCTCGTCCTCGGAGATATTCTTCAATCACCACAACATCACCCGCTTCTCCAAAAACTTTGTCTGTCATTATTTCTCGCAAAGCCGTTTCAGCCTCCTCAAAATTTTCTGCAATAATCACACCTTTTCCGAGTGCAAGACCACTTGCTTTTATAACTGTCGGGAATTTATTTTGTTTTATATATTCAAGAGCTCGATCAAAATCAGTAAAGGTTTCAAATGATGCGGTTGGAATACCCTCTTCTTTCATCAAGTCTTTTGCGTATGATTTTGACCATTCGATTTCTGATGCGAGTTTTGTTGGACCGAATACTTTAATATCTAGATTTTGAATCTCATCCACGATTCCATCTGCAAGATAATTATCAGGACCAACAACCACAAGATCTACAGGATTCTGTTTTAGCCATTCGATTATTTCTGCTTGTGAGTTGAGTGACAGATTTGTGGCGATGTCTTTTGTTCCAGGATTTCCAGGTGCTGCAAAAAGCTCGGTCACCATTGGTGATTGTTTTAACTTCCACACAAGCGCATTTTCTCTTCCTCCACTTCCAATGACTAAGATTTTCATCCCGTTTAGAAAAGGTTAGCAATTGCTTTTAATAAATTTTTGCACTTAATATTCATGTGTTTTGACAGATTTAGGTTTGGTAAATGGTTCGCTTTTCTAACGGGATTCATAAAACTAGTCTATCATATTTTTTTCTTTCAAATCATCAAGAATAGTTTGGGCGACACCGCCCGCATCATCTCTCCTATCAAATCCTAAATATAGAACCTCTTCAATTTCATTACTTGCTTTTGGAATACCTTCAAAATCCGCAGTGTAACAAACTGCCTTCACCATAACCCCCTCCGACTTACCGTGCGCCTGAGCAATAAATGTATCCCAATGCTTCGCAGTTTCTACAATCACATCAATATCCATTTCTTCTTTCGATTCTCGAATTAGAGTTTGAAGATCAGTCTCTCCTTCTTCTCGTTTTCCTCCGGGCATATAGAATTTATCTTTGCCCAAACTTCGAGCCATCAAAACCTTTCGATCTTTAATCGAGAGCAAGACAACTTTGTCTATGAAATTTTGATTTGCCATAAGATTATTTAAATATTTTCTCTGTCAGAGAAATTATCTCATCGAGAGATTTTGCTTTACCTTCTGGTTTTGTATCTTGATTCTCTTTTCCTGGCCCACGCGATGGTGTCCTTTCCAAACTTGCTAAATAACTATTCATATTTAAGGATACATCACCTGAAACATAATCCTTGAAAGCTAATTCAACTAAAATAGTTTTCATCCCGAGTTTTTGTGCTGGAGCGATATCATTATCTATTCTATCGCCGATCATTAAAGCATTTTCAGGTGTATATGCAGCTTCACTAAGCAGAACCTTAAAAAATTCTAAATCTGGTTTTTTTAAATTTCGATCTTTACTCATTCCAATTACTTGGAAAAAATCCTCCAATCCTAATTGCTTTAGATGTTCTCTTGCCGAAGATGGCTGATTAGCACAAATACCAAGAGCATATTTCTTTGATAATTCAGTGAGCATTGGAATAACTCCTTTGGGAAGAATATTAAAGTCTAGCCAACTATTTTCATATTTATCTTTTACAACTTGAGATAAGTTTTTCCAATCTTCACCGAAGAATTTAATTCCTAGAGTGTTTGGAGGATTTGTATCAAACTCTTCCAAAACTAATTTCTCTCTCATGAGCATCATATCATTAAAATCAGTTACTAATCGCCTAGTTTTTGCTTCGTTAAAAATTAATTCGTATAGAACAAAAAGAAACGGCTCATCGATAGTGAGTGTGTTTCCAATATCAAAAAAGATAATTTTTTTGTGCTTTTCCATATTTGTGCCCCTGGTACGAATCGAACGTGCATCTATCCCTTAGGACGGGACTGTTCTATCCATTGAACTACAAGGGCTTGGATTCAATATAACAAAATAACCAATTAAAACAAAACCGCGGCGTAGCCGCGGTTTTGTTTTAAGCAATGTTCAATAGCTGCTTTAGAGTCGATTCATCATATCCAACCACAACCTGTCCATCAATATCTGTCACCGGTACTCCAAGCTGTCCACTCTTGTCTACCATTTCTGCTCGCTTGTCCTTATCTGCCGCAACATCGAATTCCTCGTAGGCTACATTATGTTCTTTAAAAAATTCTTTAACATGTTTGCAGTAAGTACATGTCGGTGTGCTGTAAATGATTACTTTATTTGCCATAGTGTTTTGCACCCGCTAAAGTTTTAACTGACGCAAAAGCCACGCTTTTGCAAGAAAATCATAGATTTTCTATCAGTTAAAATTTTCTCGGGTAAATTAATTATTAAAGGAAAGCATATTATTTCACCTACCAAAGCCAGTGCCAAAACCGAGCAAAAACGCTTGGTTTTTCTTCAGTTGTTGTCGCCACTTCATCTGGCACGATGATAACAACATTCTCTCCAGGCTTTGTGACATCAAACTTTTCTCTTATTTCTTCTTCTACCCCATCGTTATTATTGAGTTTTGTGATCTCACCACTTAACATTTGCTGTCGCGCTTTAAGGTCTCGAACTTTGTTGTTAGTATCACGAAGAGCATCAACACTTTCTTGGTTTCGAAGATAGAGCGTGAAAACACCCTTAGCAAGAAGAATAATAATGAACAAAAGAATAACCAATGTCGTTCTTGAATAGATTCTGCTTTTGATCTGTTTTTGTGATTCGAATTTTCGCATAATGATAAATTTAGTATTATTTTAACATACATCGAGAATGTGTTATAATGCTCTTTATATAAAGTAACCAGAAAAACCCATGTTTCTATTCGGAACCAGAGCAAAAAAAATCATCAAAGTAGCATTCTCGATCATAAGTGTGCTCGTGATTATAAGTATGATCATACTCTACATGCCAGCTCTTTATAAATAGAGTTCAAAAAGTAAAGTGGCTGCCTACGGCAGCCGCTTTTTCTATATAAAAATCAACACAAAACTTTGATTGACTTTTAAGTTAAAAGGTGTCAATATATGGGAAGTTCAGCACATTTAAATCAAGGAAGTGGTAAAGGAAGAATGAGTTTTAAGATCGAAGGTTATAGAATATAGATTATATACATACTTATGTAGTCTGCATTCTGCAACTCACCCTGAGTACAGACATTCTCCTCACCCATTCCACACATAGCATGAAAACCACACTCCTGACCCTCACCGTCCTCTTTTTTTCTATCATTATCTGCCAAGCAGGTGAGCAACAAATGACCGACGTCATCATTGCGAATCTACGAAAACAGAATAATACTTTGATCTCTGGCCAAGGTATTATCGATGATAAAAGCTTTAAAATGGCAACAGGTTCGATGCGAATCGGAAATGTTGATTATCACCTAACATGGACCGAATTCCTGGGCAAAGCCACACTCAAGATCATTAACGGCAAAACTCAGTTCGTAGATGTTGGCGCAAAAGGCGACCTCGCCAACAATGAGTATAAGGATATACTTCGTGCAATCACTAACCATATCAACAAACCTCCAAAACAAGGAGGGCAGTTGGTAAAAGTGAATCCTTGATCCTACGGCGTCCCCGACTCATTGAGTCCGGGATGCCTTTTTATTTTATATAAATAGCACGACTGCCATAGGCAGTCGTGCTATTTATCTATCACTTAACTACACTACTCAATATTTAACTATTCGCCTCACGGATAATTTTTTGCTAAAAATTTCCGCGAGCCCGTCTCGCGCCGTCGCGCTCCGACCGTGCGTAGCTGCAAGTATTCGCTACTCCCCCTTCATCATCTTCATAAAGACATCATGTGAGATGTTCACATTTCCCTGCCCTCTCTCCTTCATCTTTGCTTTTCCTTTTTTCTGTTTATCGAGAAGTTTATTTTTTCGTGACACATCACCACCATACAAATATCCAGTCACGTCTTTTCGCATTGCAGAAAGTGTTCGAGACGCGATGATTCGTCCGTTTGCTTCCGCTTGGATTTTCGTTACAAACATTTGTCTTGGCAAAATCTTTTCTAGTTTTTCTACCGCTTTGTTTGCATCCTCATCCACTCTTCGAAGTGCCACCACTCGTGTAAATGCCTCTACAGGTTCACCTGCCACAAGAATATCCATTCTCGTTACTTCAGCACTTCGCATGTCGTCAAATTCATACGAGAGCGATGCATATCCAGATGACACACTTTTGAGCTCATCAAAGAAGTTTCGCATGAGTTCTCGAAGCGGCATCTTGATAGAGAGAGACATTCTTCCATCACCAAAACTTAACACTTCACCGAGTTCTGCCTCATGGTCATACAGAAGCTGGTAGATAGGTCCCGTATAATGAGAAGGTGTGATGATCGTCACATTCACCCAAGGCTCACGTACTGATTGGTACATTCCATGTGAAGGAAATAACGATGGAGAATAGACCATAACCACCTTGCCGTTTTTGAGAGTTACTTCATATGTAATAGATGGAGTTGCGATCACGAGCTCGAGTTGGAATTCTCTCTTAAGTCTCTCTGCAATAATCTCAAGATGAAGTAGTCCTAAAAATCCGCAACGATATCCTCGTCCGAGAGATCCTGAAGATTCTTCTTCATAAGAAAAAGATGAATCGGAAAGTGAAAGTCGTCCAAGCGCTTGTTTCAAAAGTTCAAAATCATCCGCATCCTCAGGATAAATCGATGCCCACACAACCGGTGCCGGTTTCATATATCCCATAAGCGGCTCCAACTGATTTTTAAATCCCGTAATAGTATCTCCAACTGACGCAATACCCGGTTCTTTGATACCGGTTACAATATATCCAATCTCTCCTGCAGATATTTTTTCTTTTGGAGTTTCTTCTGGATAAAATACTCCAGTTTCGAGTGCAAAGAATTTTTTGCCTGCAACCTTAAATACAAGCTCGTCAGTTTTTTTGACACTTCCCTCCATCACACGAATATATACGATCACACCTTTATGGTTTGAATATTGAAAATCAAAAATGAGCGCACGAAATCCTTTTGTATCTACAAGCTCTGTTTTTGGTGGTGGAACTTTTTTGATTATTTCTTGTAAAAGCGCGTCGACTCCTGCTCCAGTTTTGCCCGATGTTTCCATCACATCACTTTCTTCACATCCGAGGAGCTTCATTATTTCTTCTTTTACTTCTTTGATACGAGCAATTGGTGAATCGATTTTTGAAAGTACAGGAATGATTTTGATTCCTGCTTTCTTTGCCATTTCAAGAGTGGTCAAAGTCTGAGCTTGCACACCTTGAGTCGCATCAACCAAAAGAATCGATCCTTCGACCGCTTTGAGCGCTCGAGATACTTCGTATGAAAAGTCGATGTGTCCAGGGGTATCAATGAGGTTTAAGATATAGTCCTTCCCATCCATTTTGTAAGACATTCGAACAGGCCGCATCTTGATAGTGATACCTTTTTCGCGTTCAAGCTCCATATTATCGAGCACCTGGTCCCGCATTTTACGGTTTTCTATAGTCCCCGTAATCTCAAGCATCCGGTCAGCCAGAGTCGATTTACCATGATCTATATGTGCGATGATACTGAAATTGCGAATGTGGTCCATAAATTAAAGATGGTCAATACTTGCCCCGTAGCAAATTGTACCCAATTTTGCTTCGGGGTGGGCAATAATCGAGAAATTTCTTATGTTTTCTAACATTTATCCAAAGAATTTTTTATCTATTAAAAAGTTGATTCCAGAGTTAATGTATACCATATAAATAGCCTCGGCACTAGGTCTACTTGAAAGCTTAAATTATAGCTATATCAACTTTTTTTGTTATGCAACATAGTGTGGCTCATTATCCAAACTGTAATACCCTTTTGTAAATTAAGACTTAATATTTAATATGAAAATAGGGAAATGTTGCATAACTATAGATATAGAAACAATACTATAGTCCAACATCACTCGGACGCTATGTACGAGAGTACTCGTCCACACGATCCTCGTTCGTTGGAATAAAACTTTAGAGGATTTGAGAGTATACCAGAAGAAGTGGAGAGTATAAAGATGCGTTGCCGCCTACGGCGGCAACGCATTGACTTTTTACATAAATTGTGCTATTATTAATATAGTTAGAAGCCCTTTAAAAACCAAGGATCAAATGGTTACGGAATATGTGCTGTATAAAAATATTGCCCATATTCCGTAACCAAGTCACAGGACTTGACCGGCCAACACCCACATCCCATCCCCATGAAGAAACTCAATACTGTCCAGAAACAAATCCTCGCAGGCCTCGTCACTCTCGTCGTCGCCATCTGCATCATCTTCAGCCCCAACCGGAGCGAAAAGATTTCAGAGCAAACTGCCTCACCTACGGTCAGCGTGCCTGCCAGCCCCAAGGTCTCACCCGCGGAGATGCAGAAAATGGTCAAAGAAACCATCGACGGTCTCAAAGCGAAGAGCGGCAAAGTGGTCTATGAAGACTATCAGAAGGAGTACTACAAAGGTGTTGTCCAATCTGGCGTCACCCTTCCCAACGGTACCAAGTATCACATCTACGTCAACTATGACGAGTACCCCATCTTCAGCATATCGAACACCAGCTTCGAAATGAGTGATGACAACAACACCGGCACTCTCACCCACGCAAAGGACCGTTCACTGGTTACAGACCACCGGTATGGCGACCACTCGCGTGACCTCTTTAAGATGAACAAAGACAAGTGGCAAAGCCGCTATGTCGAAATTCTGAAAGAGGTCCACGCCGCGATCTGCCCACCGAAATCCTGATTCTGATCCTTGGTCACCCACAGTAGCAGCCCCGCCAACTCATCGAGTTCGTGGGGTCGCTTCTTTTTTAAAATTAAAATGCATTGCAGCCAAAAGCTGCAATGCATTTAACAACACTTAATTATTATTTTTTATTCTCCCAACTCAATATTTTTCCCAATCGCTCCTTTTCTTTAGAAAACTCCTCAGCAAATAATCTCTTGTCTTCCGTATTTAATTTTCCAGCCAGTACTTTTGCTTTTTCAACAACATCTGTACTTAGTTTACCAATAACTTCACCTAGCGCCAGAGATCTTGCCGCCAATTTAATATCTCCACCTTCTAAGGCCGCAACACCAAAACCTTCTGTAAGACCCCAAAAATCATTTTTTAAATTATTTTGAAGCACATCAGGTCTGTCTTGAACATATTGCACTGGGTCATGATACATTTGATATTGTTTGACCGCACTTTTTTCCATTCCATCAACATATTCATTTGGATTTTTGGCAACAATATCACTTGTAGCAGAACTAAGAGATCTAGGATTTTCTAAAAATTTCTTAAACCGATCAAAATCATTTTTATGGACATTACTTTCCAAAGCCTCTCTACTTTGTCCTCTAATTATCCTCTCAACATCTTCTGTTCCTCCAGCGGCCTGATATGTTTTCACAACATCGTCATACATATCAGCCAACTTTAATTCATCATCAAAATGCTCCTTATCAAACTTATCAAACGCATCGTGATCATCCTTTAGTACAGCATAATTCATTCTTCCAACTCTAAATCCGGCACTATTAGTGATTGCATATTTTAGCGTCTGGTATTCAGCGACCTTACCCACTATTGCTTCCATAGCCTCTTTATTCTTTTTTTCTTTCTCTAATTTTTCCTGATTTTTAGCCTCTTCGGTCTCGGCCGCATTAGCAGTCACATCTTCACCTAGAGATTTAAGAAGATCATCCATTCCACCTCCTTTTTGTTCATCCATTTTTATATAAATTTTATTAATAATCACAACATCAAACTTACCTATATAATAACAATTGCGGAAAAAATTGCTATACATTCTCCATTTTCAATAATAATTGACTTTTTAGTATAAAAGTTACATTATCATTAACGAACCACTCGCACTTTCAAATCAAGGATTGGTTGCGGAATTTAGACTGTAAAGAAATTATTGTTTAAATTCCACAACCAAATAAATCCACATGAAACCTAGCCACACCATCGCAATCACCCTCGCCTTCGTCGCTGCAATCCTTCTCTGCATCATCGGTCCTTACTTGGACTACCAAAAGAAAAAAGAGCTCGTCCAGAAACTGAAAGAACACCCGGAACAATTCGAAGTGTATGGCGTCGTCGAGGATATGAATGGAAGAACAGACATCATCGCCGAGGATGATAAATTCAAAATCATCTATTGGCAGGACAAAAATAAAGAGTCACTAACTGTCACCAAAAAACCTTGATTGATCAGTCGCACCCCTACTCTTTCGAGTCGGGGTGTTTTTTTAAAATGCACCGCGGCGTAGCCGCGGTGCATTTGTTAGAAATTAGGAATTAGATATTAGAACTTACAAAAATTTAGTAAAATTTTTGTTTATATTTCCTCCTTCTCTGGAGCAACGACAGCCACCTTCCAGATCTTACCTTTTATACTTACGATCATTTCATCTATTTCTTTATTACCAAGAAGCTTCAATGTAACGAACCATACAATAAGTCCAACAAGCCCCGCAACTAATCCCTGGCTAAAAATTCCCGCCAGTGTTTTGGTTTCGAGTACAAATGATGATCCTCCAAGAACAAAATACGCAGCAACACCCAGAAGCACCGATGCAACAGCACTTTGGAAAAAGGTCTCTCTAATTCCTTTAATAAAATCTTTGTAATGTCGATCAAAGTAAATAACAAAAAGTCCGAGGCCAACGAGGCTCCCGATAGTGAATCCAATAGGAAGCGCCAAGATCTCAGTTCCTGGAACATCGCTCACCTTAAATATGACCGTAATAATATCTTGCAAATATGGCCAAACAAAAAATAATTTATAAATAGCATACGAAAAGATGACTGTCACAAGAGATGAAACACCCGAAATAATGAGAGGGATCTTAGTCTTCCCTGACGCATAATAAGCACGAACAAAAAGAAGATTTGCACTTTGAGCAACCGCAGAAATCGAGAAGAGTGCAAAGCATGCTGCAGTGAGTCGTGTATCATTCCATGAGAATGCCCCAGTTCCAAATATTGTTCGAACAATCTGTGCTCGCACTATGATAAAGAGCGCCATGATTGGAAGCGAGAGAAATATGATATGACGAAGAGCGACAGACACATGACGGACAAATTCTTTCTTCTCGCCGTTTACAAAAAGTTTTGAAAGTGTTGGAAAAGCTGCCATCGAATAACTAACCCCAATAATGGTCATTGGCACTGACTGAAGATTATATGCAAAAGTAAATATTGAGATTGAACCCTCTGCCATTCGAGATGCGAGCGATACAAGAACAATAAGCACAATGTTTACAAGTGCCAATGTCAAAGTCCGAGGAAGCGAAATGATCGCTACAGACTTCAGTCGAGACCAGACGATCGGAAACACAAGATCAGGAAAAAGTAATACCGATCGAGCGAACGGGATCTGTATCAAAGCATGAAGAATTGATCCCAATACCACTCCAACTACAACACCTTCGATACCAAAGATTGGAAAAAGAACTACAAGGCCTGCAATAATCGCAACATTGTAAAGAACTGGAGAGAGCGCATAAAGCGCAAATCTTTTGTGAGATTGTACAATGCTTGAGAGAAAGTTTGAAAGTCCTAAAAATATCGGAGACAAAAGCAAGATTCGAGAAAGTACAATAACGCTTGATTGCGACTCGAGAGGCATCTTACTGAACAAGAGAGTTACTAGCACTGGCATTGCAAAGAATGCAATAATAGACACAACCATAATCAGCACAAAGAATCCGCTCCACATTTCATCAATAAATTGCTTTGCTTTACCCTCTCCTTCCCCTAGCTTTTCTTGGAGAAATGGAATAATGACTGAAGCGGAAACAAGCGACGCTACGGTTGCAAATATAAGATCGGGAATACGAAATGATGCATAATACACATCTAGCATCGCGCCTGCACCGAAATAGTGTGCAAGCAATCTGTCACGAAATAATCCAAGAAATTGTGAAAGTAGCGCAAAGAAACCCAAAAGATATGCGGCTTCGTGGATACTATCTGTTGCCCCACCAAATACTTTGAATAACTTTTTTACCATGAATAGGTTGCAACTTTACTATTTACCACTCTCTTTTGTTTTACTTGTGGTTGTCGCCTCATCTTTCACCACAGGAGCAGCGGATTTATTGAGCTCATCTATAAGCCCTTGAATCTCTTTGCCTAGTTCTGGTGTATCACTATAATCAGATTTAAGTGTAATTGCTTTTGTAAGATAGGTCCTTGCAAGAGGTTTGTTATTTGTATTCATTGCAACATTTGCTGCAAAAAGAAGTGGGAGTGGATTTGTTGGAGTGAGAGCTCCCGCAGCAGCATATTTCTGTATAGCACCATCGTTTGCGTCCTTAAGTCCAATAGATCCGAAGAATTCAAGAATCTTGCCTGTTACCACTTTTGTCTTGTAATCATTTGGATCGATATTTTCCGCAGTGACTGCATAATTGACCGCATTCACAATATATCCATTTATCTCATCCTTTTTATTTCCGAGTTCTGAATTTGAAAGAGACATCATTTCTGATACTTTTGTCGCATACACTTGCGCCGCAGTCTCATAATAAAGTGATTGTGTCGGATCGAGACTTATTGCCTTTTTGATATTTGTAAGTGCAGTTGTCGTATCAGTACTCAAGACTGCAGATCGATAATAGTGATTACCCACCGCTTTAAGTGCAACGATATACATCCAGTAGAGAGAAACGATAAGTATGAGGACAAAAAGAATTGTGGACACAAAATTTTTCCATTGTTTGCCATGAAGATCAAAATTCTTCATCTTGTATTGTGATTGCCCGGCCGCAAGAAGAAGTCCAATGAAAAGTAAGTTTGCGAACTGAAGGATAAAGCCCGAAGAGTAGAAAAACATCACAAGCGATGAGAGTATCGCTCCAACAGAGATTACTATACTCATTACAACATTTTCTGATTTGCGAGAAGCAAAAAGTGTGCGAATCGCAAGAGAGAATACAAAGAAATAGAACAAAATCCATAATATAAAGCCAACGAGCCCAGTAGTTGTAGCCGCAGTAGGCACCGCCCCCACTCCTGAAGTAAATTCATTATTCCAAAAGATATAATTATTTACTTCTGGTGACTTATTCAAATTCCATTCAACATCAAATGTATTTGGACCGGAACCAAAGAAGGGTTTTTGTGCTATCACTTTTGACGCAATGTCATATGTCGATTGCCAGTTTGGTCGTCCCTCAACATATGAAATTCCGGTAGCACTTGAAAGATACGTATTAATCTGTCCACCAAAGACAACAAGCACAATTGAAATGAAAAGCATTATAAGTGACGGAGGAAACTTGCTCTTTTTCTTAAGCAGTATTTCTGAATCATCTATCGTTGCACTCGCTCTTCGAAGCGAATAAAGATATGCAAAGATGATGATCGATGAGATCGCAATGAGCATCAAAAGGCCGACATTGAAGAAATACAGATCAAAAGAAAGTCCCGAGATAATCACAAAAAAGAACGGCAATATAATAAGAAGACTTGAAGCTGTACGGATCCATTTTTTGAGTTTGAGCATTTCAAGCAAGATCACAAGCGTCGCAAGAAAGAAGAGTGATAAAACAGTGAGATCTCCCCAGCTTCCGACCAAAGTATCTGACGGAAGATTGAGTATTCCAAATCCAAAAAGCTTTGCGCCGATTGCGATTCGAAGTATCTGGGAAAGCATCGCAATCGCAATTGAAACCATAAACAAGCTGAGTATTGTAAACAACTGCTTTCCATTTCTTGCGAGCCTACTTATAAGAAACATAAATATGAAACCGATAAAGACGATATGGAATGTATCCCCTTCAATAAGACCTCCCATGAGTGACTTGTATCTTCCTATACCTATCCAAGCAGAAATAAAATAAGTAAGTGCAACCAATCCAGCTGTAATATAGATTGGCTGTAGAACAATTCTCATCCTGCCTTTACGGATCTTATCAATAATATAAAAACAAAGTGCAAGGAGTGTGCCGAGTGAAAAAAGAGTTATCTTGGTTTGTGCAAGCCCCAAAAATGATACCGGGAGAAAAAAGAGTGGGGTCAAAAAGACAAGAGTTGCAAGAGTATAAAATGAGATTTTTTCAAAATCCCATTTTGGTTTTTCGATACGGACCTCTATTGGTTTAACCTCTTCATTTTCGACAACAACTTTTTTTGAAACTTTTATTCTTTCTGTCATATTAAAAATTATTATTAGATAAAAAAATATATATGTAAATTTAATTCAATTATAACACCAAAAGCAAAAAACACACGGCAAAAAGCTGTGTGTTTTTTGTATTGCGCCTATAAGCCGAATTCTGTGCGTATCTTGCGATACCGATAGCAATTTATCTGTTCTGTTTGTTACCAAACGAATCAAGCGACACCCCGAGCATC
>JAZKAJ010000001.1:37710-45940 GCA_040389185.1 Patescibacteria group bacterium
CTCTCAGCATTTCGCTTTGAGCGTCTCTGCTCGCACCTCTATAGGATACCTCCTATTGATGGGAATTACCCACTACCCGTCCCCGCATCGCACGAAGTGCGATGCTTATATTTAAATGTTTAAATATTTAAATTTGCATCACGCTCTGCGTGATGCGGGGGCCGTGTTCGGACTTTCCTCCATATACTTGCGTATACAGTAGCTATCCAGCGCTGCCAATTTATACCACAAAAATAAGTTTTTTTCAAATATTTTCTCTCAGTCACAGGACTGTAACATTTCTCACGGCCGTGAGAAATGTTACAGTCAGTCATTTTTTTTGGAATCAAGGTGATGCATTTTCTACGGCCGTAAAAAATGCATCACGTTATAAATCTATTTTTTTTGAATTAATCTTCGCCCCAAAAAATCGGCTTCCCAATCGATCAAATTTTTCTTTTGAATCTGTGGTATAAAATGTAACGTTTTTTTTCTTTGAAAGTTTTTGATCTATTTCAACATGCCAGAACAAATATTCTTTGAGTTTCTTTACAACAATTTTCCCTTCTGATAATACACTTACCCCTTTTGTAAATTTTTTAATCACGCCTTCGAGTATTCCATAATGGGTACAACCAAGTATGAGTGTATCAATCCCGTGCGAACACACTTCGTCTACGTATTGCTTCACAAGTATTTTTGTACTCTTACTTTTATCCTCCCCTGCTTCTACAAGTGGCACGAGCATGGGGGCTGGCACTTCATAGACTTTAATTTGTTTATCTAGTTTTTGTATCTCTCGCTTAAACGCACCTGACGCGACAGTTGCCTCTGTCGCAAGCACCCCAATCTTTTTGTTCTTTGTCTTTAGAACAGCTTCTTCAGCACCAGGAATAATGACCCCAAGCACTTTTTTGCTTGGATATTTTTTTGGTAAGAGTTCTTGCTGGATCTTCCGCAGCGCCTCACTAGATGCGGTATTGCACGCAAGGATTACAAGATCACACCTATTTTGAAAAAGAAATTCGATTCCCTCACAAGTGAATTCATAAATAATTTCTTGACTTCTGTTTCCATACGGTGCACGAGCAGTGTCACCGAGATATACATAATCATACTCCGGAAGCACTTTCACGATTTCTTTCAAAATCGAAAGTCCACCAAATCCAGAGTCGAAGATACCGATGGAAGACATACGGGAGTTAAAAGTAATTAGTGAAAAGTAATAAGTAAAAAAACTAGAATTCAGTTTCTGAATTAATTTCAAGATCAACAAATTCAATATTATGTTTCAATAATATAGCTGGGGCAACACGATTTATTACACCCTTTCCGTTTTCATTCAATGCCCCGTCATGAACTCCAAAATATTTTTTTGGTTTTATTTCTAGAGCAAAATCTATCACTTCAGAAATTTTGAGCCATGGCCCAGCGACAGGTAACGCGAGTATCTCGACTGGCAGATTTGGATTATGAAATGCATCGCCAGGATAATACAATCTTTTTCCAATCATATAACCAGTATTTTGAACGCTATTCCATTCACTATGTATAAGAGCATGAATTTTGCCATGACCCGCAAGCACAATTCCTTTATATTCAAAACTTTCCCCATCCTCAACGATTTTTGTATTTAAAATATTCTCTTTTTTTAAAAGCTCGTTTACAGAATTATTAGTTACAATTAAAACCTCTGAATTATTCTTCAAAATCTCGTTAACTGATTCGACATGGAAGTGGTCTGGATGTTCATGGGTAACAAGCACTACATCAATATTTTTGACTGCGTTTTGAGTGTTACTAAAACTACCAGGATCCGTGAGTACTATCACGCCGTTTTCTTCTACGAGCAAACAACAATGTCCGTATTTAGTGATCTTCATATTACGAGTTATACATTTTATCTCTAATCACTTTCAATTCTTCAATAATTTTTGGGTCCGTGATCTTTTGATATCTTGGGAATGTCTTTCCGTCTTTGGTCATATCTCCCATCCACATATCAAGAGACCGAAGATCAAAAAGTTTGCCTGCTTTATATACAGTTGATTCGTATATTGGTCTATAGACAACCATAAGTGTGTCCTCCGGTCTGCAATCATCTTCTGTATGATGTCCCACCCCAACAACCTCATATACATAATCGTTTATAGCACATTCAGGATTATGTTTGTAGTGATAATAAAATCCATTCTCTCGGACTTTTGTCGGAATTGTAATCATATTATTTATCTTCTTTTTGAAATTCGAGACACACTCCGTTTGCACAAAAATGTTTTCCTGTTTTTGCCTCTGGATCATCGAACAGGTGTCCTAAGTGGGACTTGCATTTCGCACACAAGACTTCAGTTCGATGCATTCCAAAACTATCATCCACTTTGTATTCAACACTTCCAGGTATTACTTCATCAAATGAAGGCCAGCCCGCAAGACCTTGAATATCTGAATGAAATTTTGTATCTGATGGAAACAATGGATTGGCACATACTGCACAGTTATAAGTCCCTTTTTCATTATGATCTAAAAATTTACTCGAAAAAGGAGCTTCAGTTCCGCCCTCTCGCGCAACTTTGTAAAGTTCAGGATTTTCTTTTTTTAATTCGTCGTCTGATTTCATAACTATTATCTTGCCATCACCTCGTCAATATTAGCTTTTATTTCATCCATTTCTCTCTTTAACTCTGCCTCTGCTGCAGGATCAAGGTCTGTTTTTCCATTAAAAAAATCAATAACGGCTTGCGCTTTGTCACTGAATGCCTGTGACTCCCATTTCGGCATAACTTCATTAGGACACTCTTTACACCCCATTTGAACATACATTAAAACGGTAGGAAGAAGATTTCCCCACGCGTCGCGAGGAGTACTTTCAAGGCCAGGCGTTGTGGTGGTCGCTCTTCTTTCAACATCATCAAACAATGTCTTCATATTTGTAAGTGCGGCATCAAAATGTTGTTTATATTTTGGTACAGGAATTTGTTCTTGACTCATATTATTATATTCATTAAGTATTTCTAATTTTTAATTTCCAAACCTTGATTTATCTACTGAAACATATTCCCCAAGAAATTAAGTCCCTTGAGTGAAAATGATCTTCGAAATGAATTCTTTTTTATTCTCTCAAGCACTTTCTTTCTTTTAACTTCATCCCCTCTCATTGGGAGCATTCGAATGATCTTGAAATAATCCGTCGAAATCCCACAGAATGTGAAGATTCCAATAACCCAGTTAATTATAAACGGAAGCCCGAGGAAAATATAGAGGAGAATCGGGCCGTCACAAGTTATATAAAGTCTCGCTGATCTGCCACAAAGACCTGGAATTCTCTTGCCATTTTCATAATGAAATGCAAAAGGAGACGCGATATTGTGATCAAGAAAGTTCTTCATTATAGCCGGCATTGTGAGCCACCAGAGAGGATGAATGAATATGAGCTCATCTGCCCATGCCATCTTGGCCTGAATAGCATCTCGGATTGGATCAGGATTCTTCATCTCTCGCGGATCCTCGAATTTAAGAAAATCTTGTTTGAGATCTGTTTTATAGAGATCGAGTATTTCTACTTCAGCACCATTCTCTATTCGTGCATCTTTAAGAACTCCAGCAATCAAATGAGTAAAACCTTGTGAGCTAGGATGGGCAGTGACAATGAGAGTTTTTTTTATTTGCATAATAAACAGTATACCCGAGCTCAAAATTCTTCACAAGAAATTGAACCCTATTTAATTAGTATAATTATGTATACGCACAAAAACCTGATTAATGTGCGCTTTTGAGAATCGTAACAATCCCCTTTTCTGCATCAACTTCGACAAGGTCTCCGTCCTTCAATACTTTTGTTGCAATTTTGGTGCCAATGATGCAAGGTTTTTTAAGTTCGCGAGCGAGAATAGCGGCATGCGAAAGCATTCCGCCTTCATTGGTAATAAACCCAGCACTCATTTTCATAAATGTTAAATAATCAGGACGAGTCGTACTTGAAACCAAAATATCCCCTTCTTTAAATTTTACAAAATCATTTGTGCTCGCAATTATTTTCACCTCACCTCTCACTACCCCAGGAAAAGCAATCGCACCCTTAATGGATAAGACTTCTTTGACCTCCAATTTATTATCAATTGAATTCAAATTATTTAAGTCAGTAACAAAACTAAAATGTCCGTTGACAAATACAAGGGCACTGTTAGCTATTCGTTTTGTGATCAAATTCCTGTCTACCCCACCCTTCATTTTCAAAGCCTCTATAGTTTCTTCTTCAGTAAGAAAAGAAACTTCCTTTCTACTTAACCCTAATCGGCTCGCTATCTCATCAAATAAAAATTTCATTTTATATGCACTCTGTTCACGATAATAATTTTTCCAATCTTTAAAATTAGCATAGAGTCGGTAAAGACCGATCAGAGCCCTGAGCTCAAAATCTCCTAACCAATATTTTTTAATTTTCAGAAGATCCTGTGCCTCCTTTTTGTATTTAGATTCGATTTCCTTTATTTTTGACTTAGCATCTCTTACTGATAGTCCAGCCATCTTTCCTCTATGAGAGTCAGTATTTTGAAGCTCAAAATTTACATCATAAAATCCCCAGCTTGCATACTTCTTTGTAAATTTATGAAGTGCTCCATCTTGCTTTGATCTCGGAAGTAAAACTATTTTATATAAATCAATATGATATGCGTCAAGCGGTAGAATTTTGTCTGGCCTTCCAACAATATGAAGCACATCTTTCAAAACAGATTCGTCTTTGATTTTCACTCCAAGCTTTTCCTTTAAAATTTCTGTAAGGATATCTTCAATATATAAATAAAGAAGCCATGTAGGTAGAGATATCTTTTCATTCTGACGATAAAAATTCTTGAAGCTATTTATAAGTTTCGAATTAGATACTTTCGAATAATCTAACGGCGCAGCTTTAATATCTCGAATAAATTCTTTGTAGTATTCAGTTATCGTATCTTTAATTTTTTTTATAAGCTTTGGAGCATCTTTGCAGTATAGATTCTTTCGAATTGCTTCAAATGCCTCAGTATGATCATCAAGTTCATAATATACAGACACAGACTCATCTTTGATTCTGTAAACTTCAGAATCTATTTTTACTTTAAAAAAATTTGAGAATTGATCGCAATACCCAAAATGAAACAAATGGATTCTCTGTAGCGACATTTTACGATCATAAGTAAAATGCCAGTTTTTTTCTTCAAATTTTTTAAAATCAAAATTATTCATTTTTTTTCCAAGATTCCTGCCTTTCTTTAGACTGTTCTTCAAGTTTTTTAATTATATCTTTTAACTCAATTTCTCTTTCAACTTCATGATCTCTGTATTTCACAATTATTGAACCATTCCTTTCCTCAAACTTTGATGATTCCAAAAAGTCTCTCGATTTACCATTCTGTAATTCTCTTAAATTTTCTGCAGTAATATCCTTACCCATAAGAGCCAATACAGCATAATCTACCGGATTGTGTCCCACTTGAATATTTTTGAACGGATGACCTGGGAAATATTTCTCAGTTATCTCTGCCATCCTTTTGCTTAAAAACAGATAATTCAAGGCTTCTGTCTCTGGAGTTCTAATAAAATCTTTTGGATTCAGTGTTGATACATCTAGATCAGGAAATTTTGTTTGCATCTCCTCCCTTGTCTTCCCCATCTCTTCTGGTCGTGATGCCCACAACATAAGAATATTATATTCATCATTACCAAGCTTCTTCTTGTAATCAATCCAGGCTGGCACATAGTCAGTATCATTCTTAAAACCAATTGAAGAAGTGGGGTACAATTCTTTAATTATAAATTTCTTAGAAAAATCACCTTTTGCAGCCTCAATCTTAGAAACATCGTGAACAGAAATAAATTCTACATTTGGATCATTTTGTAAAATTTCTTCAAGTTCCGATTCTATTGTTCGCCCAGTCTCTGTAGCTCGCCCAACATTCGAAGGTAATACATAAAAAACAGATCCGGGAGGAGCCGATTTTATTTCTTCTACAAATACAAGCGCCTTTTCTTTTGACTGTTGAACACCTTCTTCAGATAAATTACCCGCTTTATCCTTATCCCCATGTCTTACAGCTTCAAATTGTTCCATGAATAAAGTATATAATAAACAAGTTTAAATTACTCTTCATCCTCCCCACTCGCCTCAAATCCTGTTTTTGATTTCTCCTGGAGTGTGTCGATGATTTCATCAATGTTTCCAAGCATAATGTTTGGGAGATTGTGCCAACTTTCTTTGATTCGGTGATCAGTGATTCGGTCTTGAAGAATATTGTAGGTTCGGATTTTTTCTGATCTGTTACCCGTTCCGATCTGTCCCTTTCGATCATCAGCATATTTTGCCGCTTCTTCTTCTCGCTGTTTTTCTTCGATCTTTGCAGTAAGAATCGAAAGGGCCTTTTCTTTGTTCTTAAGCTGACTTCGCTCTGAAGTACAGCGTACATCAATACCTGTCGGCTTATGCACCATTCGGACCGCTGTCTCTACTTTGTTCACGTTCTGTCCTCCCGCTCCACCTGAACGAGAAGTTTCTATGAGCAAATCACTTTCTTTTACTTCTACTTTAGAATGTTTACGAATTGGAAGGACCGCTACAGATGCAGTCGAAGTGTGTACTCGTCCATTCTTTTCTGTTGCTGGTACTCGTTGTACTCTATGAATACCTGTTTCAAATCTGAATTTTTTGTAGACGTCTCGTCCCCTGACTTCAAAAGAAGCTTCTTTGTACCCGCCACCATCAGTCTCTGCTTCATGGACCGTATTCCAGCCCCACCCCTCTTTTACCGCATAACCTTTGTACATTGTCGCAAGTTCATGAGCAAAAAGTGCAGCTTCGTCTCCTCCCGCGCCCGCTCGTACTTCAAGAATAATCTCGTTTGGGAATTCGTCTTCAGCTTCATCCACTTTGAGAATCTCATCCATCTGCTTTATGAGTTCTGTTTTTTGAGATTCGATTCGAGCTATATCTTCATCTCCAAGTTCCTTCATTGTCGGGTCACTTTCTGCGAGCACTCTGATTTCTTCTTCCTCTCTCTGCAATCGTTCAAAATCCTCCGCAAGAAAGCGAGTTTTGTTGTTTGATTTGTATTTTGAAATATCGAACGACATATTGGTAAGTATAAGTTAGAAAGTGAAAAGTTAAAAGAAAGTATAAATACAAAAAAGAGCTTCCAGGGAAGCTCTTTTTTGTAAAATAGTTATTTAGATTTTGTAGAACCAGACTTTGCTGCTCGATTCTTGAACTTCTCAACTCGTCCAGCTGAGTCGATGAGAGTTTCTGTATTTGTATAGAAAGGGTGTGATGCACTAGAGATTTCTACGTGGTAGAGTGGGTATTCCTTGCCTTCGAATTTTGTAGTCTCTTTTGTGAGAACTGCAGAAGAAATAAGGAATTTTGCACCTGTAGTAGTATCTTCGAATACAACCGGTCTAAAATTTTCTGGGTGGATTTCTTTTTTCATATGTAGGTAGATTATAGGGCAAAATACGAAAAAAGCAAGAGGCTTCTGTATTTCTCCTCCCCTTTGGATAAAGGGGAGGCTAGGAGGGGTTTGAATTTATAATTTCAAACACCCCTCAATCCCCTCTTTATCCAAAGAGGGGAAGAATGCAATTTGCCCCATTCTTCTCTTTATGCTATACTACACCCATCGTAATTCTCCTCATTAAACGCCTTAAAGGTGTATTTCAAAAGGAAGTTACTCCTCAGTCATTAACAAATTTACACTAAATAATCTATATTATGATCGCTACTTACCTACCATATATCCAAGTAATCCTCGCGGTACTTCTTATTGGACTTATTCTACTTCAACACTCGGATGCGAGCGCAGGAGCGGCTTTCGGTGGAGACAGTCTTGGAGGTTCAGGCCACACACGACGAGGTCCAGAAAAAATTATTTTTATATTAACAATCATCGTAGCAATACTCTTTGCCTTCTCAGCCTTCGCTGCATTCCTCATCAAATAGTTTCAAAGCTTTTGCCACTTATGGCTTGTATTGTTCTCTAGAATCCGCCTTTAAATTAATGAATAATAGAAAATCAAAAATTTTGCAGGAAAAAAGCAAGGATGACGAAGGAGTCACAACTATGTTATGGAGACTGAGGAAACTTGGTTTTTTACCAAAATTTTGGATTTTGGATATTCAAGTGATGGATTCATTTATTATAAACGGTTAATTTAAAGACGGATTCTAATTTTATATTATTGTGCAAAAACCAACTCTCTTTCGGAGAATAAAATCTATCTTCAG
>JAZKAJ010000002.1:0-11889 GCA_040389185.1 Patescibacteria group bacterium
GCAGATTATTAATTCATTTTAAATATATATGTCAAAAAAGAGTAAAAAATATTTATTATTGCCTACAGAAATGATAATTTCAGAAAATGGAGTTTCAATGTATTCACTTGTGCGTGAAGGAGATTTCTCGAGGGATATAACTCAGAAATATCATAATGATGTAAAAGATGTCTTAAATCTTAGACTTGAAAAAATGATGAATGATTATGTGGTTCCAGCCAAAGACATAAATCGAGTCAAAGAGCTCATTGCTGAATTAGTCCATACTAAAGAGATACTTGTCACCTACGATCTTGGAAAACCGATGATCCAAAAGATCATGGACAAATAAATGTCTCTTTACATCATTGCAACTCCAATAGGTAACCTTGAAGACATCACGCTTCGCGCTATTCGAATTCTCAAAGAAGTGGATCTGGTACTTTGTGAAGATACTCGCGAGACAAGGAAGCTTTTGAATCACTACGAGATTAAAACAATGACTCAGTCATACCACGCGCAAAGCAAGCTCTCAAAGATAGATTCGATCATCGCAATGCTTCGCGATGGGCGAAATATTGCACTTGTGTCAGACGCGGGAACTCCTGCTGTTTCTGACCCAGGATCACTCTTGGTCAAAAAAGTTCGTGAAGAATTGCCTGAGATGCCGATCCTTTCGGTACCTGGACCATCTGCACTTACTTCTGCGTTCTCAACAAGTGGAATCGTGGGAGGTGAATTTACATTCCTGGGATTCCTGCCGCACAAAAAGGGAAGAGAGACCTTGTTCAAGGAAATTGCGGCTTCCGAGCGACCATACATCTTTTATGAATCACCGCACAGGCTCATGAAGACTCTTGAGTCACTTGTAAAATTTGCTCCAGAACGACAGGTACAAGTGGCAAAAGAGATTACAAAGATATTTGAACAATATGTACTCGGTACTCCAGTAGAGGTTTTGGAGTATTTTACAAAGAATAACGACAAGGTGAGAGGGGAGTTTGTGGTCATTGTCTACAATAAATAGCTCGTGGTATAATACGGGGATGAAAATAAACCGACTTCACGCAATTATAGGCTTCCTTTTGGTCATAATACCTTTTACAGGCTTTACGCGATGCTTCAAATACGGCTTTAGTGCGCTTGCGGGTGCAGCAATACTCTATTTTGCAATGCGATCAATTCATGAGGAAATCATGAAAAAACACCACAAACACCGAAGACATGATTCTTTTGTAGAGAATAAGCCAAAAGATGCGATCAAATCAGAAGTGAAGATAGAAAAGATGCAGTCATTTACTCCAACTGAGACAGGTTCGTCCCCACAAAATTTCTCTCATATTGCGGATAATAATTAGAAAATAGTCTGAAAAAATCTAAAGCTTGGAAGTCAAAAGAGGTGCACCGCAGCTACGCTGCGGTGCACGATCCTCTGTATTAGATATTTTAAATTTTTTTATGAAAAAAGAAAAACCAAAATCAATCTATCGTCACTATAAAGATGCTCTAGGAAATAAATATTTTTATTTATTTGCAATTGAAGCGGTGCTTTTTGCATTGAGTACCTATATCACGTCTGTACTCGCCCCTATTTATTATCAGGGTATCGTAGATTCGATACTAAAAGGTAGTGCTTATGATACCGTGATGTATTTTCTCTACTTGATCGTACTTACAGGTGTCCTTTCAACAATTTTTGATCGATTGTTTGAATATATTGATATAAAAGCTATCTCAGATGGTATGGTAAAGGTTGCAGATTACTCAATGTATTCACTCACGAGTCATTCATATCAGTTTTTTACAAACAACTTTGCAGGCTCGCTCGTAAATAAATTAAAAAAATTTATTGCCGCTTTGGATGTTATTGTGAGCTTTATTATTAGAGAATTTCTCTATGCTATTGTAAGTGTGGCGGGTATCATTTATGTACTTTTTAGTAATTCGTTTATTCTTGGACTTGTTGCATCAACTTGGTTTGCAATCTTTTTTGCAAGTCTCGTATTCTTTACTTACAAAAGAATTCCTCTCGAAAGAATTAGAAGTGAAAAAGAGTCAAAGCTTACCGGTGTTCTGTCGGATATTGTCTCAAATGTCTTAAATTTAAAACTGTTTTCTTCACAAAAAAATGAGAGAACCTATTTCGGTTCTGTGTTAGAAGAGGATCGATATGCGCGCCATACTGCATGGACCTTTTCAAACAAAACGTACACAATTCAATCCGTTATTACTCTTTTAGCAAAATCGTCACTTATATTTGTTGCAATTTTTTTGTGGGGACAAGGACAAGCATCGGCTGGAACAATTGTGCTCGTGATATCTTACGGTACAACATTGTTTAATAGATTGGGAGGTCTTGGTAGTGCAATTAGAAAATTATCAGATTCAATTGCTAATGCTGATGAGTTCGTACAGATATTGAATACCCCTATTGAGATTATTGATACTGCTAAACCCGAAGCACTTCAAATGAAAGAGGGTAAAATTGTTTTTGATAATGTTGGCTTTGCATACAAAAGTGGAGCAAAAATTCTTGATAAATTTAATCTCAAAATTAATTCCGGGGAAAGAGTAGGTGTTGTTGGGACATCTGGAGCAGGGAAGACAACACTTACCAAGATCCTTCTTCGTTTTGCAGATGTTACAGCCGGTGCCATCAAGATTGATGGGCAGGATATTCGGAATGTTACTCAAGACGATCTCCGTTCTGTTGTCTCATACGTGCCACAAGATCCGATACTCTTTCACCGATCACTTGCGGAAAATATTGGGTATGGAAGACCAGGGTGTACAATGGAGGAAATTATCGATGCTGCTAAAAAAGCTCATGCACATGAATTCATCGAATCACTCTCATATGGATACGATACACTCGTGGGTGAACGAGGTGTGAAGCTTTCGGGTGGTGAAAGACAGCGAGTGGCAATCGCGCGTGCGATACTCAAGAACGCACCCATACTTATTCTTGATGAAGCAACGAGTGCGCTCGACTCAGTATCAGAAACACATATCAAAGAAGCACTCGAAGTACTCATGAAGGGGAAGACAACAATTGTGATTGCTCATCGACTTTCAACTATAGAAAAAATGGATCGAATTATCGTGATGGAAAAGGGTGAGATCGTAGAGGAAGGAAGCCACAAAGAGCTTGTTGCAAAGAAGGGTGTTTATCAGAACTTTTGGGAACATCAGTATGGAGGTTTTATAAAATAGATTCATGATGTAAGATTTATGATTTTTGAATAAATACAAAATGCACGGCAGCGTCGCTGCCGTGCATTTTAATTTGAATACTTGCCACTTGAATAATTGAACCTTATACTAAGGAATATGGCTAAAATCACGATATTTGGGCTCGCGGGGACTGGTAAAGGGACCGTCTGTCGAATCCTTTGTGAGCGTCTGGGGTACAGGTCTTTTTCGGGCGGAGACTTCGCTCGAGAGACTGCTCGAAAGATGGGGCTTACGATCAATGAGATCGATGAGCTTTCTCGATATGACAAAAGTGTTGATATTGAACGCGATAGAGTGATCGAAGACTTTGGCAAAACTAATGATAATTTTGTCGTGGAGGCTCGACTTGGGTGGAAGTTTATTCCCGATTCCTACAAAGTAAGTTTTGAGTGTGACTTTGAGGAGCGTACTCGACGAGTAGCTCAGAGAGAAAAAAAAGATATTATGACTGTTCAGGCTGAAACTGTACAAAGAGAGAATGCAATCTATGATAGGTTTCTTAAATACTACGGTATTAAAAATGTGAATGATCCAAAAAACTTTGATCTCATTATCGATACGACACATATCACACCAGAGGTGATAGCAGAGAAAATTATAAGTGGGCTAAAAGAAAATAATCTTCTATAAAAAAATGAATTTCAAAAAATTTGCATATATATTTGGAGGCCTTTATATTTTACTTGCGCTTGCTTCAGTCTACCCAAATGACTTTATAGGGCATAATGCATTTTTGTCGACGGATTTTTTACATAATTTTATTCATCTTCTGATTGGTTTTGTGCTTGTCGGTGTTGCACTCTGGGATCATTTTTTGTTGCCTCGAGTTGTCCGTACTATTGGTGCAATACTCATTGTCCTTGCGGTACTAGGGGCATGGTTTACTGGAGTAGATATTGGCAAGATTATGGGACTTATTACAGTCAATGGAGTTGGAAATATTCTTCATCTTCTGACTGGGGTTTTGTGCATTGTTGTTGGAACAGAATCGTTTCGAAATAATGATGAAGGTGAGGTAGTTGAACATTAATTTTTTAATAAATGCTATGAGTAAAACTGCTCTCTATTTTATTATAATGATCTTGATTTCACTTGGAGCATTTTATTATGTTTCTGGAGAGATAAAAGCATTTTCAAAAGAAATTGATACAATCGCTTCAAAACAGCAATATTACAATCCAAAGATATTTAAAGAAAAAGTAGTTATTGCTACTCCTTTGTCACATCAGGTCATTACAAATCCTGTGACAATTAAAGGAAGTGTTTCAGGAACTTGGTTTTTTGAAGGGCAAATTATGTCGAAGGTGGTTGATGCGGAAGGAGTGGTATTAGGACAAGGTCCTCTCGTTGCTACGGATGATTGGACGACAGTTAAAAGCGTTGGCTTCAGCGGAGTGATACCGTTTACAAAGGCGGGGACCAAGGTTGGATTTATCGTTATTTCAGCGGATAATCCGAGGGAAGAAGGTGATACTCCTTCATTTCAAATACCAATCCAGTTTGGCACTACAGATCCAACGGCCTGTTCTGGAGATTCCTGTGGTGAGTGTACAATAGGTGCACTAGGCACTAACGGGGTATGTGTACATGGAGGTGGTATAAAGGTGCTTTAAGACTTCGAGCCAACTGTGCTATAATTTATATATGGAAAATATTGCAAAGTCAGATATGTTTTTCTTTGTTACTACGATCGCAGTTATTATTGTGACGTTGGTGCTTGTTGTTGCCCTCGCATATGTTATTCGTATCGCCTCAGATATCAAATACATTGCAAAGCGTGCCAAACAAGAAACAGATGAAATCGCAGATGATTTAAAAAATGCTCGAGAGACCCTAAAGTCTAAGGGTAAAACTATTGCAACAATAATTTCATCACTTTGGGCGCTTCGTAGTAAACGAAGATCAAAGAGTAAGGAGTAGTTAATTTATTAATAATAATTCATCCTAAAAAATTTTGACTGACGGAAAATCTATGATTTTCCAGCATTAAACAAAGTTTAATGCATCAGCCAAAACTTTACAGGATAAAATTTTTTTATGGCAAAGACAGAAAAAAGTGGAATGGGTGCAGGACTCGCGGTAGTGGCAACACTTGCTGCAGCAGCAGGAGCTTACTTTATTTACGGAACAAAGGAAGGCGCAAAGACAAAGAAGAAAATTAAGAGCTGGACTCTCAAAGCAAAGGCAGAGGTGCTAGAGAAGATCGAGAAGGCAAAGGACATCACTGAAGAGTCTTACAATGACACAGTGGCTACTGTTATGCAGAAATACGAAAAGATGCGAGCAGAGCATGGTGATGAGATTGATGCGGTTACAAAGGAACTCAAGGGATACTGGAGTCACCTCAAGAAGCATTTGAATCCTGCAAAGAAGGTTGCATCAAAGAAGAAATAATCGCTTTGATTACAAAGCTAAGGTAAACAAGTAGGAAGTAATCAAATGAAAACAAAAAACTGCACCGCGCCCTTGGGCGCGGTGCAGTTTTTTGTCTTATTTAGCCTCGTTGATACTACTTTTTCCAATCTCGTCATGTGCTTTGAACGGTCGCTTCCACCACTGCATTTCTTTGCGATGCTTTTCGAATATAAAGTGATCGATGGTAAATACTTCAGGCTTTACAAGGAGGTTGAACGAAATACCATAAAGGAGAAGGTGGGGCCATACAAGCTCGCGGAAGTAGAGAAGTGAAAGGGTGATATAGAAGAGACTTATGAGTATGGTGAGTCTCATCTCAAACCCAAATATAATAAACATCCCAATAACAGATTCAACGATTCCGGCTCCAAAAGTAACAAGCAGAGGATCAGAAGGGAATAGCCAATGGAATTGTGTGAGGTGCCATGTGTTCACCACATCTATAGTAAGTTCAGGATGGAGAAGTTTGACTGTTATTCCTGCGTAGATGAGTGCAATACCGTACAGTACTCGAACAATTACTGTCTCATATTTTTCAAACCATTCAAATCTTTTGAGGGGGCCAAGAAGATATTTGTCTACAGAAAAAACTCTCATACCAAAAAGAAGGAGGACGATGAGTTCTCCCAAGTAGTTGAGATATGTGAATATGTATGGTCCAAATACAAAGAAGCTCGATACAAATGCAACGATTCCTACAAACGCTGCAAGTTCTGTGAGAAATCCAATGGCAATCATAATACTTATTGCAAACAGTGTGATTCTCAAGATCTCGGGATATGCAAAAAGGCTTCCGTGCAATTCTGGTCCTAAAAAAGTATTACTCCAGGCTGAAAAGAAGAGGGCGATTGCAATAGTGATTCGCACAAAGTGGGGACCAAGATTGGAGAATCTCTCAGGGAATTTGTGGAGCTTTTCACCAAAAGAAGTGAGCCGAATAAGGAAGTTGATACCGAGCGCTACAAGAACTGAGACAACTATAATAATAGTAAGATGGAGGTCTGCTGGGTTTTTGAGGGCATCGAATGCCCGACTACTCATTGGTCCATTCATGCCGTTCCAAAAAATATTGTAATCCATTACATAGGCTTCATGGGCAGACGCTATGTGTGCTGGGAGTAATAATGAAAATACAAAAAGAAATATTTTAATCATTCTTAAATTATAGCGTTTGTAATGCATATAGCAATCTTCAGTTTTAATATGATTTTAATGTATTGTATTAAGTTGATTGGGTTTTGGTAAATGTTATAATCCATATTATGAATCCCGTTCGAGATCCCTTAGTTAAGTAACTATACCTAAGGTGATCATCTTGAAATGTGAAGTGGTTCATATTATATATCCATAAACTACGGAAGCGCTCGAGAAAGAAATATGATATTTATATATAAAATTACGATTTAATAATTAATACTGATAGTGGGTGCGTCAAAAGCGCTTCCTATCTCTAACGGGATGAATCCCGTTCGAAATCCCTCAGTTTAACGAAGTAACATATTAAAATATAGTAAAAGCATGATAAATAGTTTACATTCACATATACTACGGAAGCGCTTAGTGTTAGCTCAAAATAAGCGGCAAATTAACAATGTGCATTAATTATTAAATAATAATGGGAGGCAATAAGTGCTTCCTATTTCAAACGGGATGAATCCAAAAAATAAGATCAAAGTCCTTCCATAT
Source organism: Patescibacteria group bacterium (assembly GCA_040389185.1). Lineage (GTDB taxonomy): Bacteria > Patescibacteriota > Minisyncoccia > Phycocordibacterales > CAIRYW01 > JAQBQZ01. The sequence continues at coordinate 7,315 of JAZKAJ010000002.1, forward strand.
GGTTCGAGAGTGAATGGCCAAAGACGTGTATTAATTTCGCTTAATACCATCCTTACTTTTTCTATCGGAATGTTTGCACCATTTTATGCGGTTTTTGTTGCAAAGATTGGTGGCGGGGCATTTCTTGCGGGGGTATCATGGGCGTGTTTTTCGATAATGTCAGGGGTACTGATCTTGGTTTTGAGTAAGTGGGAATCAAGAGTGAAGCGGCGACATGTGCTTCTTGCGACAGGTTATCTTATTCGCTCCGTCGTATTTTTAAGTTATGCTTTTATGGATAGTATCCAACAATTACTTATAACCCAAGTTCTATGGGGTGTTGCGGCAGCGCTAGGTACCCCTGCATTCGATGCTCTATATTCATCTAATGTTTCAGGAGAAAATGCAATCCTTGAGTGGGGAGACTGGGAAGGTATTGCTGCGATTGCAACAGGACTGGCTGCACTAGTGGGTGGGTTATTAATTCAGGTGGCTGGGTTCAAAGTCCTCTTCTTATTTATGTCACTCAATACATTTGTATTAGGTGTCTATATTTTGTACAAAAGATACAAAATCAAACATGAGTTAGAAAATTAAAAACAAAAATGCACCGCGCCCTTGGGCGCGGTGCATTTTTGTTTTTCCTGCCTAAACTCCGAGTATCACTGGAATAACAATCGGTCTCTTTGCAGTTTTCTGGAAGAGGAATCGTGCAATGTTGTCAGTCACTACATCTTTGATGAAATCAAAGTTGATAGGATTCATTCCGACGGTATTGTCTTCAATTGTTTTCTTGATGATGATTCGGGCTTGTCTTAGGAGTTCCTGGTTTTCACGAAGATATACGAATCCTCGAGAAATAATATCAGGAGATTTTCGAAGCTTTCCGTTTACTGTGTTGACGCTTGCGATGATGACGAACATTCCATCTTGTGAAAGCATCTGTCGATCTCGAAGGACAACTTCTTGCATATCTCCGATAGCGAATCCATCTACCATAAGTGGACTTGATGGCACTTTTTCTTTTTGTTTTACTATTTTTTCACCATTGTCAGTGATATCGACAATACTTCCGTTGTCAGCAATCACCACCTCATCTTCTTTCATGCCGAGTCCGTATGCGAGCTCTGCGTGAAGTCGGAGCATGTAGTGGCTTCCGTGAATAGGGATGAAGAACTTAGGCTTTAATTTTTTGTGAAGCCATTCGATCTCACCTCTGTTTCCATGACCTGTTGAGTGAATAAATACTTCTGATGTTCGATAGTGAACAATCTTCGCACCCGTTCGCGCGATATTGTCTTTCATTGCCTGAACAGATTTTTCGTTACCAGGAATGATAGATGAAGAGAGAACAACTGTATCATTCTTTGTGAGAGTGATCACTTTGTGACTCTTGTTTGCAAGTCGTGAGAGTGCGGCGAATTCATCTCCCTGTGCTCCTGTTGCCAAGATCACGATTCGATCTGGAGCATAGTTTGGAATTTCTGAAGACTGAATGATCGTATCTTTTTTGAGTTCGATGATCTTTGCTTCCTTGCAGATATCCACGTTGTTCTTCATACTTCGTCCTTCGATCACCACTTTCTTGTTGTTCTTTTCACACGCTTCAATGATCTTTGCGATACGAGTCACGTGAGATGAGAACATGCTGATGATTAGTCGACCCTTAGTTTCTTTGATGATGTTTGCGAGGTTCTCATGTACCAATACTTCTGGAGTTGAGAATCCTGGGTTTTCAATGTTTGTTGAGTCAGTGAGGAGAAGAAGAGTTTTTTCTTTCGCAAGATCTCCATATACTTTTTCTTCACCATCACTTGGCACGCCATCCATATGCTCGAGCTTGTAGTCTCCAGGGTTAATGATGTTTCCCCAAGGTGTTCGAATACATACGCCGAGACAGTCGGGGATAGAGTGTGTCACTCCGAAGAATTTGATCTTCATTTCTCCAAGTGTGACTGTTTCATCCTGATCCACGATCTTGAAATCGATCATAGGAAGATGAGGGAATTCGCTCTGTCTTTTTTTGATCATGAGACCTGTGAGGTTTCGAGTATAAAGTGGCGGGTTACCGATTCGATCCATAATGTAAGGGATTCCTCCAACGTGGTCGAGGTGTCCGTGAGTAATGATCACTGCTCGAATACGAGATTTGTTTTCTTCAAGATATTTTGTGTTAGGAAGAATATAGTCGATACCAGGAGTGTCCTGATCTTTGAATTTGAATCCCATATCGATAACAATGATATCGTTTTTGTATTCGATCACTGTCATGTTCATACCCACTTCTTCAACTCCTCCAAGTGGAATGATTCTAATATTTTCTCCAAGCGGTGGAATGTTAAGTGGTCGCTCAGTTCGCTGTGGTGCGCTGTTATCTCGCTCTCGAGCTCTCTCTGGTGAGAAGGGTATTGAATGTCTCTGCTGTGGTCTTCGATTGTCACGTCCTCCTCCTATGTGTGGAGCATGATGAGGTCGAGCTCCTCCTGCAGGTGCACCTGTTTGTGGTGCTCTGTGTACCGCTCGAACTTCTGGAGTTCGGAGTATCGGTCGTCTATCGTCTCTGTCGTTATTGTTGTTTTGTCTGTCCATAATAATTGTTTATTTTCTTGGATCTATTTTTTAAGATCCAAAACTTTTAATAAGTTAGTTAATAATTGATAATATTTTTTTGCTTTGAAGAATCTGTTTTAAAACAGATTCTTTTTCAAGACTCATTTGAGGCGCAAGTTGTCTTAATATATGACGGGAGAGTGGTCTTATATTTACGAAACTTGTACCAAAATAAAAGCCTTGAAAGTTTTTGTTGTTTAATGTGCGGCTAATTGCGAGATATGTCTTAGTTGAACCAAGGCATTCTCCATACTTTTTCTGTTTCTTTGTACCATTTGTTTACTGTTGCAAATCTTTCTGATGACCCTGCAATACCTTGAAGCGATATTCCCTTGAGGTCATTCGGCACAATATATACAAGGTCAGGAGAGTAGAGAAATACTGCAGGATTGTCTTTGTATATTTCTTTTTCAAAGCTTTGGTAGAGTGCTATTCTTTTTTCTCTATCGCTTGTTGTTCTAATATCTTGAAGAATCTTGTCCACCTTACTGTTTGTGTAGTTTGCGATATTGAGTCCGGGATGGTTTCTTTCGCTTGAATGCCAGAATGCATAGAGGTCCGCATTTCGTCCAATCGATTCACCAAAAAGAAGGGCGTCATACTTTCGGGGTACAATTACTGTCTGCTGAAGATCCCCACTATCAAATACTTTGACCTCAACATTTGCACCGAGCTTTCCCCAAGAATCTTTAAGCAAGCCTGCGATCGCTTTAAGTTCTGGGACATTGGAAGTCGCAATTGAAAATGAAAGCGAAAGATTATCTGTTTTAGTTTTCTTTGCCAAGATTCCGTTTGCATCTTTGACCCAGCCACTCTTTGCCAAAAGTGTTTCTGCTTTCTCCAAACCTTCTTCATCAGTCACCTCTTTTGCTGGAAGAGTTGATATATCTTTCGGAATCGGTCCCTCAATTGGTGTACCAAATCCCAAAAGTACATCTTTGATAATACTGTCTTCTGGGGTTGCGAGATAAAGAGCTTGTCTCACATCACTATCAGCAAATACTTTTGCTTCATTCTGGTTGAAGAATACACCATAGATTCGCGGAAGGGGAGACTTTAATATCTCGGATCGTCCTGTGTCTACTGATTTCACATTGTCAGGTGAGATTGAATTCATGCTATCGATCACTCCGCTTTTGTATGCCTCGATAAGCTTATCTTCATTAGTATAAAACCACACATAGATGTCTTCGATATATGCTTCTCCTCCAGCATATTTTTCAAATGGTGTAAGGTGGTAATACTGAGGCAAGCCAGATGCGTTTCGCTTTATATCTTTGATCTTGTAAGGACCAGAGCCAATTGGTTCGAAGTTGAACTGGCTGAAGAGGAATGCATCAGAATCAATATCTTTCCAGATATGCATTGGAAGAATTCCAAGTGTGAGATTTTCAATAAATGGTGCATAAGGTTTCTTTAAGGTGAATTGAATTGTCTTTGCATCAATCACTTGTACACCTACGCCTTCCCAGTTAGCAGCCTTTGGACTCTTTATGATTGGGTCTGTTGCTTTTTTGATTGTGAATTCCACATCGTATGCTGTGACAGGTACATCATCCTGGAAAAAGATATTATCTTTGAGAGTCACTGTATAAGTGAGTCCATCATCAGAAACTTTGTAATCTTTTGCCAAGTCTGTCACGAGTCCATTCTCTCCATCAAGTTTCATGAGCCCTGAAAATACGAGGGTAGTGAGGTCACGCCCTGAATCTGTCACAGGGAGAAGCGGGTTTACATATCGAGGATATCCAACAACACCTTCATTCAGTGTTCCTCCAAGGACAGGCACTTCAACGCTCAGACCATCAGAAGCTTTCTTTAACAGAAGGAGTGCACTTGCGGTGAGAAGAAAAGCAAAAGTGAAGAAAATGATCTTCTCGATAAATCCCATTTTTTCAAATACAAAAAGAAGATTTCTTCTTTTCTCAAGACTGAAGATAGATTTTATTCTCCGAAAGAGAGTTGGTTTTTGCACAATAATATAAA
>JAZKAJ010000003.1:0-8932 GCA_040389185.1 Patescibacteria group bacterium
AAGGTTTTACATTGATTGAGCTCTTGGTTGTTATCGCAATCATCGGTATTCTCTCATCAGTTGTTTTGGTTTCTCTAAATAGTGCTCGTTCAAAGGCTAAGGTTGCTGCGTTCAAGGCTGAAGTATCTTCAGCTCTTCCAGCGATGATCACATCTTGTGATAGTAATACTGCGGATGTTGCCGCAACTGGTGTTATTGGAACTCATCCAACATATACTACGGCTACAAGTGCAAGTGGTTATGATGCTAGTTGTGCAACTGATACATCATTTAAGATTTATGTTGCTGCAGCAGATTCAGGAGTTTTGACATCTTGCCCATCAGCTACAACATATATTGACGAGACTGGGGCTCATTTCCCAACAGGTTGTTAATTAGAGTTTTCTGTTGAAAGTTTGTGAAGTTAAATCTCACCGATCAAAATCCACAACTTTCGTTGTGGATTTTGATGTTATAATATTAAATATGAAAAAAAATAAAGGTTTTACATTGATTGAGCTCTTGGTTGTTATCGCAATCATCGGTATTCTCTCTGGAGTAGTATTTAATAGTTTGAATGGAACTAGAGAGCGAACACGCGATACGGTGCGTGCAGGAGATCTAAAATCTTTGAGTCAGGCAGCAGAAGTATTTTTCAATGAGCATAATGGAAAATTTCCAGAAACAATAGATGATCTGGATCAGTACTTTACGGATTCTATGGGCCCTAGAGATCCGAAGACACATGATAAATATTCATATCAACCAATGACGAGTCCAAAAGGATATTGTTTTGGTGCCGTGATGGAAACTGAAGCAATGCAAAATGAAGTCGAATGTCTTGATTCTGGTTCAGATGCAAACTATCAAATAAAAGGACCCTGAGATTAATTGGTTTATAAATATAGGTCTACGGTAAACGCATCAAGTCTGCGACTTGATGCGTTTTATATTCACTTTTTAGCCTTTCAACTTTTCTTGTTTTGATTTATACTTATCCTATGTTTGCAACCTTATCTATATTTGTTTTTTTATTCGGGATCATTATTGGCAGTTTTCTTAATGTTGTTATTCTTCGGCTTAAAACTGGAAGAGGTGTTGGTGGGCGATCATTCTGCTTTTCTTGTGGAACAATCTTACATTCGATTGAACTTATTCCAGTTATAAGCTTTCTCTTTCTGAAAGGAAAGTGTCGTACCTGTAAGACTCCAATCTCGTGGCAGTATCCTCTTGTAGAATTATTAACAGGTGCCGTGTTCCTCATTGTCTTTCTAAAGACGTTGTCTGGAATGCCTTTTGTCTCTCCTTTAGCAATGTTTTATTACTGGTTTATATTTTCCATTCTTATCGTTATTTCAGTCTACGATATTAGACACAAGATTGTCCCAGATAAATTAGCTCTTCTTTTTGCCTTGAGTTCTTTAGTTTGGGTTTTGGCAACTAATGATATTTATTATTTTAAAACTTTGCTTGGACTCCTTAATTTACTTGCAGGGTTCATACTTTTTGTGCCGTTCTATTTATTGTGGCGTTGGTCAGATGGTGAATGGATGGGGCTTGGTGATGGGAAGCTCGCTATAGGTATTGGATTCTTGCTCGGTCTTTCAAAGGGTGTGTCTGCGATAATTCTTGGATTTTGGATTGCTGCGTTTGTATCACTTTCTCTTATGGCAATCCAAAAATTAGCCTTATTTAGAGTACCTATCCTCAAAATGAAAAGTGAAATGCCGTTCGCTCCATTTTTGGTTTTAGGAACACTCCTTGCGTATTACTTTTCACCTGATCTTTTGAGTCTCAATGTGTTTTTGTTTGGAATCTAGTAATGCAATAATGAATCAAAAAGAAAAAAGAAAAAAGAATATTACAAAAGGATTTTCTCTTATTGAGCTTCTTATTGTGGTAACCATTATGATAATGGTTACCTCAGCGGTACTTTTTAGACAATCAAAATTTTCAAGTGATATTTTGATAACAAATATGGCATACGAAGTCGCTCTTTCAATTCGTGAGGCTTCAGTATATGGACTTAGTTCAAAGCAAGACGGGAGTAATGAACGAGTGGGCTACGGAGTACATTTTGAATCCGCCGCAGGAGCAAGTAGTCCTGATTCTTTTACAAATTTTATTGATGTCTCAGGTGTTTCAATTCATGATGCTGTAGCAGATGATCAGAATATATTTGATTATTATTTTACTTCGTCTGATAGAGTAGATAAGGTGGTACAAATGTCCCAAGGGCAACACATTAGTAAATATTGTGGACGGGTAAATTCCGAATCATCTTGGAATTGTTTTCCTGACAATACTGATCAAGAACTAAATATTGTTTTTGTGAGACCGAATCCGGAGGCACATATTACTATGGGTACCCATAACTCTGGCGATGGAGAAGCATATAGCGAGGCTAAGATTGTTGTTGAATCCGGTTTAGGGGACAAATGTCGCACGGTTAGCGTCTCTGTCTCAGGACAGGTATCAGTCGATCCGATTAATCCTGAGGATACTACTGGCGGGTGTAATGGAGGGATAGAATAACATGAAAAATTTAAAATCAAAAATTAAAAAAACAGTTGGCGCAAAAATATCTAAAGGTTTCACTTTGATTGAAACTCTTGTCGCGATCACGCTTCTTGTGGTTGCTATAACAGGTCCTCTACAGATCGCTGCGAACGCACTATTTTCAGCATTTTATGCTCGGGATGAGATTACTGCATATTATCTTGCAGTTGAGGCGGTTGAATATGTTAAGAACTCTCGAGACACTCTCTTTTTGAGTGATGTATTTGAAGGCGGTGGAAGTGCATCGCCGTGGCTTCGCGGTCTTAGACCTTGTCTTACTGACGGTACCGATCCTGAATTCAAAGGTTGTTTTCTTCGAACCTCGGTTCCTTTCAATCCGACTCTATCGGAATCCATTACTGATTCTAATAACTCTGAAAGTGTATCAGTGGTACCGTGCGATCTTGATGAAGAGAATGGGTGTCCATATTTACGATATAATGAAGATAGTGGATTTTGGGGTTATGATGAAATTGGTGGTACGAACACCAAATTTAAAAGAAAGGTTAGCATTATTCCTGATGCAGCAGGGGGAGATACTGATGCGGTGATAAATGTGGAGATCAGCTGGCCATCACAGAGTTTGTTGGGAGGGGATAAGATATATAAGCTTACAGATATTATGACTAATTGGGAGCGAAAATAGAAATAATGTTATATCAAAAAACAAAAATAAATACGAAAGGTTTTACGTTGATCGAAATAATGGTTGCGGTATCAATCTTTACCCTTGTGATGATGGTGGCGATCGGAGCTGTGCTCTCTATCGTCTCAGCAAACAAAAAGGCTCAGGCGGTAAGTTCCGTGCTTACGAATCTTAATTTTGCTTTAGAAGCGATGGTTCGAGATTTGCGAACTGGATATGATTATAACTGTGATGGTGGAGGTGACTGTCCGAATGGAGATGGGGGAGGTGTCATCTCGTTTTTTTCTACTCAATCTGATGCACCTGTTGAGTACACGATCCAAAATGGATCAATTGTTAAATCGGTCAATAGCGGACCAAGATTATATCTAACAAGTCCCGAAGTTAATATTACTTCGCTCAAGTTTTATGTTACGGGCACTGTGAAAACTGGATCAGGAGATTATGTTCAGCCTCGAATAATTATAATAATAAACGGTAGTTATAAGGGGTTTGGAAATTTGGCTTCGTTTCACCTTCAAACAATGGTGTCACAAAGAAGAATTGATGTTTAAAAAAAAATGCAAAACCAAAAATTAAAAATTAAAAACAATATTAAAAAGCAAAAGACCGATTTTGGTTTTACTCTTCTTTTTGCTTCGCTTATTGGATCGCTTGTCTTTACAATTGGAATCGCGATTTTAAATATTTCTCTAAAACAACTCACATTAACTTCTGCAGGAAGGGAGTCTCAGCAATCATTTTATGCAGCTGATGCGGGATCTGAATGTGCGTTACTCTTAGATAGGGGTGCTGGGGATTCAGATTGCCAAGCAGGATTTTTTGGAGTCGCCTCTACATCACCTTCGGGGATTTCTATTTGTGACAAAGATATGGATGAATATGTTACGTCGCGCGCGGGACTTCCAAAATGTTTTGGACAAGACATAACCATTACTTCAGTGGCAGAGGGAGATCATGTGACAAGCACTTTTGATCTAAAAGATAATCCGGATACTAATATATGTTTTGGTGTAACTGTTACAAAAACGCCAAATAGTGATTCTTCTGAGGTAAATAGTGTTATTGAATCAAGAGGATATAACACTTGTAGTACTGGTGGAACAGTATTTGAGCGAGCAATCAAGACTTACAACTATTAAGGTTTCTGATATAGTTAGGTCATAATATGGATAAAAAAGAGGTAAAAATACGACTACAAAAGCTTCGTGACTCAATCGAATATCATCGAAAAAACTATCATTTAAAGGATATTTCAGAGATATCTCCAGAGGCACTCGATTCGCTCAAAAAAGAACTTTCAGACTTGGAGAGCCAGTATCCTGATTTGATTACTATTGATTCACCAACACAAAGGGTAGCTGGAGGAGTAAAAGATGAATTAGTGAAAGTTACTCACAAGACAAGGCAATGGTCTTTGAATGATTGTTTTACTCCCGAAGAATTTATTTCCTTTGATGAGCGAGTGAAGAGATTCTTGAAATTGGATCTTCAAAAGGATATTGAATATGTTGCTGAACACAAGATAGATGGACTCAAAATTATTCTCGAATACAAAAAAGGTGCTTTCTTTCGAGGGGCGACACGAGGTGATGGAGTAATAGGGGAGGATGTAACTCATAATATTAGAACCATTGATTCGGTTCCGCTCAAGCTTGATCGGCCGATCGATATTATTGTTGAAGGTGAAGTCTGGATGAGTAAGACTATATTTAAGCAGTTGAACAAAGAAAGGGAAAAAGAAGGACTCGAGCTTTTTGCCAATCCTCGAAATATTGCAGCAGGATCTCTTCGACAGCTTGATCCAAATATTGCAGCCTCAAGAAAGCTTGAGGTATTTGTCTACGACATCACTCTATGTGAGGATATGCCTCAAACTCAAAATGAAGAATTAAAATTTCTCCAGGATTTGGGGTTCAAGGTCAATAAGGATTTTAAACTATGTAAAAATACAGATGAGGTAATTGAATTTTGGAATAAATGGCAGGATAAAAAAGAAAAACAAGACTATTTTTTTGATGGTGTAGTTGTGAAAGTTAATCAAAAGAAGCTTCAAGATGAACTGGGACATACTGGTAAGGCACCGAGATACGCAATTGCATTTAAATTTAAGGCAGAACAAGTGACGACTGTTGTAGAAGATGTTACCCTCCAGGTGGGGCGCACTGGGGTTATAACGCCTGTTGCAGAACTTCGTCCAGTAATCGTATACGGATCAAAAGTCTCTCGAGCAACACTCCATAATGAAGATGAAATTAAAAGATTAGAGCTCAAAATTGGAGATACTGTTATTCTACAAAAGGCAGGAGATGTGATACCAGAAGTGGTTGAAGTTTTGAAAGATCTTCGAACGGGGAATGAAAAGGAATTCAAAATGCCAAAGAATTGCCCTGTTTGTGATTCGATTCTTGAGAAAAAAAATATTGGTGGAAAAAGTGAGACGAGTGCTGCTTGGTATTGTGTTAATAAAAAATGCGAAGCAAAGGATAGAAAAAAACTTTATTATTTTACTTCTAAAAAGGTATTTAATATTGATGGGCTTGGACCAAAGATTATTGATGCACTCTGTGACAATGGGCTTGTAAAAATTCCCGCAGATTTTTTTAGATTAAAAAAAGATGACATTGTTTCGCTTCCTCGATTTGGTGAGTTGTCTGTAGATAACCTTCTATCTGCGATCGAAAAAGCACGAAATGTGGAATTATCTCGGCTTATTGCATCGCTTTCGATACCTCAGGTAGGTGAGGAGACTGCGTATGATCTTGCGAATACATTTGGAAGTATTGATAAATTCCTTGAAGCTGATTTTGAGACTCTATCAGGAATTTATGGGGTTGGAGAAGTAATTGCGCGAGAAATAGGTGACTGGAAGAAAGATGGACATCATATGGAGTCACTCGAAAAATTGCTAAAGGAATTACATGTTATTAATCCAAAGAGAAATGAAAAAAACCTCAATGAAAAAATTCAAGGTAAAACTTTTGTGTTTACTGGAACTATGGATTCGATGGACCGAGATGAAGCAAAAGCACTCATCAAAAAACTTGGGGGCAGTGTTTCGAGCACAGTATCAAAAAGTACAAACTATGTAGTCGCAGGGGAGAGTGCTGGGTCTAAATATGACAAAGCGGCGGAATTAGGGGTCAAAATCCTGACTGAGGGAGAATTTCAAAAGCTTGTGGGTTAACCTTAATTTTTAGATGCTCTTATGCTACAATCAGTTAAATGATTTCAAAGACAGATATAGAAAAACTCGCTAGTCTCTCACGCCTAGCACTCACAGAGCAGGAAAAAGATTCATTTTCAAATGAAATTGGGGCTATTTTGGGCTATGTGAGCAATATTAACTCGCTTGTTTCAAATGATAATGTACCAGTTTATATCCAAAAAAATATACTTAGAGAAGATGATGTTCTGCACAAAACGGGTGAATGTACAGACAAGCTTATTGCAAATGCACCAGAGCGGGAAGGTAATTTTGTAAAAGTTAAAAAGATCTTAGGATAATATGAATATTGATTTAAAAAACTTAACAATAGAAAAAGCCCACAAACATCTTGTAGATGGAGATTTTACTGTCCGAGAACTCGCTTCGGAATATCTGAAAAATATTGAAGAAAAAAATAAAGATATAAATGGGTATCTCGAAGTTTTTTCTGATGTGCTCCTACAGGCCGACAATGCAGATCTCCGATTTAAAAATGGTGAAATAGATAATATGCTTCTCGGTATCCCAATGGCACTTAAAGATAATCTTTTGGTAGAAGGTAGGCGAGTAACTTGTGCGTCAAAAATAATGGAAGGATATATTGCTCCGTACAGTGCTACTGCAATACAAAAACTAATAGAAAAAGGAGTGGTCTTTTTGGGACGAGCGAATATGGATGAGTTTGCCATGGGTGCTTCAACTGAAAACTCTGCATATGGCGTAACAAAAAATCCTCACAATCTTGAGTGCGTGGCCGGTGGGTCTTCGGGTGGATCGGCGGCAGTTGTATCAGCTGATTTAGCACTTTGTGCACTTGGATCTGATACAGGAGGTTCAATTAGACAGCCGGGATCATTCTGTGGAGTTGTAGGATATAAACCAAGCTACGGCGCAGTGTCTCGTCATGGACTTGTCGCAATGAGTTCATCGCTTGATCAGATTGGTCCTCTTACTAAATGTGTTGAAGATGCACAAATAATTTTTGATTGCATCCGAGGAGTAGATGGCTATGATGCAACAACTATTTCAATAAATGAAACGAGACCCCTAAAGAAAAAAATTGGAATCGTAAAAGGACTACTTGATACCCCAGGAATTAATAGTGAAGTTAAAATGAATTTTGAAGAATCTATTAAAAAGGTGGAGGAACTTGGATTTGAAATAGTAGAACTTGAGATGCCAAACATTTCTCATTCGCTTGAAGTCTATTATATTATATGTCCCGCAGAAGTATCATCTAATATGTCACGATTTGACGGTATGCGTTTTGGGAAGAAAATATCAGGAAGTAATTTACTTGAAGAGTATTTGGAAACAAGAGGTCAGCTTCTTGGAAGTGAGGTGAAGCGAAGAGTCATGATCGGGACATACGTACTCTCTTCTGGGTATTATGATGCATTCTATGGCAAAGCGAATAAGGCTCGGGAACTCATAAAAAAAGATTTTGAAAGAGCATTTGAAAGTGTTGATGTAGTTATGACACCGACAACACCTAGTCCCGCATTTAAAATAGGAGAGAAATCAAATGATCCACTTCAAATGTATCTGGCTGACATCTTTACGGTGACTGCAAATATTGCAGGGATTCCTGCAATCTCGCTGCCGAATGGATCTTCAAAAGACGGGCTACCGTTTGGGCTACAATTTATGGGTGCATATAAAAATGATACAGATCTTTTTGGTATTGCGAAGGAATTTGAGGTCAAGCTTTAATACTAGATACCATATACTAAATACTATATACTATTAGGTATATGGCTGATGACAAAAAAAAGAAACCTGCCGAAGAGAGTCATGAGGGAGGTAATCTCTTCGTTGATGCGATTTTTTGGTTTCTGCTTGTACTTGTAGTTTTTGCTGCAATTAAAGGTTCTCTCTCAAGTATGGGTTTTTCTCTCGATATTTTTCCGAGTTTAGCATCTCTCTTTGCGTCAATTTTTAATACAGTTCAAGTATTTTCAATCTTCATTTCACTTCTTTTTGTGGTTGGGATTATCTACTACAATATAAAACTTGGTGAGTTGATGCAGCATGGTCACGGACACGGTCATGGAGATAATGGACATGGGGAGTTACACGGAGCTCACGCAGTTGCAGTACCTCATGCGCCAGATAAAAGATGGTTGAGTATACAGGATCATCTCCATTCCCATAATGAAAGTGATTGGAGGCTTGCCATCATTGAATCTGACATTGTGTTAAGTGAAATGCTTGGCCGAATGGGCTATGTGGGGAGTACTATTGCAGACAAGCTCAAGATGGTTGAGAAAAGTGATTTCAATACAATTGATGATGCTTGGGAGGCACATAAAGTAAGAAATCGTATTGCACATGATGGGGCAGCTTTTAAATTGCCGCAGCATGAAGCAGAAAGGGTGGTCGGATTGTATCAAAAGGTGTTTGAAGAGTTTCATTTTATCTAGATTTGACTATTGCTTTTATCTGTATTTTTTGTTATAAATTGTTATCTCTTTAGCTAAAGATCAAGCTATATAAATTATAGCGGGGTAGAGAAGTAGTATCTCGTCAGGCTCATAACC
>JAZKAJ010000004.1:0-31689 GCA_040389185.1 Patescibacteria group bacterium
TCGAAAAAGGTATGCCAATGTCTGATGTGATTTCAAAATATCCCAATCTCTATCCTCCCTTTTTGGTTGAGATGGTATCTGTGGGAGAGGAAACTGGCAATCTATCGGCAATGCTCAAAGAGGTGGCGACCTATTATGAAGATGAGGTAGATCAAAAGACCAAAAACATGTCGACTGTGATCGAACCTTTTCTTATGGTAATTATTGGGCTTGCTGTTGGATTCTTTGCGGTATCAATGATCACTCCAATGTATACGGTACTCGATAATATATAGCAGCCAAAACTTAATATATAATGCAAACAAAAAACAGAGGTATCAGTTTGATTGAGGTGCTTATAGGTATTGCTATCATCACTATACTCGGTAGTGTTTCTGTTTCCATTTTTTCTGGACTTTCAAATAGTGTTACACTTGATAAAGATGCAAGTAATATCGCATCATATATTGATAAAGCAAGAAGTGAGTCTATAAACTCAGTCAATTCGCTTGAGCACGGGGTTCTTTTTGCAACAAAAAAAGTGACGGTATTTAAAAGTACAACATACAGCGTGGCTAATACTGAAACATATTATGATGTCTCAGGAAAATCAAACATCACCTCAATTGCACTTACAGGGGGGGCAACAAGCTTTTATTTTAACAAGCTTACAGGTGCCGCAAGTAAGACTGGGACTATTACTGTATCATCCATTGATGGAACAAAAACTAAGAACATTACCATTTACGCAACTGGAGTTGTTGATATACAATAATACAAATGTTTCTCAAAAAGAAAAGAAATAATGGTGTGAGCTTAGTTGAAGTCGTGATTGCTTCAAGCATCATTTCAATTGCGCTTTTGGTCCTAGTTTCAGTTTATAGTGCGGTAGCACGATATTCACTTTCAAATGTGAGAACTCTGAAGGCAACACAGCTTGTTGAAGAAGGGATAGAGGTCTTGCAATATCTTCGAGATTCAGGATATACAAAAAATATCGCATCTCTTACAAATGGTAATGCTTATCATCTATATTGGGATGCAAATGTAAATGGTGGAACCTGGACTGCTACGACTTCAAATATTCTCCTCGAAAATCGGTATCAAATTAATTTTGTGCTTTCCCCAGTATCTCGCGATACAAACTTTAATGTTGTATCAAGTGGTGGAACGGTAGATACAGGAAGTAAAAAGGCTACAGTCTCTGTTTCATGGCGAGAGAGTGCCGCAACAAGTACCAAATCAGCAGAGACTTATTTGTTTAATATTTTCAACAACTAATGATTAATTTGAATAATAAAAATAAGGGTTACTCGATCATAGAAATAATAATTTATATTTCCCTTATGACACTTTTGATCGGAGTGATTGTTTATGTCATCAATATGCTCCTTATTGCAAATTCTGTAGTGAAAGCAACGCGAAGAGTTGAGAATTCCTCAATCGCTTTCAGTGATAAAATAGTTAGAGAGATCAGGGCGGCTTCTGATGCATCTTTGGTGACAAGTTATCCGTACGATAATGATGAGTTAACTCTCACAATACCGACCACAAGCGGTAGTCGTACAAGCAGATTTTATCGAGTCGGGGATAGAATCATGGAAGATGATAATGGAGTCCAAACTGGACCCATCACACTTGCTAATATGCAGATAACCTCACTTCATTTTAAGGTAATGTCGACCACAACTTCAAAAGCTATCAAATATGAAGTGGTGATGGAGGGACCTACTTCTACTCCGGATGTAAGTGAAAAATTTTATGGAACGGCGGTTTTAAGAGGTTTTTATGATTAGAATCTATCCCAAAATTAATGAATAATATAAAACCAAAAATTTCGATCAAGTCAAAGAGAGGTTTCGCCATCATTACTATAGTGATTTTTTTTCTTATTATTTCTATGGCGGTTATTTCCGCTGTAGTTGTACCAACAACCAATCAAGTGAGATCTGTTCTTGACGCACAAAAAACGCGTCAGAGTTATCTTGCGGCGGACAATGTGAATGAAGATGCGTTATATAGACTAAAGCTCGGTCAAACACTTCCTTCCACTCTCTCCCTTCCATTTTCAAATAATGTTTCTGCCTCAGCTTCTGTTGTAACGGCAGGTTCACAAAAACAGATTACAACAACTGGTACAAGCGGTAGCACAAGCCGATATTCACAAAGTTTTTTCTCTCCTGTGGGATCTGTAACCGCTTTTGCATATGGGGCAGAGATAGGTGACGGAGGCATGAATTTTTCTGCGGGTACTGTGAATGGAAGTGCGTATTCAAATGGAAGCGTAACTGTAAGTGGCCTTGAAGCTAATGTTACAGGTTCTTTAACTGTCGCAAATAGCGCTCCAGCAACAGTAAATCAAACAAATAGTTATACAAACGGTACTTCGCCACTGTCTTTTAATATGGGTACAACGACCGCATCGCAAGATCTCGCCCAAAGTTTTCAGGTGACATCAACAGCACAGCTCACAAGCGTGAGACTTTATATAAAAAAAACGATTGCGGGAGCGCCAGCTGACGCAACAATTCGTATTGTGCCTGATTCTGCTGGTAAACCAAGTAATACGGGTGTAGTAGGAACTGGAACATTGTTAGCAAGTGCTGTGACAACATCGTTTACTTATGTAAATATCCCTATTACACAAGCACCAAGCCTCACCATAGGTTCTACTTATTGGATGGTTATAGATATACCGTCAGTATCAACAACAAAATATTATACTCTTGCAGGTACCAATAGTACTTATGCGAGTGGAAGTGCTCGTTATGGCAGTTGGAGTTCTACAAGTGGAAGCAATACTTGGGTAAGTATCCTGCCTGCTACGAATGATCTTTATTTTGATATTTATTTGGGCGGGGTCCCTAATACGATTTCAGGAATCAGTCAATATAATAGACTTAGTGTTGGGGGATCAGCATGGGCGAATCAGATAAACAGCACGACTGTATCTGGGATCGCTTATTGTCAGAGTGGAACATATATTTATAATTCAGCTGGATCTACAAAGAATTGCGACACAAGCCGAACTGATCCTACTCCGCTTGCATATCCAATTACGGATCAAAATATTACTGACTGGAAAGCGGTAGCAACCGCAGGCGGAACTATAAATGGTAATTATACAGTAAGTAGTCAAAGTGTTTCATTGGGACCAAAAAAAATCCTAGGTAATCTTATTGTAACGGGAGGGGCTACATTATCTCTTACGGGCACTATTTGGGTGACAGGATATATAGATCTAAATGGTGGTTCAACTATAAAACTTGCATCCGCAGGTGGGACTTCGGACGGTATGATTATCGCTGATGGGCGCGTAACGGTCACAGGCGGTTCATCTTTCCAAGGATCAGGAACAAGTGGAAGTTACATGGTGGTGATGACAACAAGTCAGTGTCCAACAAGTGGAACTTGCAGTGGTACCGGAAGTGGCAATGCGATGGAGATTTCCGGAGGTTCTGGTGCGGTGGTTACGTTTGCGCCATATGGAACTTTGTTTGTAGATGGAGGTGCAACTGTTAACAGCGCGATAGCAAAAAGATTTCTCCTTTCGGGAGGATCGAAGGTGAATTATGATACTGCGTTAACCAGCATTGATTTTATAACAACTGGAATTAGTGGGGGTGGTGGAAGCGGAAGCTCGGGAAACTGGAAAGTGGATAGTTGGAGCGAGGTAACTCAATAGTAAAAAGTGAAAAGTAGAAAGTGGAAAGAAAATGCACGGCTGCCGCAGGCAGCCGTGCATTTTTGAAATCAGTCTTTTTAAGGTAGAATAGAGGAATGAAGAAAATAATAATTGCCAACTGGAAAATGAATCCAGGGAAATTGCCGGAAGCAAAAAAAATAATTGAAGGAACAAAAAAAATAGCTAAAAAAACTGTAGCAGATGTTGTGGTGTGTCCACCATTTACATATATAGGTTTACTCTCGGGCTCAAAAAAACCATTTTTGGGAGCTCAAAATGTGTCGTTTGAAAAAGAGGGTGCTTTTACAGGTGAAGTGAGTGCAGCACAACTTTATTCACTCGGTGTTCAATATGTTATTGTGGGTCATTCAGAAAGAAGAGCGATGGGGGAGACGAGTGAGCATGTTGCCAAAAAAGCTTGTGCAGCGCTACAGAATAGAATAAGTCCAATAATTTGCATTGGTGAAAAGGAGAGAAGTCAAAACGCTGAACATTGGCAGGAGATCAAGTGGCAGCTCGTAGATTCCCTTCAAGGTGTCAATAAAACTAATATTAAAAAATGTGTGATCGCCTATGAACCAGTGTGGGCAATAGGTAAGAAAAGTGTGGGCCCTATGGCGCCAGCTGATGTTGCTGAATCGGCTATCTTTATCAAAAAAGTGCTTGCAGAAATGTTTGATCCAAAGATCGCAGAGGATGTACGAATTGTCTATGGAGGATCGGTAGATGGTAAAAGTTCGAAAGATATAATGCGCGCAGGTGCTATTTCTGGATTTCTCGTAGGACGAGCAAGCCTCAAGCCTAAAGAATTTGAAGAAATAGTAGGATCAATCTCGAGCAAATAACTTTCGTTGTTTGCTAATTTCTCCTATGCTATACTTTAAGTGCAGGACCTCAAAAGGGTGCTGTTAAATATTTTAATATGACACCGACCGCAGTAATGCTTGCTGACAGGTTCTATGTGGATCTAAATACTATCAAAGGTAAAAAAATACTTTTGCGAGTAGATTTTAATGTTTCTATAAAAGATAAAGCGGTTGAAAGTGATTTTCGTATAAAAAGAGTAATTCCTACTATAAAGGCGCTTACAGATGCTGGTGCAAAAGTGATTCTCCTAGCACACATTGATGATAAAGAAGGAGGAACCTTAGAGCCAGTTGCTAAATATCTTGTCGCAGAATTTCCGCGACTTTTTTTTGTTTCTGATATTTTTTCAAATAGCGCTCGGGTTTCTGTTGATGGTATGGCAGACGGTGATGTTATCCTTTTTGAAAACCTCCGCAAATGGCCTGGTGAGAAAGCTAATGATGTTGAATTTGCAAAGCATCTCGCATCATTTGGTAATATGTATATTAACGAAGCATTTTCGGTTTCACACCGAAAACATGCATCTATTGATGAGATCACGAATTTCTTGCCCTCATTCTTAGGTACTGCATTTAAAGAAGAAATAACACAGCTCTCCGAAGTGTTCTATCCCCATAAGCCGTTTCTTGTAGTTATGGGTGGTGCAAAGTTTGAGACCAAGGTTCCCCTCGTTGCAAAATTCTTGGATATTGCTGATCTTGTGCTTGTGGGTGGTGCGATTGCAAACGATTTTTTCAGAGCAAAGGATTTTTTTGTTGGTGATTCACTCGTTTCAGAAACAGAGCCTGTCGGTATTCGAGAATTACTCAATCATAATAAACTCATTATTCCACTTGATGTGTATACTTCTTACAAGGGTGAAAAGATGCTCAAACACCCAAATGAAGTTGGTATGGGAGAGCGAATTCTTGATGTGGGTGACAAGACAGTAAAAATGCTCAAAATTGCTGTTGCAGAATCAGAGTTTGTACTCTGGAATGGACCACTTGGCAAAGCCGAAGGTGGATTCGGTGGGAGTACTGAGGCATTTGCAAAAATTCTTGCCGACTCAGGCAAGATGTCAATTGTTGGGGGAGGTGATGTGATTACAGCAATTGAAAAATTGGGAATTATGGATAAGTTTACTTTTGTCTCAAGTGGAGGGGGGGCGATGCTTGATTTTCTCGCCGAAGAAACCTTGGTAGGTATTGAATCTGTGATAATGTCACATCGAAAACAAAATTTTATAAAAGTGCCAATGATTGATGCTCCCAAGAAAGGCTTTTTTGAGAAGATAAAAGAATTATTTTAAATAAAATTAAAATGCACCGCAGCTTTGCTGCGGTGCATTTTGCTATAAACTATTTTTTATTTTCTTTGCCACAGTTTCCGCTTCATCAGTTTTGTATTCTATATGAGGGCCGTGGTCAAAATTGTCATTCCTGAATCGCGGAACTACATGGATATGAGTGTGAAATATAATTTGTCCTGCAGCTTCTTCGTTGTTCATAAGGAGATTAACTCCATCGCTATTTAGTCCATTTTTGACCGCCACTGCTATTTTTTTCACCACAAGAGAGAGTCTTGCCATCGTCTCGTCTGTAAGTCCGTAGATATTTTCCGTGTGTTCTTTTGGGATCACAAGTGTTTGCCCCTGGTTTTTGGGGTGTATATCCAAGAAAGCGAGGGAGTTCTCGTCTTCATAGACCTTAAATGAGGGTATTGCACCTTTGACAATCTTACAAAATATACAGTTTTCCATATAGTTTAGTTTATCAGAAATAGGGGTAAAAATCATTCTAGTGCTGTATAATGAGGGGTAAATTTGAGCTCTTTGTATTTAAGGTTTATTTCTTATTTTATTACTATTAAATTTCATAAATGAAAAAGAATTCAGGTATTAAGCTCATTGGATTATCAGCTCATCCAAAACTCGCGAAGGATATTGCAAAACAGTTAAAGACAAATCTCGTGCATGCAGAAGTAGCACGATTCCCTGATGAAGAAATTTCAATCCAAATTCAAGAACATATTCGTGGATGTGATGTATTCATTATTCAGCCGACATGCCCTCCTTGTAACGACAACTTGATGGAGCTTCTTATAATGGTTGATGCCGCTAGACGGTCTAGTGCTGATCGTATCACCGCGGTCATTCCATTTTTTGGTTATGCAAGACAAGACAGAAAGGATAAGCCAAGAGTGCCAATCACGGCAAAGCTTGTCGCCAACCTCTTGGTGACTGCAGGAGTGGATCGAGTGCTTACAATGGACTTGCACGCAGGACAAATTCAGGGATTCTTCGATATCCCTGTCGATCACCTCTATGCGCGACCAGTATTTATAAAAGAACTCAAAAAAAGAAAAATAAAAGATCTTGTGGTGGTCTCTCCAGATACAGGAGCGGTGAAGATGGCTCATGCGTATGCAAAACTTCTCGGAGCACCGCTCGCAATCGTTGCGAAGAATAGAATTGGTGCAGACGAGGTAGAAGCTATAAGTATCGTAGGGGATGTAAAAGGTAAGAATGCGCTTCTTGTTGATGATATGACAGGAACTGCAGGAACTTTGGTTGAAGCTGCAAAGATAATTCAGAGAAACGGAGGAAAAGATGTATACGCGGCAGTATCTCATGCGATCTTAAATGATCTCGGAAGAAAAAGAATCAAAGAATCAACCATCAAAGAAGTATTCACAACTGATTCTGCAGTTCAGGCATTTGGACCAAAGGTAACAACGCTGTCAATCGCACCTCTTATTGCTGAAGCTATCAAACGCATTCATAACGACGAATCTGTCACATCACTTTTCAAGTAAATTCAATCCCAGAGGGCCATTCTATTGTGATACAATTTCGTAGTGAATCACTACAAAATACGAGAAAACATAGATGCTGATACTCGAAATAATTTCAAAGAATATTCTGACATTCTTTCACATCTTCTTTTTCATAGAGGAATAAAGACCAAAGACGAAGCTGGAGTATTCTTGTCTCCATCATACGATGCGGGTGTATACGACCCATATCTTTTGCACGATATGGAAAAGGCGGTAACGAGAATTTTGGGCGCAATCGAAAACAAAGAAAAAATCTGTATCTATTCTGACTACGATGCAGATGGTATTCCGGGAGCAGTGGTACTTCACGATCTTTTTAAAAAAATTGGATATAGCAATTTCATAAACTATATTCCTGATCGAAGTGAAGAGGGGTTTGGTCTTCATAAGGAGGCGATGGAAAAGATCGCTAAAGAAGAGGTGAAGCTCATGATCACCGTTGATTGTGGAATCGCAGACAAAGAGTGTGTTGATTATGCAAAAACGTTTGGAATCGATACAATCATCACGGACCATCATCTTCCAAATGAAAAACTTCCAAATGCATTTGCAATCGTGAACCCAAAGATCTCTCCAAAGTATCCAGACCAAATGATCTGTGGAGCAGGTGTTGCATACAAGCTTGCGCAAGGAGTACTCACTAAAAATAGATTTGGACTCAAAGAGGGAGAAGAGAAGTGGCTACTTGATATGGTAGGCATCGCGACATTATCGGACATGGTGCCGCTTGTAAATGAGAACAGATGCTTCGCATATTTTGGACTTAAGGTACTTCGTAAATCAAGAAGAATCGGACTCATCAAACTCCTCTCTAAATTAAAGATAGATCAAAGTAAGCTTACTGAAGATGATGTTGGTTTTATGATTACACCTCGAATTAATGCAGCAAGTCGAATGGGGATTTCATACGATGCATTTAAACTTTTAACGACTACGGATCAAAACGAAGCAGACATTTTGGTAGACAAGCTTGAGAAAGTAAACAAGGATCGAAAGACAACGACAGCTCACCTTGTAAAAGAAGTAAAAAAACATATTGAAGCGAAATATTCTCCGTATTTTAATAACAAAGTGATTGTTGCAGGGGATCCGACATGGAAGCCATCGCTTCTCGGACTTGTTGCAAATAGTCTTGCAGAAAAAGAGGGTAAGCCAGTGTTTCTCTGGGGAAGAGATGGTATTCAAGAGGCGCTCAAAGGGTCTTGTCGAGGAGTTGGGGAAGTTAGTGTCACAGACATCATGACAAGTGTCGCAGAGGGTGTATTCAATGAATTTGGAGGGCATCACTTGGCAGGAGGTTTCTCCGTGTCTCATGAATCGATTCATTTGCTTGAAGGAGAACTTGAACGGGCATATGAAAAGTGTGGTTCGGTGGTAGGTGAAATTGAAAAATGGGCGGACTCCGCAATAAGCCTCAGTGAAGTTGATAGTAATTTTGTCCGACAGGTAGAAATGGTAGCGCCATTTGGTACAGGGAATCCAAAGCCACTTTTCCTCATTGCGAATGCGACTGTTGAAAGCGTTCAGATGTTTGGAAAAACAAAAGAACATCTAAAGGTGCTTCTCCTCAAACCTAACGGAGGAATTCTTGAAGCGATCTCATTTTTTGCATCTGAAAAACTATTTGAGCAGGCGACTGGTAAGAAAACTTTGACTCTTGTGGGTGTTGTGGAGAGGTCTTTCTTTTTAAATAAGGAGAGTATTAGGGTTCGGATTGAAGAAATTATCGATTAGAGTACTAATCTAAAATATTCAAGTATTAAGTCATCAATATTCAATAAATTTAAATAAAAAAGCCCCGCTATGGCGGAGCCTCGTAAGAAAGTGTAAACAAGAGTTTTGCTACTCCATCATCTGGTCTTGATCGAAGGATTCTCAAATCCTCAGAATTAAGTTTATTCTGGTCTAACTCGTAATAGATGACTGCTCGGAGCACTTTCGACAACGGTACTTTGGCATTACTAGCCCAGAGCACGTAGAAGAACTTTTCATATGCATCAAGGGTAATGGGATCGTTTTTCATTCTGCTATGACACTAACACATTTCACCTACTCTAATCAATAAAGCCTTTTTGTGTAATAATGTGTCTTATGTCTAAGACAATCATATTTACAGACGGTTCATCACGAGGTAATCCGGGTCCTGGAGGATGGGGGACTATTGTTTCATATGACGAACTCCGTGAGGCACGAGTTCGAGAGCTTGGTGGACGAAATACTAATACGACTAATAACAGAATGGAACTCACTGCTGTAATTGAGGGGATTGATTTTGCGGTGAGTAAAAATCTCACAGAAGACATAGTGCTTTATACTGATTCAGAATATGTAAAGAAAGGGGCTACAGAATGGATCCATGGATGGAAAAGAAATAACTGGCGAACAAGTACAAAAGGAGAAGTCTTGAATCGTGATCTGTGGGAGAGACTCTCGGAATTACTACCAAAGATTAAAATTGAATTTAAGGTTATTCCAGGACATTTTGGAATTGCAGGTAATGAGCGATGCGATGTGATTGCCACAACGTTTGCAGATGGTGTACCCGATACGCTTTTTAATGATGTGAAAGAAAAGTATACAGTGGACCTGGATGCGACTAAACAAACTTTTACAACCAAAGCTACAAAAACAAAATCTTCTTCAAGTAAAAAGGCGTATTCATATGTGAGTATGATTGATGGAGTGGTTAAAACCCATGCAACTTGGGCGGAGTGTGAAGCGAGAGTCAAGGGCAAGACCAATGCTCGTTTCAAAAAAGTCTTTTCTAAAGAAGAAGAGGATGTACTTGTGAAAAGTTTCTCAAAATAAGAAACTGTTTTGAACGGTTATTTAATCATTTCAATCTTTGGAATAATTCTAAATTTAAGGCCATTCTCATCAAATCCTTGTAACATTCTTTCGAGATTTTCTCTTGCCTTAGCTTGATCTCCTGTTTCCATATTTTTTCCAAAAAGAAGAATTGATCTTGCAAACGGAGCGTTGTTTATAAGTTCTGTTTCAAATTTCTTACTGCCTTCTGCAGCATTTTCACTTTTTAATACATCGGAGACAAGTTGTTTGCTCTCATCAACTGAAAATTCAACATATTCTTGTGTTCTTTCGGCATAGATAAGTTCCTGAATAGGTGTCTCTTTATCCATTACGATTATTTTTTGCATTAAACTGTCATAATCTTGAAGGGATGGGATCATATTTGCTGTAGCGAATTTTTGTCCATCTTTTTCAAAAGATACATCAGTTTTGTGTCTCTTTAAAGCGTCAGGATGTGAATGAACAAACCTTATTTGCTTCTTTTCATCGTCGGTAGCTTTATCGAGATAATCTTGAAGTTCTCCAAAATCTACAGAAGCATTTTCTTCATCCACAGCTTCTGGTTTTGATAAAAGGAACCATTTGCCTTTACCTTGAGTTTTCCCTTCTACAAATGCGGCAGCTATTTCGGGTTTTACATTTTGTGCACCTTGTTCAAATATTGTGAGCCCTTGTAACAATGAATCAGACGCTTCCATCCTTCGTCTTGTCTCTGTAATTTTTTCTTTTTCTTCTGGACTGGTTTCTGCCAAAACACTGTTTTGCCATGAAAGCAAAGACACAGAGGCTAAAACTGTAGAAAGCAGCCGATTTCGTATTGCGCCAAACTTTTCCATAATAAGTATATGCTTAGGGATAAATTTATATGAATTATATCATGTATTTAACCGATACTGGCGAGCAAGTTTATTTGTGAGATAATATTCTTGTGAAAAATAGTGGCAAATATTTTTATACTTCTGTAGTGGGATTTTGTGAGGGTATTGCACTTGGGGATGTATTAAATATCTCTTTTTATACATGCTGCTTTACTCTACTTCTTGGTCTATCGATACTTTCTTTTCTTTTGATACATAAAAAGCTAAAAGGGATTGAGCTGGATACTTCTATTTTGCTTTGTATTATTTTCTTCCTTTCTTTTTCTCTTGGGGGTTTTCGAGTGACAAGTATTTTAAATAATGATAATAATCTCTCTTTAAATAGTCATGAGGACAAAAGTGTTACATTGGTCGCTCGAGTGTCCGATGAGCTAAGTAACAATAAACTTCTCCTTAATGTTTTTGCAACTGTAGAAAATGGGGAGGTAAAGAGTATTTCTCCTGAAAAGATTATTTATGATAATGCGGTTGGGATTTTTGGATACAATGATACGCTTGTTGTAAAAGGCAAAATCGAAAGACCAAAGAATTTTGATTCAAAGGGCGGAAGAGATTTTGACTATGTATCGTATCTCAAAAGGCAGGGTATATTTCATGAAATGTCTTTTGGAAGTATTGTAGAGCAGAAACAAAATGATGAGATCACACTTCGTTCAATTCTATATAAAATAAAGAATTGGTTTACTCACAATGTTGAATCACTCGTATCAGAACCAGAATCATCACTTGCAAATGGTGTGACTTTGGCAGGTAAAGGAGCACTCCCAAAAGATGTGCAGAATGATTTTGTGAAAGCGGGACTCATTCATATTGTCGTGTTGTCTGGTTACAATATTGCAATCGTGATCCGGGCAATGATGCTTCTTTTTGGGATGTGGGGCAGGAGGTTTGGGATTATCTTTGCGGGAATCGGTATAGTGCTTTTTGTGATCATGACTGGAGGGACTCCGCCTGTGGTCCGGTCGGCTATCATGGCATCGATCACACTATTGGGGACACTCTCATACAAAACCGTTCTTCAAAATCGTGCGTTATTCGGTGCTGTATTTGTGATGGTGTTTTGGAATCCGTACTCACTTCTCTATGACGCATCGTTTGCCTTGAGTATGCTTGCGACATTTGCGATCATCAACTGCGCAGAACCTATGAAAAAGAGTCTCACAAAAGTGACCGAAAAATTTCAGGTGAGACAGATCCTTTCTGAAACTTTGGCAACGCAGATCATTGTCCTTCCGTATCTTCTTTATGAGATCGGGAACCTCTCGATCGTTGCTCCTATTTCAAATATTATTATTCTGCCCCTCATTCCATGGATCATGCTTCTGACATTCATTGTTGGAATGATTGCATTTGTTCCTGTGATCTCTCTACCTTTTGCGGGGCTTCTTATTATTCTTTCAACATTCGTGATCTGGATCGCTCATCTATTAGCTAATATCCCTTTTGGATATTTCCAGATCGAGTATTTCCCACTTTGGGCGATGATTGCTTGTTATCTTGGGTTTTATATTTTTGCGCTTTGGATCAAGAAGAAAAGAGGAGTTGGGATGGAGAAGATGAGTAATACGGCAGAGCCGTATTAAAGCTTCTGGGTTTCAGGTGTCAGCTTTCAAAAAAAATACCGCAACTTTGTTGCGGTATTTTTTAGGTTGTAAGCCAAAAGCTGAAACCCGGAAGCTATTTCTTTGCTTCGTCAAATCTCTTCGCACTCACTTCTTGGTTTGTTGCCATAAGATACGCCTCAACATATTTCTTCTTATCAGCTGGAGTGTAGTCCATGAGGTATGAGTGTTCCCACATATCAACTCCGTAGATGAATGTAAGGCCGTTCAACTGTCCTAGGTGTTGTTCATCTACCCAAGCATTAATAAGTTTATTTGATACTTTGTCGTACCAGAGAACTGCCCATCCGATACCTCGAGTCATACAGAGTGTCTTGAATTCTGTAAGCCAATTATCAACACTTCCGAAATCCTCGATCATCTTTTTAGTAAGTTCGCTTTCCATAGAATCCTTATGCCCGCCTTCGAGCTGTTCAAAATAGTATTCATGGTTTCGCATACCGTCGAATTCAAATGCAAATCGTCTGTTGAGTTCGCCGATAACATACGCATTCTTCTCAACATCAACTTTGTACTCACTTAGTTTTTCTTGAATAAGGTTTGCGTGCTTTACATAGCCTGCATAGAGTTTGAGGTGTTCCTCAATGGTCTTTGATGAAATTCCTTGAATTTCTGGGATTGTGAATTGTTTTGCTTGAAACATAGATTTATATTTAAGTGAATAATAAGGAAGCTATTATAACACTTTGCGGGGATTATTTGTATAATATAAAACAAATGAATTTTCATAAAAAGCTCGCATTTATATCCCTTGTTACGCTTGTTTTGATATCTGTTTCCTTTCTATTTATCTCAAGATCATCCGGACATAGTGGCCGGCTTTTCATCTCGTTTTTGAATATTGGCCAGGGTGATGCGATATATATCGAAGCACCAAATGGGAGACAAATAATGATTGATGGGGGTCCAGATGAAGTGGTGCTCCGAGAACTCGGCAAGGTCATGCCAACATTTGACCGAAGTATTGATGCAATACTCATCACGAATCCTGACAAAGACCACATTGGTGGATTTATAAACATAATGGAAAAATACAAAGTCGATGACATCATCGAGCCTGGGACAATATCGCCGAGCGATACTTACAAAACTGTTGAAAACCTATCAAAGGAAAAAGGACTTCAAAAAACAATTGCTCGTCGTGGAATGGATATCATGCTCGACAAAGAACGAAATATTTATTTACATATTTTGTTTCCAGATCACGATGTATCGAAGCTTTCGACCAATGATGGCTCAATTGTAGCGAAGCTTGTGTACGGAGATACTTCTGTACTTCTTCAAGGTGATGCTCCACAAAGTGTAGAGAAATATCTTTTGTATTTGAATTCCTCTGAACTCGATACAGATATTCTAAAGGCAGGGCATCACGGCTCACGAACCGCAACGAGCAAAGAATATGTTGAAGCTGCATCGCCAGAGTATGCAGTCATATCCTGTGGAGTCGATAATAAATACGGACACCCGCACAAAGAAACTCTGGACACATTAAATAGTTTGAGTGTTCCGATACTGCGGACGGACACGATGGGGAGGATTAGCTTTGAGTCGAATGGGAAGGTGTGGCAGAGAATAAATTTCTAATAAACTTTAAATAAAAAAATCTCGCGGACCAGAGTGTGGTCGACGAGAGATTGTAGAAGAGACAAACATGAGTGATATCAGGAAACATTATAACGCTCAATAAACTCGCCAAGAACAGCAATTTCATCTCCGGGCTGGAACTCTCGTTCTTGAAGCCATTTTTGAGGAACGACAAAATCGAATTTGTCAGAATTTAAAATGGCTACTGCACTGCTGTCAACATGAATAGGGTTGTTTATGTTGACTTGGAGCAATGTTATAAGTTCTCCTTCCGTGATTGTTCTCCCGCGTGATACGCGAGTGTGATCAGGTAATTTTGTAACTATGTGCAGGGTTTTCATTGGATTGAGGTTTCATTGTTATGAAAATCTGTATTTTCTACTCGTATTTATACTCCGAAATAATGTAAAGTCAAAATAAAAAATCTCGCGGACCGGAGTGCGGGCGCGAGAGATTGTGGGCAAATGAACGATTTAGGTTATACCACAGTAAAGCAATGAGGTTCGTCAGAAAACGCAATAACTTGGTCTCCGCTCTCAAAAACCTGTGTTGCCGGATGTCTGATGCAGGTAATTGGGAATGTGACATTAAATCTTGCAATACACTGTTCGCGTGCCATAGACGTAAGATCGACGGCTCGGGTTTTGGAAAGTTCCAGAGCTTCCTCAATAAGTGTTCGGAGTTCTTTTTGTTCGCTGCTCGCTTCAAGTCTGTGGGACGCTGAGCGGTACATGATGATGTGGATTGCTGGCGTAGTTGTTGTTGTCATAGAGTTTAGCATATGAGTATTTCTTGAATCCATATTTTCTATTCGTATTTATACTCCGAAATGACGGAAAGTCAAAAAACAGCGAAGCCAGAGGCTTCGCTATTTTTTTTGGGATTCGTTATAAATTCTTCCAAACAGATTCGAAGATTGATTTTTGAGTTTCGAATATTCCTTGGTCTTCGATAATGAGTCCGTGAGGGATATTATTTTCTCCTATAGAAATCATTGCTACTTTGCCGGCATAGATTAGGGTGTATGTTGCTGCACTTTCTTTTTTTGAAAGCCACTTTCGTTCATCTTTACCTTTTGTGTCTCCTCCTGGACCACTTGCGATTGTACGAACAAATATTTTTTTCTTAATTCGGTAATCTGTGAAATCGGGGAATGCTTCTTTGTGATAAAGGTAAGGTCTGATAGCTGAAGAAGAGTACACCACATATTTTTTGTCTTTGGTTTTTTCTGTTGAATCGAGAACATCGTTTAGGATTGAATGGATTCCGCTGTAGTTTTCGTAAAATTTCACAACAGGTTGACCCGAAGTACCCTTTGAAAGTGAAGAGAGTTCAGGAATGATTCGCTCGATATCACGAGATACTTCATCGATCTCACTTTTCTTGCGAGCAAGGATCTTTGAAAGAATCTTTGGATCTTCTGCAGCAAAGTGTTGATGCTTTTCTTTGTGATAGTACGATACTAATCCTTCTTTCTGAAGCGTCTTTAATATCTCATATGTTGTCCCACGATTGATGCCACATTTTTCTGCGAGTTTTCTGATTGCGATTGGTCCTGAAGAGAGAAGGGAGAGGTAGACTGCGGCATCTTTGTCCGTAAGTCCTAGCTTTTTAAATATAGTTTCTATGTTTGTCATTTTAATTGACTTAAATATATCATCCTTACTCTGCCTCAACAAGTGGATAACTTGTCATAAATAAAATGACAATAATATGAATTATGATAAATACCTATATTTTATAAGCAAATATTACGCAATAAATCTGTCATAAATATAATTGACAAATAGATGTAAAGATCTACAATTATCATTAGATTAATCAGGAAACCTTCAACCAATTTACCACCATGATTGTCATCGGTTGCTCAGTAAATCCTGAGCTGCTCATTAAAACGATAGGATCTTCTGCGGAGAAACCTCTCCTTGAGAGTGTTGAGGCAGATTTCACCGGTTCATCGGTGACAGCAGGAAGAGCGGCACTTGCTCTTAACCTTGAGGTGAAAACCTTTGGGCTTGTTGGACCAAACAATTCACTTGCTTCATTGTTGCTTTCACATGCCTTAAACGGCAATGGAAAACATGTGCACTGTCTTGAAGTGCTCGATGAGACCAGTCTTGCTGTTATACCTCACGATTCTGCTTCAAAAGAGCGGGTCAAGGTCTTTGGCATGAAGGGTCGGATCGTGCCTGAAAAGGTCGGTCCTGCTTGCGAAGAGTTACGTCAACTTGTTGCTGACTGTGATGGCGACTCGATTGTTGCGCTCACTGGATTTCGCGAGGAAGAAAGACCTTTTGCTGATGTTATGCTCAGCAGGTTTCCCAAAGGGAACAGGGTTCTCATTCCTCGGCCGGAATTTTGTCCAAAACTCATGGAGTCTGGACTGCTCGGAGAGATCGATTGTCTTGTGGTGAATGAGCAAGAGTTCATTCACATCGGACGTTCCCTTTCTGAGATTGTGAACAATGGTCCTCGGATTGTTGTCGTAACAAATGGAAGTAACGGAGGAACTTGTTTCTTTGAAGGTGGTGTAGAGTGGCAATACAACTCACACCGTCTCACTGATCGAGAATCTCCTGGTACTGGCGATTGGTTCTTGGGTGCCGTCTTGGCGTTCATGGATTATCACCGCCTTTCATTTTCTACGGTCACTCATAACGAGTTTCATCAAGCCGTCAAGTTCGCAGCTATGGTTGCCGGTCATAAAGCAACCATGCCAGGAGCAAAAAATGGCCCTCCTCCAGCTAAGATCCTAGAGTTGCTGCAAAGCACACATTAAGCCGGCGTACCCTTGGGTACCGCCAGCTTTTTATTTTTAGCGAACAAAACAAACTTAACTTATTTTATAATCTCTGAAATTTGATCTATGTTTTCTACCAATTTGAAATTTGGATTCATTTTTGAGTAATCAAATTTGTCATCCGATCTTCTGCATACAATAAAGGTTGCGCTTGGAAAATTAGTATAGATCCTTTCCATTTCTAAAGTATCGTCGTTAAAAAAATAAGTATTCTTCTCATCGAGATTGAGGGTCTTCAACACTTCTTCTTTTGAGTGGCTGCAGACGATAATATCCTTTCCAAATAATTCTTTGAACCCAGCACCTGTGATCTTCTTGTCTTGAAATCCATCTGTTCCTTTGGTGAGGAGTATTGTTCGATATCCTTTGTTCTGTAATTCTGTAACCACCTTTAAAACTTTACCTTTGTGATATTTTTCAAGATCTAAAGCATCAAAGTGATCATGGATTGAATCAGGAATATCAATTCCAAGATTTTTGATGTGCTCAATATGACCTTTGAAATCATAGTTATTATGATTCTTGTTCCTAAACTCTTTCTCAGCTTTCACTGCAATGTCTTGAGGTGCTCCATGATTATCAATAATAGAATCAACTTCTTGTTTGAAGGTGCGAGTATCGAATAGAGTGTGGTCAAAGTCGAAGATGATTGTTTTCATAGGATTACTATATCAAGTAAGGATAAAAAAATACACCGACGCCTTTCGGCTTCGGTGTATTTGATTTTGATTTAGATAAGTCCTGCTTTCTTGAGCGTCTTGTACGCTCCGTTCTTGTTGACAGTCTTGATGCCTCGAGCAGTGAGAACGACAGATATTGTCTTTTGGAGTTCAGGGATAAAGATTTTCTTTTTCTGGAAGTTCGCGTATTTTC
This sequence comes from Patescibacteria group bacterium, assembly GCA_040389185.1. Taxonomy (GTDB): domain Bacteria; phylum Patescibacteriota; class Minisyncoccia; order Phycocordibacterales; family CAIRYW01; genus JAQBQZ01. Next base: position 17,917 of record JAZKAJ010000004.1, read on the forward strand.
GAATGTTTCCGCAAGGGTTAAACTGCGTCGCACGAGTACGGTTTGAGTATCTTCCTCCCATTTGTGATGATTTCTTTGTGATTGGGCAAACTTTCATATAATTTGAATTTATTTAACAGTGAAATGTATGTTATCATAAGGTTTGTATAAAATCAATCCCGTTCGAGATCCTTCAGTTAAGTAATCAAACTTAGTGAGAAACTATCTTAAGGACGGAATGATTCATATTACATATACATAAACTACGGAAGCACTTAAGTATGGCAAATATAATATATACACAAATTATGACTTTACTAATTAATATAGATAGCGAGCGTATCAAAAGCGCTTCCTATCTCTAACGGGATGGAGATTAACTTTTATTTTCAAATTGCGGTTATTATTGTTTCGATCATATTTCACGAGCTTGCTCACGGCTACACCGCTTACTTTCTCGGAGACCCTACGGCTAAATATGAGGGAAGACTAACTCTGAACCCTTTGAAGCACCTGGAGATCTTTGGATCTATTCTTGTACCTATAATTACGTATTCTCTTGGAGGGGTAGTGTTCGGGTGGGCGAAGCCTGTGCCTTATAATCCCTACAATATAAAGAACAAGTACGGGGAAGTGATGGTGGCAGTCGCAGGACCGCTTTCAAACTTTCTTGTTGCTTTTGTATTTGCTCTCTATTTTAGAAGTCTTGAGGCTACAGCAATGACGGCTCCTAATGGCCAGCTTGCGCTCCTTATCATAATGGTGAATATTACGCTTGGTGTATTCAATATGATTCCGATTCCACCTTTGGATGGATTCAAAGTATTTACCGGTCTTTTGCCTTACAATTTCAGATATATAAAGGAATATATAGAGAAAAATATCCTTTTGTTTATCGTTATCTTTATTCTTGGATTTTCTTTTGTTATGGACCCTATTGTTACTTGGTTATTTAGGATAATGACTGGGATTGGAGCGGGAATGTAATCTAACCTCCTTGCATTTCTCTTTTGCCTATAGTATATTAGCGCAATAGCCCATTAGGGCCTTTTAATTTATATATGCCAACAATAAGTCAACTCGTAAAAAGAAATAGAAAGAACAAACAAGCGAAGCCAAAAGCGGTAGCTCTTCGAAAGAGTTTTAACGTGCTTGTAAACCGACCTGTGTACCATAACTCTCCATTCAAAAAGGGTGTATGTACAAAAGTAACTACAAAGACTCCAAAGAAACCTAACTCAGCGGTTCGAAAGATTGCCCGAGTTCGACTTTCAAACGGAATGGAAGTAACAGCCTACATCCCAGGTGAAGGTCACAACCTCCAGGAACACTCAGTGGTTCTCCTTCGAGGTGGAAAGGTAAAAGACGTTGGTCTCCGATATACTATTGTTCGAGGAGTTCTCGACTGTACAGGAGTTGAAAAGCGACGAAAGGAGCGATCAGCTTACGGAACTAAGAAGCCTAAGGTCAAAAAAGCCTAAATTTAATTAATAAAATAAGTGGAGTATCCCCAAAAGGGAGAAAACATTACACTAAAACATGCGACGAAAACTAAAAGCAAAACCAGTTATAAGACCAGACATTCAGTATAAATCTGAAAAGGTATCAAAGTTTGCAAACTACATAATGGAAAGTGGAAAGAAGCGAGCAGCTCAGAAAATCGTTTTCGGTGCTCTCGATGCTATCAAAGAAAAAATGCAGGTAGAAAATCCTCTTGAGATCTTTGAATCAGCTCTCAAAAACACTGGTCCTCTTATGGAAGTCCGATCAAGGCGAGTGGGAGGTGCTAACTATCAGGTTCCACGAGAAGTTCGAGCAGAAAGAAAGAACTTCCTTGCTATGAAATGGATCATCGAAGCTGCACGAGGAAAGAAAGGTCAGCCAATGCACTTGAAGCTCGCAGAAGAAATCATGCTTGCTCACAAGAATGAAGGTGAAGCGGTACGAAAGAGAGAAAACACTCACAAAATGGCGGAAGCGAACAAGGCGTTTGCCCACTTCGCTTGGTAATTCTAAGAAATTTAAACAAAAAGAGCGGCGCCGTAGGTGCCGCTCTTTTTGTTGGTGTAATAAAAATAAAAAATGCGGAGTTCAAGTGGTGCTTGAATCCGCATTGTGGTCAGTTGCCGACAAGAAGAACAACTTCTTCTGAACGCTTCTCAAATCTGCTGAGTCGGTTCATGAAGTTGAGCACCTCCATGAGAGCTTCGCGGTTTCGCGGATGCATAACTTCCATCTCAGGCTCTTTGTTTTGCCCCTCTTGATCGCGCCTTTGAAGGTGCTTTGTAGTTGATGTCTCCATATTTGATATCCTTCTAAAAAAGTAACATAGTGGACATTAATCTACAATAGGTGTATAGTGGTAGTTAAGTTATCTCTCGGAGGTATTTAAGGGCAAAGTCTTTATATATTGAGGTAGGGGTAATAATTAGTATTAAGTAAATATATAATGGCAAAAAAATTATATGTCGGAGGACTCTCATACAGTACTAACGACGCAGGATTACGAGCAGCGTTTGAGAAAATAGGAGCAGTTACATCTGCAACTGTTATTATCGACAGAATGTCAGGACGATCAAAGGGATTTGGTTTCGTTGAAATGGCTAACGACGCGGAAGCGGAGGCAGCTATCTCAGAATACGATGGCAAGGAACTTGATGGCCGAAAGGTTACTGTGAACGAAGCTCGACCTATGGAAGAACGACCACCTCGACGAGATGGAGGTTTCTCTCCACGACGATAATCCAATAAAAGCGCAAGCTTTTTAAGGAAAATCAAAAAAGCACCGTCCCAAAAGGGACGGTGCTTTTTGTATTGCTTTTGTCGACTTTTTGAGGTATTCTGGTGCGATGAAGGTCCTCCTTCGCTTTTTAATTTGTATTAAAAATATTTATAATTTTATTTAAGTAATATATGAACAGAGACTATCCATTAGAAAAGATTCGAAACTTCGGTATCATCGCTCACATCGATGCGGGTAAGACTACAACATCAGAAAGAATTCTGTACTACACAGGTATGTCACACAAGATCGGTGAGGTGCACGACGGAGAGGCGACTACTGACTGGATGGAACAGGAAAAAGAGCGAGGTATTACAATTACTGCTGCTGCTATTACTTGTTTTTGGAATCCTACATATATGGGTGAGGACAAGTCTAAGATGCACCGATTCAACATCATCGATACACCAGGACACGTGGACTTTACAGTGGAGGTAGAGCGATCTCTCAAAGTTTTGGATGGTGGAGTTGTCGTATTCGACGGAGTGGCTGGAGTAGAACCTCAGTCAGAAACTGTATGGAGACAAGCAGACAAATACAGCGTTCCTCGAGTTTGCTTCATCAACAAGCTTGACCGAATGGGCGCATCTTTTGAAAGAAGCTTTGCATCTATCGTTGACCGACTCAACAAAAACGCTGTACGAATGCAGATCCCGATGGGAGTTGAAGAAAATCACAACGGTGTGATCGACCTTTTGAAAATGAAGGCCTACTACTTTGAAGGAGATATGGGCATGACTATCAAGGAAGCAGAAATCCCAGCAGAATACCTTGAAGAAGCAAAAAAATTCCGAGCGATGCTTGTAGAAAAGGTTGCCGAATTTGACGAAAAACTCATGAATGATTTTCTTGAAGAAAAAGAGCTTTCAATCGAAGATCTTAAAAAAACTATCCGAAAGGCAACAATCGCAAACCAGCTTTACCCAGTGTTTACTGGTTCTGCTTTGAAAAACAAAGGAGTACAGCTCGTACTTGATGCAGTGGTTGAATATCTTCCATCGCCACTCGATATTCCACCAGTAACAGGACTTGATCCTGAAACAGGAGAAGTTATCACACGAAAGGCATCTGATGAAGAGCCTTTTGCTGCACTCGCATTCAAACTCCAGACAGATCCGTTCGTAGGTCAGCTTACATTCTTCCGAGTATACTCAGGAACTATCGAAGCGGGATCATACATCTACAACTCAACAACTGGAAACAAAGAACGACTCGGACGAATCGTGCGACTTCAGGCTAACAAGCGTGAAGAAGTGAAGAAAGTGTTTGCTGGAGAAATTGCAGCTGCGGTAGGACTCAAAGAAGCAAAAACTTCACACACATTCTGTGACGAAACACACCCAATCATTCTTGACCCAATCAAGTTTGCAGAATCAGTGGTATCTCTTCGAATCGAACCTAAAACAAAAGCAGACCAGGAGAAAATGGGTGTTGCACTCAAGAAACTTTCTGATGAAGATCCAACATTCCGTATTTCATCAAACCCAGAAACTGGGGAAACTCTTATTGCAGGTATGGGTGAGCTACACCTCGAAATTATGATTGACCGAATGAAGCGAGAATTCGGTGTTGAAGCAAACGTCGGTAAGCCACAGGTAGCATACAAAGAGACTATTACATCAGAAGCTGAAGCTGAATACAAATATGTTAAGCAGTCTGGAGGTAAGGGTCAGTACGGTCACGTAGTGCTCACACTCCGACCACTCAAACCTCTTGAAGAAGGAGAGAAAGTTTCAAAGAATACATCTCGAGAAGAAGGATTTGAATTCATTAACTCTATTAAAGGAGGTGTTATTCCAAACGAATTTATTCCAGCTGTTGAGAAGGGTGTTCACGAAGCGATGGATCGAGGTATTGTTGCAGGATTCAAGATGGTAGACGTTTCTTGTGAACTTACATTTGGTTCTTCACACGATGTGGACTCATCAGAAATCGCCTTCAAGATCGCAGGTTCTCAGGCATTCCAAGAAGCGGCACGACGAGCAAAACCTGTTATCCTCGAACCTGTTATGAAAGTTGAAGTTGTAACTCCTGAGAAATTCATGGGAGACGTAACTGGAAACTTGAGTTCAAAGCGAGCACAGATCCTTTCTATGGGAGACCGAGGTCAGAACAAGGTTGTTGCTGCCATGGTTCCTCTTTCAGAAATGTTCGGATACGTTACATCACTCCGATCTCTCACTGAAGGACGAGCATCATCAACAATGGAATTCGATCACTACGAAATCGTACCGCCAAACATTGAGAAGCAAATCCAGGAGAATAAGACAAAATAATTTTAGTTTAGAAGAAAATACAAAATGCACCGCGGCTACGCCGCGGCGCATTTTGATTTGAGTGTTATACTTTCCAAATGAATGACTGGCACCAAATACTGGGAACTATTGGAGGATTGATTGCATTTTTTTCTATCATTCCATATATAAAAGATATTTTGTATGGAACTACTCGTCCTAACGTTGTCTCATATATACTCTGGTGTATATTGCTTTCCATATCTGTATTTGCTCAACATGCCTCTGGAGCATCTTGGACTATTCTTCTTCCAATGGGCGATCTTGCTGCCGCACTCGCAGTGGTATTATTTTGTTTTACTGGATATGGCTACAAAAAATATGGACCGATAGAAATTGTTTGTTTCATACTTGCAATAATTGCTATTGCTTTGTGGCAACTTACAAACAATCCTCTACTCGCAATCATTTTTGCTCTGATTGCGGATATTCTTGCGGGGATTCCAACAATTGTAAAAACATATCGAGACCCAAAATCAGAATTACCTTTGGGGTGGTTTATGGTGGCTTTCGGGGCGCTACTTAGTCTCATCTCAAATACAATTTTTGATCTGCCTAACTTACTTTTCCCTGTGTGGATACTTATTGTAAATACACTTGTTGGTTCTTTGGCGCTCCGAAAATTAAACAAAAAATGCACATCACGGATAATTTTCTACTGAAAATTTACGCGATCCCGACTCGTGCCGCCGCACTCCGTCCCTGAATTGTTCCAAGCATTCACAATTCAGCGGCGTAGCCGCGGTGCATTTTTAATTAGTCTGAGACAGCCAAATGTTAATTACCTTTTAGTACACTGAGGATGTCTTGAGCATACTTAAGATCAGCTTTTTCTTTTTTTAATGAGTCATCATCTTCAATTTGAGAAGGATCTTTACCTTTTTCTTTTGCATATTCTTGTTTTTGAGCCACGTCCTTCTCCGTTGCTTTTTCAAGTAGTGATATCTGATATTCCATGGCTTCGATTGATGACTTTTGTGAAGTTTTACTAAATGCCCAGTCCTTTATAGTTGGGTTAAGTCCGTAGGCAAGCAACATCTTAAGTTTTTCGATATTTTCTTTTGATGCTTCAGGAGATGTATCAATCTTGAAATATAGTGCAAAGACCAGTGAAGAATTGTTTGTAATTACAGGATTATGTTTTAAGTAAGTTGCAGTAAATAGTGGTTTTAATGAGAGGACTTCATTAAATATTGTGTCTTCAGTAAAATCAGGGGTTTCCTTAATGAGGTCCTTATCAAGTAGCTTGTTAAAGTTTGCAATATTTTCTTCTGTCGAGTCATCTTGTTTTAGAAAATCAAAATAGTTCCTCATTTCTTTTGAATCGAGCGGAGTGTTGTTTTCGAGATGGTTTTTAACAATAAGAGAACCATTATTTAGGGTATCTTTCCTATCAATAAAATTTCCAATTTTAAGAAAAGAGGGGAAAGAGCCAATCATTGAAAGAATAAATCCTGCGATAACTGCATATTTTACCCATGATGCATTATAATGGGCAACAATAAATACTGTGCCAGCTTCGATAATGATGAGAGCTATAATAATGGTTGGAATATACCAAAGATCAGAGAATTTAGCATCTGGACTATCCATAAATAAGACAGCGACAACACCCATAAAGAGCCAGACTAAGATATTAAGACCTTCTAGAATCCAAAGGATTGAATAAAGAATTTTCATTTTTTCAATGATTTAGTAAGTAAATAATATTAAAAGTATAGCATAGTAAAATGCGCCACGCCCAAGGGTGCGGTGCATTTTGTATTAGTTAAAGCACATGATAGTATCGTTGTGGTTATGGATGATCCCGACGCTTTAGATAAAGACTTCGACTTCACAGTCGATGGCTGGTCTCCTCCTGATGAGTCAGGAAAAGGAGAGGGTTTGAAAGCTTTCGGCATTCTCTGCGGCACTCTCTTGCTCCTTGGAGTGATTGTGTTTGGTGGATGGGTCCTCGGTGGATTCATCATTGAATGCCTCAAAAACTGGACTTGGTACGAGTTCCCCTGAGCCTCACCGCTCAGGGTTTTTATTTTCAACGAGCGCGTGGATGAGTTACTCGCACAACAAGAGTACTTCGTATCTTCGAACTCAGCTCCAGGTTCTTTATTTATGATATACTTTTGTCACCCATGAATTTATTTTTCAAAAAATACTCACCCCTTCTTGTTTTTTTGGCTGCAATGCTTTGGGCAACCGATGCGCCGTTTCGAGTGTATTTGACCAAGGATCTTTCGAGTAATTTTATTGTTCTGGTTGAACATTTCATCAATCTGATTTTTGTATTGCCACTCCTCTTTGTATCCCAAGAATCAATCAAAAAACTTTCAAAACGCGATTGGCTTTTTGTACTCATCATCGGAGTGGGCGGTTCTGCACTTGCATCTATCGCATTCACACAAGCATTCCACTATGTGAATCCTTCTGTCGCCATCCTTCTCCAGAAACTCCAGCCGTTCATTGCGATTCTTCTTGCGGGCGTGATTCTCAAAGAAAAAATGCCAAAGAAATTTTGGGCTTGGGCGTTTGTGGCAGTACTTGGTGCATACGTTATTTCTTTTCCAAGTCTCATTCCACGACTCTATGATGGGGAAGTGTTTAATCCTAACGCTATTGGGGTCTTGTATGCACTTCTCGCAGCACTTCTTTGGGGAGCATCGACAGTCTTTGGTAAATATGTATTAAATACAGTGACTTTCGAAGCGATGACCGCGCTTCGCTTTGCTGTCGCGTTCATATTCCTCCTTGGACTCAACTTTTCAACCGGGGAACTAGGTGAGATTCAGCTTCTCTCAACTACAGATATTCTTTATCTCATCATTATTGGGATCGTTTCTGGTGCGATGTCACTTCTCCTATATTATAGGGGGCTTCAGTATACAAAGGCATCAATCGCTACTCTAGCTGAGCTTGGGTTTGTGTTCGCATCGCTTCTTATAAACATCATTTTCCTCAATACTCAGTTGCTCTTAATGCAGGTTGTAGGGATCATTCTCCTTCTTTTGGCGGTACTAAGTCTCGTGAGGGTAAACAGAGAAGGGTAGATTTGACATTGAGCATCAATATGCTATTATCTCCCTTAACGCTTTTGCGTGTTTTTTTGTTAGCAATACTAATGAAAGCATCGCAAACCTAGCGCAATTATCAAACCGCTTTTAAGTTACTTCTCTTGAATGGCTTCTCGCGCATTTTGGAGAGGATAATTAAAGGCAAATTAATTTATAATATATAAATTTATGGCTGAACTATTTAATCGTTCAAAACCTCACGTAAACGTAGGTACAATTGGACACGTAGACCACGGAAAGACTACTCTTACCGCGGCTATTCTTAATGTGCTTTCACGATCAGGACAGAATGTGAAGCTCAAGGCTGTTGATCAGATTGACAACGCTCCTGAGGAAAAAGCTCGAGGTATTACTATTAACCTCTCACACAACGAGTATGAGACGGCTAATAGACACTACGCACACATTGATGCTCCAGGTCACGCCGACTACATCAAGAACATGATTACTGGTGCAGCTCAGATGGACGGTGCTATTCTCGTTATCGCAGCTACAGACGGTGTTATGCCACAGACTCGAGAACACGTTCTCCTTGCAAAGCAGGTTGGAGTACCAAAGATCATCGTTTTCCTAAACAAGTGTGATATGGTGCCTGATACAGAACTTATTGACCTCGTTGAAGAAGAGGTGCGAGAACTTCTCGAAAAGCAGGGATTTGACAAAGATTGTCCAGTTATCCGAGGTTCAGGACTCAAAGCTCTTGAAGCTTCAGGTGTTGATGATGAATGGTCAAAGAAGGTTCTAGAACTTACAGAGGCCATGGATACTTATATCCCAATGCCAGTTCGAGATACTGAAAAGCCTTTCCTCATGCCTGTAGAAGACATCTTCTCAATTGAAGGACGAGGAACAGTGGTTACAGGAAGAATCGAAAGAGGAATGATCAAGATCGGTGAAGAAATCGAAGTAGTTGGTATCAAAGATACTCAGAAAACTACAGTTACTGGTATTGAAATGTTCAACAAGCAACTTAACGAAGGAATGGCTGGAGACAACGCAGGTATTCTTGTTCGAGGTCTTAAAAAAGAAGACATCACAAGAGGACAGGTTCTTGCAAAGCCAGGATCAGTTAAGCCTCATACAGAATTTGAATCAGAAGTATACATCCTTAAGAAGGAAGAAGGAGGACGACACACACCATTCTTTACAGGATACAAGCCACAGTTTTACATCCGAACAACTGACGTTACTGGAGAAGTAACACTCAATGCTGGAGTAGAAATGGTTATGCCTGGAGATACAGTAACATTCAACGTAAAGTTGGTTGCCCCTGTAGCTCTTGAAGAACAAGTGCGATTTGCTATCCGAGAAGGAGGCAAGACTGTAGGTGCGGGAGTTGTAACAAAGATCGTAAAATAAAGATGAATTAAAGTGAGTGGTGGTGAGATTTACTCACCACCCACCACTTGAAACTCACCACTCAAATATATGGCAGTCGAAACAAAAACAAAAAAAGAAAAGACATCATCAGCAAGTGCTCCAAAGCTTCGAATTCGAGTTCGAGCATATGATCACAAGATTCTTGATGCATCAGTAAAGCAGATCATTGATACTGCTTTGAGATTTGATGCTCAAATCTTGGGACCAATACCGCTTCCAACAGAAATTCGAAAGTACACAGTAAACCGAGCATCATTCGTGTTCAAAAACGCGCGAGAGCAGTTCGAAATGAGAACTCACAAGAGACTCATTGATATTACTAACCCAAATCCAAAGATCATCGAAGCTTTGTCTAATATGTCTCTACCTTCAGGTGTGAATATTGATGTAAAAATGATGTAATCCCAAATCTATGAAATACATTCTCGGAACAAAAATCAATATGACACAGATGTTTGCAGAAGACGGGACAGTAAGTCCAGTCACTGTGATCAGTGCAACACCTTCAAAGGTGACGCAAGTTAAGAGTAAGGAAAAAGACGGTTATACAGCAGTTCAGATCGGATTCGGCGCACGAAAAGCAAAGAATATTTCAAAGGCAGTACAAGGTCACACAAAAGATGTCGGATCATTCCAGACTCTTCGTGAATTCAGAGTCGAAGCGGGCGAAATGCCAACTCGAGGAGATGAGATTACAGTTGACGCTTTCATAGAAGGTGACATTGTAGAAGTCTCAGGAATCACAAAAGGTAAAGGTTTCCAAGGTGTTGTAAAGCGACACGGATTCCACGGAGGTCCACGATCTCACGGTCAGAAGCACTCAGAGCGAGAGCCAGGTTCTATCTCAGGAGGTACAAGAGAAGGAGGACGAGTACCAAAGGGTATGAAAATGGCAGGACGAATGGGTGGAGACAGAGTGACTGTAAAAGGTCTTCGAATTGTCTCAATCGACAAAGAAAATAACAAGATAATGATAAGTGGTGCGGTTCCAGGTCGTCGCGGCACAGTTCTTGAAATCAGAAGTAAATAACATATATGGAAACATCAATTTATACAAAAGAAGGAAAGGCAAAAGGAAAGATAACTCTTCCAGAAGAAGTTTTCGGATTGAAATGGAATTCTGATCTCGTACACCAGGTTATTAACTCTACTATGACTGCAAAGCGAATGGGTACTGCTCACACAAAAGATCGTGGAGAAGTATCTGGTGGAGGAAAGAAGCCTTGGGCACAGAAAGGAACTGGACGAGCGCGACACGGATCATCACGATCACCTATCTGGGTAGGAGGAGGTGTTGCTCACGGACCACGAAACGACAAGAATTTTGATCGAAAAATCAATAAGAAGGTAAAGGCTAAATCAGTCGCAGTTATTTTGTCACAGAAATATCGAGACGGAGAAATAATCTTTATGGATTCATTTGGATTTTCTGCTCCAAAAACAAAAGATGCAGTTACTGTAATGAAGAACATTGCATCTGTAAAAGGCTTTGAAAAAGTGGCTACAAAGAGAACAAACGCTCTCCTTGTCGCAACTTCAGCGAAAGACAAGAATACAGAAAAGAGTTTTGGAAACATTTCTAAATCTTTTGTTTCTGAAGTTCGAAATCTAAACCCGGTCGACCTCATGAAATACAAATACTTGGTGATCGAAAATCCTGAAGTATCTGTCGGACTTATCAAAGAAAGACTTGTAAAATAAATTTATGAAATTCGACCCAAGTACAATTATCATACGACCAAGAATTACAGAAAAAGCTGCGGCACTTTCTGAAACTGGGAATGTGTATACATTCGAGGTGACTCAGAGTGCAACTAAAACTACTATCAAGAGAGCTATCAAAGAGATCTACAAAGTAGCTCCTTCAAGAGTGAATATTGTAAACCTCAAAGCGAAGAACGTGATAGTAAAAGGCAAGAAGGGAAGTACAAAAGCTGTGGTCAAGGCGTATGTTTATCTAAAGAAAGGAGACAAGATTGATCTCGCATAAAACAAATATATGAAAACTTACAAACCTTACACAAAATCAAGACGAAATACTGTAACGATCAACTATCGTGACCTTCTTTCGGGCGACAAGCCAGAGAAATCTCTTGTAGGAGGATTCACTCGAGCGATGGGACGAAACAACCGAGGGCGAATCACAACACGACACAAGGGAGGAGGAAACAAGCGGCTCTACCGAGATGTTGACTTTGTTTATGACAAGAAAGACATCGAAGCAAAAATCGTTTCTGTAGAATACGATCCAAACCGATCAGGATTTATCGGACTTGCAGTCTACAAAGACGGTGAGAAGCGATATGTTCTCGTGCCAAAGACAATGAAGGCTGGAGATGCATTTATCGTAAGCGAGAACGCTCCTGCAACTGTAGGAAACCGACTCGCTCTCAAGAATATTCCTGTAGGAACATTCGTATACAACGTAGAAATGAAGCTTTCAGGTGGTGCAAAACTTGCACGATCTGCAGGTAACTTCGTAGAAGTTATTGCTCAGGACCTTGGATACACACTTCTCAAACTTCCTTCAACAGAAGTTCGAAAAGTAAAAGATACTTGTTTCGCATCTGTCGGACTCGTATCAAACGACGAACATCACCTCGTGAAGTTTGGAAAGGCTGGACGAAGCCGATGGAAGGGAATCAGACCAACAGTTCGAGGTACAGCCATGAACCCAGTTGATCACCCACACGGAGGAGGTGAAGGACGACAGGGACGAGGACGACGACGAGCTATCTCTATCTATGGTAAACCAACAGGTAAGGGACAGAAATCTCGAAAACCAAAAAAGTACTCAAACAAGCATATTGTTACACGACGAAAAGTTGGAAAGCAGAGATAATCTTAAATTTAAAAAGCGCCTATTGGGCGCTTTTTAAATTTGAAAAATCTTATGATATAATTTTACTATACTAGATAATCATTTATTATGGATAATTTCATAGAACAAAACGATCGAATACTTTTTCCTGAAGAAGTTTTAAAATTACCTGTTGGGACAAAATTGATTACTACACGCGATATGACATATAGTCAACCTTATCCTGGTACCAGAGAGGAAGTTGATGAGAGACATCTTAATCCAATCTCATTTGAATTTTTTGAAGGTGACACGGTGGAAATAACAAAAGTGGATGTGGATGGTGTTGGTTTTAAATGGGTTTCTGGGAAACATCCAGAAGGAGAAAGAGCTTTTCGGACAAAGGGTGATTTTTATATGGCTGGACCCTCAACGCTTACTTGTTTTAAGCTTGCAAAATAAAAATTCTAAACACTGACATAAAAGCACCGCGGCAAAGCCGCGGTGCATTTTGTTTATGATATAATCATATATTATTAATTTAAATTTAAATAAATATGGGCCCTGAACAACCCGCTGTTGCTGATGATCAGATAGAAAATTTTACTCTTGGAAGTCAGGAAGATTATGATCAATGGTATCTCGCTTCTTTGGCTACGGTTACTAATAAAGCGGATTTGGACGCTATGATGGAAATTTCAAAAAAAATAAATTGCGAGGGGTTTAAGCCTACGGTTTCACCACAGTTACTCATGGCAGCAATGAGTAAAGTGGCCTTGATCACTACTCAGGAAGTTATTGCTGCCCTTAAACGAGGAGGTGTCGAACGGGCTACAGAATAAGGGATAAATGATTAATAAAACCTCTCTACGATTTACCGTAGAGAGGTTTTAAATAATGTTTTTGTAGAGCCACATTTGACTTATTTTTAATTTTTGATAGTATATCCCCTATGCTCCTTTGGAGCTATTTTTGATACAAACTTAAAACACATGACACGATCACTAAAAAAAGGACCTTTCGTAGAAGCGTATCTCTTGAAGAAAATCGAGGGAAAGAGACCTGCAGAAACTGGTGTAATTAAGACTTGGTCTAGACGAAGTCAGATTACTCCTGAAATGGTAGGGTTCACTTTTGGTGTTCATAACGGCAAGGTTCATACTGAGGTTTTTGCTACAGAAGATATGGTAGGTCACCGACTTGGAGAATTCTCACCAACACGAAAGTTTACACGACATGGAGGAAAGATGCAGAAGGAAATCGATTCAGCTAAAAAGGCTGCAGAGATCACAGCTGCTAAGGCTTCAAAACCAGCAGATACTAAAGCGCCAGCTAAGAAATAATTTATATGAAAGCAACACTTCAAACATACAGACAATCACCTCGAAAAGTAAGACTCCTTGCAGATCTTATTCGTGGAAAGAAAATTCCTGAGGCTTTGAATAACCTTGCTTTCGCAGACAAGCGAGC
>JAZKAJ010000004.1:31789-33320 GCA_040389185.1 Patescibacteria group bacterium
GTGGAAAGAAAATTCCTGAGGCTTTGAATAACCTTGCTTTCGCAGACAAGCGAGCAGGACCTATCTTCGCCAAACTCCTTAAAAGTGCTGTTGCAAACGCAACTAACAATGACTCTGCTAAAGCAGAAGATCTTTTTGTAAAAGAAGTATCTGTAAACCAGGGAGTGACAATGAAAAGAATGATGCCTCGAGCTCGTGGATCAGGTGCGCGAATCAACAAGCGAACTTCACACTTGAGTATTACTCTTGGAGTTAAAGAGCTTGCAAGCCCAAAGGCAAAGAAAGCAGAAGTTGCAGAAGCAAAGGAATCAAAACCAAAAGTCGTTAAAAAAGTAGCTAAGGCTAAAAAAGCATAATATTTCTATATGTCACACACAGTTCACCCATATTCACATAGACTAGGTATCATTCGAGATTGGAAGAGTAAGTGGTTTGCACTTCACTCTAATTACCGAGGTAACCTCAAGGCTGACATTCTTATCCGACAGTACCTCCACAAGAGACTCAAGGGTATGTTTATTGGTGGTATCGAAATCGAACGAGGTTCAAAGACTACTCGAATCATCATCAAGACTGGACGACCTGGTATGCTTATCGGACGATCAGGTGACGGAACAGTTAAGCTTCGAGCTGATATTCTCAAAGCTCTCAAGCGAGACAAGATCGTTATGCCAGTTGATTTCAAACTCGATATTGAAGAAGTTCGTTCTCCAGAATCTTCAGCTCCAATTGTAGCTGAGATGATCGCAGAAGGTCTTGAGAAACGAGTTCCTTTCCGACGAGTGATGAAGCAAATGGTAGAGAAGGTGATGGCAAACAGAGAAGTTCAAGGTATCAAGATCTACATTGGTGGACGACTTGGAGGAGCTGACATGGCACGATCAGAAACATTAAAGAAGGGGCGAATCCCACTTCAGACTCTTCGAGCAGATATCGATTATGGTACAACTCGTGCATCTATTCCACAGGGAGATCTCGGTATCAAAGTGTGGATTTACAAAGGTGAAGTTTTCAATAAGTAAAATACATTTATGTTATTCCCTAAAAAAGTAAAATTCAGAAAATGGCAAAAGAATAGACAGAACGAGTCTAAGCGAAGAAACGCTACTCGAGGAACTACTCTTTCTTTCGGTTCTCACGGACTAAAGGCGATGACATTTGCTCACGTAAAGAGCAATCAGCTCGAAGCTGCACGAAAGGCTATGGCAAGAGCTCTCGGCAAGACTGGACGAGCGTGGGTTCGAATCTTCCCAGACCGACCATGGACGCAGAAAGCTGCAGAAACACCGATGGGTAAGGGTAAAGGGGATCTTCAGGGATACATGGTGGATGTTGAGCCAGGGCGAGTTATTTTTGAAGTTGATGGTGTGACAGATGCTGTTGCAGTAGAGGCGCTTCGGAAAGCATCAACAAAGCTTCCCCTTATCGGAAAAGTGATTGCTCGAGAAACTAAGTAAATTTCATAGACAAATCAACAAAAATAAGTAATATAAGATATTCAAATGACCAAAGTAATAAACGACAAAAAAAT
>JAZKAJ010000005.1:0-9977 GCA_040389185.1 Patescibacteria group bacterium
CCATGTTACCTTCTATTGTATTGAGATCGAGACCCATCTTCTTGGCTGTATCGAGATGATAATACTTGTTGATCTGCATTACACCCACATCACTTTGGTTGATCCGTCCAGTAAATGGAGTAACTCCATCTTTCTCAAACTGTCGATCTCGTGATTCGCACCACGCAACCTTGATCATAATTGGACTATCTTTGAAATACTCTTTCACTTTCTCTTCTACGGTCTTTGGCGGAGCCTGGACTACAACTTCTGTTGTCGTCGCAGTTCCGAAAGGATACGTAGTTGATGCAGTTGCATCGATGGTATTGAGGTTTGGCATCATGATTGCAGATGCCATAAGCCCAACACCAGCTAATAGACTAACGATAAGCGAATTGTGTTAATTTTAATTCTGGAATTCAGACCTTAAGGGCCGTCGGTATAAAAACAAAAAACCAATGGACTATTGGTTTATGCCTAATATACTAGCACACTCTGACCCCAAAGTCAATGCTTCACAACATTTTTTGGGTATGTCAAACAATAAAATATGTTGCCATATAAGGATATATTGGGACAATGGGTTTGACAAAATGTCACTAGTATTTTAAAATAATTGCCAAATTGTAGCGAGTGCCACACCAATCATGAGGATTGTTGTAAGCCATCCTAATGTACCCCCCAGTTTACTGTTTCGATGCTCCCCCATTATCGCCTTGTTACCCGCCAAAAGGAGTATAAAGACGAGTGCAATGGGTGCAACGAGCGCATTTGCGACCGAAGTATAGACCAACGCCTTAATTGGATTGATGCCAAGGAAATTAAAAAGAAGTCCAAAGAAAACTGAGAGTGCAATCACAAGGTAAAACACCTTTGCATCATTCGCCTTTCGATAAAGACCCTCCTTGTAATCAAATGTCTCTGAAAAGATATATGCGGATGATGCAGCTAGAACCGGAATCGCGAGAAATCCTGTGCCAAGGATTCCGAGCGTGAAAAGAATATACGAAAGGTTCCCAGCGAGCGGTCGAAGGGCCTCAGCCGCCTGTCTGGCACTTGTAATCTCAAATATGCCCGCCTTGTAAAGAGTTGATGCACATACTGCAATAATAAAGAACATAACGATATTGGAAAGGAACATTCCTCCCCAAACATCGTATTGCATCTGCTTGATTGCCTTTGGACCCTCAGCTACGCGGAGCTCAACACTTGCTTGACCCTTATTTATCTCATCCTCAATCTCTTGAGAGGTTTGCCAAAAGAAAAGATAGGGAGAAATGGTTGTACCCAATATCGCAGCAACTATCAAAATCTCGTCCTTTGTAAAACTGAATGTAGGTACAAATGTATCATGTAAGACAGTTCCGAGGTCAAAGTGAAGTATGACACCTGTAAATATATACGCGAGGAGAGTCATAGCAAGCCACTTCAAATATTTGGCGTATTCATCATATGAAACAAAAACCTCTAGAAGAACAGTTGTAATACCAATTATGATAAGTGGTGCCCAAAAAGGTATCCCGCTCCAAAACATCTGTGTCACATCTGCCATCGCCCCGAGATCTGCTCCAATGTTCAGTGTGTTCGCCAATATAACAAACACCCCACAAAAGTAGAGCCATTTTTTTGAGAAATGAATACGGATATTTTCGGCAAGTCCCCGCCCTGTAACAAGTGCGATTCGTGCACACATCTCTTGTACAATACCCATAAGCACAAATGAATACGGCGCAAGCCACAAAAACTTGTAGCCAAACTGCGCGCCAGTTTGTGAATAGGTTGCAATACCAGATGGATCATCGTCAGCCGCACCAGTAGTTACACCAGGTCCTAGCATTTTCCAAATCTGTTTTATTTTTCGTAACATTTATTTAAATTATTCAAATCTATCAAAAGTAAAATAGGTCATATTTAAGACAGGTATATTATACCTTTTTTCAATAATAAATCCCGCATTTTCAAAGACAGCGTCTGCCCAATCAAGTCCAAGCTTCAAAACTACCTCTTTGAGTGATTTTTCGTCAGGTCCCTCAATCTCTACATATGTCGGTACCCGAGGCCAAGTATCAATATCAAATGTAATATCACCAAGACTCAAAGTATGTCGGAGCTTTTCTTGAAATCTAAACGCTTTCAAATCTATTTTTTCAAGGAATTTTGTTCCAGCAATCTTGTCGGTTATCTCAAATTCAACTTCTTCCGAACCATCAATACTATGAGACATATGTTCTTTGTATGATAATTTGATTTTCTTTCCATTATCTCTTATTCGAACCAAACGATGTCTTTCTGCCCACTTTCTCTCTTTATCATAAAAAATAGTTTCTTCGAGCTTTTTTTCTCCCAAATCCTCGCCATCTAACGCTTTAATCTTTGCGATCAAATCTTCTTTATCTATTTCCAAAAATCTCACTTCAATTTCTCGGTTTTCCATAATTATTTAATCCAAGGAATTTTAAAGCTATTTAATTCAGGAAACATACTCTTTTCATTAAAAAGCCTACTGAACGCCTCAGCTTCCCATTTTGCTCCGTTTATTGCTACATGTGGTTTTGGCTCTGCAGGTATTCCGACATATTCCATAATTTTGTCTGAATCAAGATCGGTTCGTCCATGAGCAAGAGGTGGAACGATTCCCCTTCGTGACATATGAAAATAAGTGATTGAATGAAGATCAACTACACGGTGTGCAATAGAGACATTAGTCTGCGCTCGCTCTGCAGCAGCAATAATAAATGCAACATCAAAAGACACATTCTGTCCTGCAAATGTGTGGTCTTTTTTGTTCCGCATCCACACAATGAATTCTTTAAGAATGTCCGCCTCACTTGGTTTTGATTTGTCATAAAGTTCAGCCTCAGTCATACCGTTTATTTGGAGCGCTTTCTCTTCTATTCGGGCACCATCAAAAACATAACATTCGCGATAAAAAGTATCTGCGGGATTTTCAAAATCAATAGCACCAATTGATACCAACGAGTGGTATCGTGGGTCTGTACCTGTTGTTTCTACATCAACGACGATCATTGACCTATTATATCGCAGAGATATAATTATAGGTAGCAATTCCTTGAATAGTAAGTAGTGTCATGAGAGAGATGGTGGTCTGTACTGATTGGGGTTAATGATAGTGAGTCTGGTCCCCGTGGGGTCAGTATCTGCGCGTCCCAAGAGCGCTACTTTCATGACACTATTTACTATTCCTCTACCCCACGCCCAAAGTCCGAGCGTGGGTGTTTTTACTTATTAAAAAATTCTTTTAGCTTATTTGAAGCATCTTCGAGATCAGTGTAGATCAAGACTTTAAAGTATGAATTGCCATTAACCATTGCGGACAATCTTTTGTCTTCAATTTTTCGAAACAAACACACGACTGGTTTTTTTAACATTTCTGCATAAGCCAATTCATAACCTACTCCCAGACTTGGGTTTGTTACTTCGGCAATCACTAGATCAGATTTTTGGATCAGTTCAACGTCTCTTTCATAGATTTCTTTATCAGTAAGCTTTATTTCACCATCACCTCCCAAATTCTTCTTCCCTATATGCTCAGTTAAAACCTCCCCATATTTTTGTAATTCAGTAATAATTAAAGCATAGAGTTCCTGATCATTTCTTCCACCTCTAATTGAACCTGAAAAATATATATTCATAAATTATTTATTATTGTTAATTTTACATTCCTTTACAATTACTTGCCTTAGTTAAACCGGCTTTTTCTGCGTCGAGTGCGCTTGCGAAATATACCTTATTTTTATCAGCAATTCTCTGGGCTGCTCCACACCATGGAAGGTAGTATCTTTTTCCCGTCTTTGAAGCTACCACTTGGGTCGAGTCACCGTTACCTTTATCTTCTATATTTGAAGTATCCGCCGATGTTGTGGTGGCCATCCCCTTTGTCGGTTTTATTACATCTGCATTTTCAATAGTTATTCCGTCTTGAGGATTTTGGTTCAAAACCGAGTATTTACCTAGCTCAAAAGCAGAAATCCCTACAAATATGATAATAAGGCAGACCCCCACCTCCTCCAGGTGACCGAGGAAATATAGCTTGATTTTGTATAAAAAACGGGTTATTATACTCATTAAGTTAAGTTAGATATCTATAAGGTTACTTTTATGGTGTATCTATTATAAACGAGAAAACAATTTTAAGATAATTAATATAATAATCTATGGCAACCAAAAAGGCCGGCGGTACCGCCAAAAACCTGACAGATTCAAATCCAAAGTTCCTCGGAGTGAAGCTGTCGGATGGAGAGCAAGCTAAGATCGGGGACATCATCGTAAGACAAAGAGGAACAGCAGTTATGGCAGGAAAGAATATTGGAGTAGGGCGTGACCACACATTATTCGCTTTGAAGCCAGGAATTGTAGAATTCAAAAACAAAAGAAAAGTGAATTTCGATGGAACAAAGACAGTGAGAAAGATTGTAAACATAAAATAGTACGCTTGGACTACCAAGCTCAAGGTTAAAAGTGAAAAGTGAAAAGAAAATTCCTGTTGTGCCTACGGCGCAACAGGAATTTTCTATTTTAATTCTTTTTACTTATTACTTTTCACTTTCCACTATGAGCCTAACCATCACTTTCTTATCCCCCACTTTCACCTGAAGATCATGCTCGCCCGCCTCCTTGATGGGCTTTGGGAGAATGATAAAATCAGGATGAATATCTGCTCCAATAGAATCTTTAATCGCTTTGACAATATCTTCTGTGTGAAGCTGTGCAAAGAGATGACCTTTTGAATTTGCCTTTGCCTGGATTACCACCTGTTTTTCATTTATCTCATTAATGTTTTTTGTCAAAAGATCCAACTGAATCTTTTTTTCGGCTTCAATCACCTTTTTGAGAGCTTCTACTTTTTTGATCTCTGTATCCGTGGCTACTTTCGCCAATCCTCGTGGGATGAGCGAATTTAATGCGAATCCATCAGCTACATTTTTGATATCGAATTTCTTTCCTATTTTCTGAACATCCTTGAGTAGTATTACCTTCATCCCGTTAGAAGCAGGTCGCGATCATCTCGCTCCCACTTAGATTAAATTTGTAATTTATGTGTTTCATTTTCATATTATACTACAACTTCCTGTTAGATCATGACCGCGGCTTCTAACGGGATTCATTGTTTTCTTTTACTTATTAATCTTTCCTACCACTTCGAGCGCCTTATTGAGTTGTACATCTGTCTTATTCTTTATATCGTCTTCGGTGAAATCTACTTCATAATCAGGATTAAGTCCATTATGTGAGAGTGAAGTCCCTTTTGGAGTAAGCCAACGTGCAATAGTTACTTTGAGCATCGTATCATCTGTGACTGGTACGAGCTCTTGTACTACCCCTTTTCCAAAAGTCTTTGTCCCAACAAGAACCGCTCTATTATAATCTCGAAGTGCACCTGCAAATATTTCTGATGCCGAAGCGGTATTGTCATTCACAAGTATCGCCACTTTCATATTTGAGTTAAAAAGATTATATCCCTTACTTCGGTATACGACAGGATCCTTATGTGTTCCAAAATCTTCCGTTACAACAGTCTGTCCCGTTGGAACAAACCAACTCACCATATCTACCGCAGCCTCAAGATATCCACCCGTATTGTTTCGAAGATCAATAATGAGTTTACTATACCCTGAATCAACATACTCGCGAAGCGCGGCCCTGAAAAGTTCAGGAGAATTTGAAGTAAAACTTGAAACATTAATCGCAAACACCCCGTCCTTTGGATATTTTTTTGTTTCGACTACGGGAGTCGTTACAGTGTCTCTTACAATTTTAAAACTCAAAGCTGTATTATTACTGCCTCTTACGACATCAATGCCAACCGTCGTACCTTTCTTGCCTCGAACAAGTGTTACTGCCTGATCAATATCAATACCCTGAGTATCCTTACCATCGATCTTTATTATTCGATCAAGCGCTTGAACCCCAGCTTTTTCTGCAGGAGAGTCTTTGATGACAGAAACGACAGTTAAAACCCCATCTTTTACATTAAGTATTGCACCAATACCTTCAACGGTTCCTGACAGATCAGTTTGAAAATTCTTGTTCGCCTCTGCATCAAAAAAAGTTGTATAAGGGTCGCCTAAAGATTCTGCAAGACCTTTGATCGCCCCATTTATCTTGTCTTTATTGCTTGTAGTTGTCGCTGTCTCAATATATTTTTCATTTATGATATCCCAGGCTTTCCAAAAAGCACTCATATCAACATCCTGATGATTAGTATCAAGTCCTCCAATATTTACGGAAGTTTTACTCGTTGCATCAACAAAGAGTCCTGCAAAAAAAGATACTGCGATCACAAATGTGACCCCACCAATGACTCCTAATTTTTTAAGTGTATTTTTCATCCCGTTTGAGATAGGAAGCGCTTTTGACACACTTGCTATAGATATTAATTAGTAAAGTCTTAATTTATATATAAATATTATATTTTCTTACTTGAGCGCTTCCGTAGTTTATGGATATATAACATGAATCATTCCACATTTCGAGATGACCACCTTAGCATGATTACTTAACTGAGGGATCTCGAACGGGATTCATCTCCTGATTATCTCAAAATTTGTCATTATCCGCAAATGCGCCTCAGTCTTGGAATTGTGCTACATTTATATTGAACAAATAAGTTTATGTTATAATTTAAAGTGTGCAGTTCTTTGAAGTTTTGTGTGAATTCGCACCAAACCATACAAGTCTGCACCCATCCCAATATGAAATCAGACTCGACAAACGCCACCCTGCTCAGTTACGCCATCGTCAGTATGGATTGCCCCGGTGGATACACCGAAGCAGAAGCTCTCGCTGCAGTGCCAGTCATTGCAGCGCGAACTAAAAGCCACATCAAAATCTTTGGGAAAGCCCTGAGTCCGATGAATGTGGAATAAGTTCCGCACAAAACTACAATATCACCGCGACCCAATCACGGTGATGTTTTTATTTTAATCTATACCTAAATACCTCATACATAATACTTTATACATTTTTGTTTTTATACTAGATACTACATACTAAATACGATATACTATATTATTATATGATCAAAGAATATGAATACAAAGGTCACAAATGGATCGACCTCGAAAATCCAAGTGAAGATGAGATCAACAAAATAATTCACGAATTCGATGTACCTGTAACTGCTGCTGAAGATCTTCTTTCTCCAACTCCAAAACAGCGAGTGGTAATGTATGAAAACTGTGTCTATATAGTACTCCACTTCCCAACTCTCACAGAAAAAAAGAATAAATCGAACGATGATCATAGACAAGAAATAGATTTTATTATTGGGAAAAACTATCTCATTACCGTGCATTACGATGAAATGAGAGCCATCAATACTTTTTCAAAATCTCTTGAAGTAAAAGAAGACGCGAGCGAAGCAGAAAATGCTGGATTCATATTCCATAAGCTTGTCAAACATCTTTATCACTCACTTCTCAAAGATGTTGAGAAAATCAAAGAAGATCTTCACAGAGCCGAGAACTTTATTTTTAAAGGTGAAGAAAAACGAATGGTCGTTGAACTCTCTAGAATCCACAGGGACATTCTGAGGTTTAATCATGCACTTGTTCCCCACAAAGAAGCTATTGCATCACTCCACACAATGTTCAAAGAGTTTCTTGGAGAAAAATATGAATACTTTATCCACGACATTGCAAGCGAATACCAAAGAGTAGACAGACGCATGCATGCCAACAAAGAACTCCTCGAAGAGCTTCGTCACACCAACGACTCATTGCTTTCAACAAAACAAAACGAAGCAATTAAAGGTCTTACTATGATGGCGTTCATTACATTCCCGCTCACACTCTGTGCGGCAATATTTACTATCCCAAGTGACCACACACCCATTATTGGTGGACCTTATGACTTTGAGATGATCATGGCTATAATGCTTGCCATAGTACTCGGATGCTTTGGATACTTTAGTTTTAAGAAGTGGCTTTAAACAGCAGTGAGATACAAGTAGAAAGTAATGAGTAAAATACAGAATTCAAATGCAACATAAAATTTATCTTCAAAATACATTAGGAAAAGAAAAACAAGAATTCATCCCAATTGATCCAAAAGAGATCAAGATGTATTCATGTGGTCCGACAGTCTACAACTATGCTCACATCGGGAATCTCCGTGCATATGTATTTGCCGATACACTCAAGAGAGTTCTCAAATACAATGGATTCGATGTGAAGCATATAATGAATATAACTGATGTGGGACATCTAACATCTGACGCAGACAATGGAGATGACAAAATGGTGAAAGCTTTGAAGCGAGAAGGTAAAGAAATGAATCTCGAAAACATGAGATCTGTTGCCAACTTTTATTTTGAAGCGTTTAAAACTGATCTCGAAAAACTAAACATTGAACTTCCGAACGCATTCCCTTTTGCAAGTGATCATATCAAAGAAGATGAGGAAATGATTCAAACACTTCTCGATAAAGATTTTGCATACAAAACAACAGATGGAATTTATTTCGATACAACAAAAGATTCGGACTACGGGCGACTAGGTGGTATTGGTGATGACGAGACTCATGGACGAATCGAATCAAATACTGAAAAGAAAAACTATCGAGACTTTGCGTTATGGAAGTTTGCAGATGGAACAGGACTGGGGTTTGAAGCTCCATTTGGAAACGGATTCCCAGGCTGGCACATTGAATGTTCTGCAATGGTAGAAAAGTATCTCGGCACTCCAATTGATATTCACACAGGCGGCATTGATCATATCCCAGTACACCATAATAACGAGATTGCCCAGACCGAATGTGCAACAGGTCACAATCTTGCCAACTTCTGGATGCATAATGCACACATCACAATCGGAGAAGACAAGATGGCAAAATCAGGAGACAACTTCCTCACACTCGAAACCTTGAGCAAAAACGGTATTCACTCACTCGCCTACAGATATTGGCTTTTGACTGCACGATATTCAACTCGAGTAGATTATTCTCTCGAAGCAATCAAGTCAGCTCAAGTTGCATATGAAAAACTCCAAGCACATCTCAATTCTCTTGGTGATGGACACGGTACAATAAATACTGAATACAAAGTGAGATTTATTGAAGCTATAAATAATGATCTCGATACTCCAAAAGCACTCGCCATAACCTGGGAGCTTGTCAAAGATACTGAGATAAATAATGCGGACAAAAAAGCCACACTTACAGACTTCGATAAAGTGCTCGGCCTCATGCTTGGCTCTGTCATAAAAGAAAATAAAGAGATCCCTGAAGTTGTTCAAAAATTAATTGAAGAACGAAAACTCGCTCGAGAAAATAAAGATTGGATAAAAGCAGACGAACTCAGAAAGCAGATTCAAGATGCTGGGTTTGAAATCAAGGACTGATTTGACTAATTCTATTTTAAAGATATATTAATAATGAATTTCCGGGACATGAATCCTGGACAATGTCCTGCATCAGTGTGCATGCCTTCAAGCCATGGGGCCCGAAGAGCAAACTTCCTCTGGATCGAAAATAGGGGGGGGTTCGCTGTAGTGGCACCTGATGCAGGACACTTGTTATTTTTAGAATTCCCCCGTGTCGGGAGCATTGTTGTGCAGTCAGCGACGACTGTGATGAGAACCCTTGGACCTTCGCCGTCCTCGTAATCTTAAATCAACGATTAATCCCGACACGGGACTCGTATTTGCTTCGTGTCGTGAAGGATAAGGATAAAGGGTACTGGTTCTGCCCTGCCATAGTTGGACATCCCGACCGACGCGAAGCACCCAATTTCAGCTGGACTTGTGAAGAGCAAGCCAGCTATTTTATTTAAATTTAAACACTTGACACTTATTAGTTTTAAGGTTATTATAAAATGCGTTATTGAACCTTTTCGAGAGAGTCTCGAACTCCGCACCAGAATTTGATGTACGCAATTAACAGGAGGCTATTTAAGCTTTCGCCTACCTGTTCAGCTCTTGTTGGGGCTGTAGTGGATTGCTGGTGTCACTGGTGCGGAGATGAATTTCAGTCGGGGGGGG
>JAZKAJ010000005.1:9987-88313 GCA_040389185.1 Patescibacteria group bacterium
CCCGATTTTCGTTTCTATTTTTAAATAAGACCTCAGCATTCCCCAAATTTCTAAGTATTTTTGAGACAGGATTCGCAGACGTATTAGATATACGTTGGAGAATCATGTCGAGAAAATACGACGAAATTTGGGGAACCTGTAAGGCGAATGAAAATCTTGCACACTCTTTTCATGAGTGCCGAGGTCTTATAATGCGAGATGATTCTCAGCAATAGTAAGATCCTCCGGAGCTGTAATCTGGATCCAAAATGATGCCTCCACCGCCTTGATATTCACATCATCTTTCATGGCAAGAATTGTTTGCGGCAAACCATATTCTCCATTAGGAAGCTTCACCATTTCATAATCAAAAATTTTGGGAGATATTGAATACATGCCCGTACATACGAATCCCGCTTCATCTATTTCGTATTTTTCTATAATATCAGTAATATGTCCCTCGCCATCAAAAATAACTTTCGCTTTTCCTTTGAGCGAGTCAGTGACAGTAACAAGAATTGAGTTATCATATTTCAGACACTCTGCCATATCTCGTTTTGAGTAAATATCATCTCCCATCATTACGAGAAACCGTTCTTCATTTTTGAGGTATTCTTTTGCCATCCAAAGTGAATGTGCAGTACCAAGAAGCTCATCCTGCATTACATAGGTGATTTTTCTTCCTTCACACATATCTCCAAGCTCTGTTGTAATCTTATCTTTAAGGTAGCCGACAACAATAATCACCTCATCTACATTTTCAGGAAGCATCTCAATCTTGTGTTGAAGCAAAGTTTTGCCTCGCACTTTAAGAAGTGGTTTCGGAGTATCTATTGAGAGCTCTCTCATTCGAGTCCCCTTACCTGCAGCTAATATAACAGCTTTCATATTCCGTATATAATACCAAAATTAAGTATAATTTCTATGTTGACAGAAGAATATTCTGAGATTAAATATTTTTCTACTTTTTATTATTCAAAGCCTCTTTGATCGTATCGCTGTCAGAATACTCGATCTCAAGCCCAGTTGAGAGTCCTCGACCAAGACGAGAAACTTTGATCTGGGGATTTATTTCTTTGATCACCCTCTCTACTATGTCTCCCGTGTTTTCTCCTTCATGAGTTGCAGAGAGCGCAAGTATAACTTCTTTGATCTGGATATTTCTTGCTATGAGACTTTTAAGCTGTGAGAGTCTAATTCTTTTTTCTACCACTTTTTCAAGAATCGGGATAAGTCCACCGAGTACAAAATACCGCCCATTGAATGCTCCACTTTTTTCTACAGTGATGAGGTCATTATCTTTTGCAACAAGCATTAACACCTCAGTATTTCGGTTTGGGTCCGAGCAGATCGAGCAGAGAGCAATGTTATTCTTCTTTGCAAAATATCGCATGCATTCGCTGCACTGAATCACATCTTTTTTGAGAGTTGAAAGGAGTCCCTTGAGTTCCTCAATATATCCGTTGTCTCGTCCTAATAGAAAATATGCAAACCTCTCCGCTTGTCGAGGTCCTATTCCTGGAAAATGTCCGAATATTTCTTTTAATTTTTCAAATGAATCATTCATCCCGTTCGAAATAGGAGAGGCTTTAGCAATCCTAATATATTATTTAATAAATTACAGTGGTTACTCTCTCGTTTAGGTGTGACTAACACTAAGCACTTCCGTAGCATATGTGAATATAAACTGATTATCATTGTTTTTACTTTATTTTAATATGTTACTTTGTTTAACTGAAGGATTTCGAACGGGATTCATGACCGCTCTGATTAGAATCCATCACTAGCAACATTAGATTTATCCACAGAAAGAAATGTTGTCTTCTCACCGTCAAAGTAGAGCTCAATTGATCCTACCGGTCCGTTTCTGTGTTTGTCGATATGAATCTGTGCAATGTTCTGTCTATCAGAATCCTCACGATATTTGTCTTCACGGTGAATAAACATCACCACATCGGCATCCTGCTCAATTGATCCTGAGTCTCGAAGGTCAGATAGTTTTGGTCGTCCAGATCCTCCTCGCTTTTCAACATCTCGGGATAGCTGTGAGAGCGCAAGCACAGGTACTTCAAGTTCTCGCGCGAGTTGTTTGAGTGCACGAGAGATCTCTGTCACCTGTTGCACCACGTTGTCATTGTTCTTGCTTCCAGTTGGTGTAATGAGCTGGAGGTAGTCCACCACGATCATTCCAAGACCTTTTTCAATCTTGAGCTTTCTTGCAACAGATCGCATCTTTAGAATATTGTTTCCTGGTTGATCATCAATATAGATCGGAGCCTTTGAAAGTCTGTCGATAGAGTGTCGAAGTTTTTCAAAGTCTTGCTCAATAGAAAGCTTTCCTGTTCGAAGTTTCCATGCATTCACCTGTGAATCCGCAGAGAGCATACGGTCAACGAGCTGCTGAGAACTCATTTCCAAAGAAAATATACCAACAGAGATTCCGTGATTGAGAGCAGCCTGTCTCGCAATGTCGAGTGCGAGTGCTGTTTTACCCATCGAAGGTCGTGCGGCGAGAATGATGAGGTCGGACTTTTGGAATCCTGAAAGCATTGCATCAAGATCTTTAAACCCGGTTGGCACTCCACGGAGTTCGTCTTTTGATTGATGAAGTCTTTCAAGTCTATCCCACGCTTCATCGAGAGTTGCCCCCACAGGAATAAATCGCGCAACGTTTGAAGAGTTGCTGATATCAAAGATCTCTTTTTCTGCAATGTCGAGAAGTTCATCGGTGTCACGATTCTCATCATATCCAAGCTCGCTTATATGTTCCGCAGAAGAGATGAGTCGTCTTAGTGTATGTTTCTTTTTGACGAGTTCTGCATAATGTCGAATATTTGACGCAGGAGGAATACTTGAGATGAGTTCTCCGAGATATGTTCGTCCCCCGATCTTTTCAAGAAGAGATTTGTCTGCAAGCTTACCTGACATTGTCACAATATCGATCGGCTCACCACGACTGTTGAGCTCGAGCATCGTTTCGAATATCGCTTTATGCTTGTCGGCATAGAATGTATCGATCGTGACAACATCTGTCACTTCATAAATCGCGTCAGCAGATCGTAAAATTCCTCCGAGAAGCGCCATCTCACTTTCGAGATGCTGCGGCGGGATCCGCATGTTTTTTTGAGTCTTTTGTTGCATAGGATTATTTTAGCACACAAGAGAAAATGACAACCCTTGCACGATGGATAAGCCTGTGGGAAGATTGTGGACAACCAAAAGTGATGAGCTATGAGTAATGTGAGGTGAGGCAAGAAAAAGCACCGCGGCTTTGCCGCGGTGCTTTTTATTTAAAATTCTTGTTTATTTGATTGCTGTAACCTTTACCTTAAAGAATGGCTGTCGGTGTCCGTTTTTCTTAAAGTATCTACTCTTCTGTTTGTATTTGATGATAGTCACCTTTGCGTGTCGTCCGATCTCTTCGAGAGTTGCTTCTACCTTCGCTCCATCAATATAAGGAGAGCCGATACTTGTATTTGAGCCATCATCTACGAGGAGAACTTTGTCGAAAATGATTTTGTCACCTTCCTTGTAATCCCCAATGATTTTCTCGATTTTGATAGATTCACCAACAGAAACCTTGTACTGCTTGCCACCTGTTGCGATGACTGCAAATTCAGTAGATTCTGCTGTTTTTTCAGTTGTTTTTGCTGTTTTTGTTGGCATAGACAGTATAATACGAAATAATCAGGAAAAATGCAAGTTTTTATAGGGCTTTTATAGAATCATGAGAATGGACAAGTTTCTCAATATCAACTATCTCTTTTTCATAGTTTTCAGCACATTTACCTGTATCATTCGGTAGCTCCCAATGAGTGACCTTTTTAGAGTTTTTGAGCCATTCCAAATCATAAGGATCCTCAGCCATATCTATGACAATATCTGCCCAATCAACCATATCCGACGTCACTTTTTTGGTTTTATTTTCCCCAATGTCATAACCCTTTTCTTTTATAAACAAGAGAAAGTCATCATGTTCGTATCCAGTTTTAAATATTGTAGATAGATCCTTAAGCACTAGTCCCTCAGGCTCACCCAAAACTCCACAATAAGTCCCAGCAGATTTCACATTTTCTTTACCAATAATTTTGGCCGCGATAGCTTCTGCCATCTGAGATCTAAACATATTACCTCTACAGATAAAAAGAATTTTAGGTTGTTGATTTTGCATTTATGAGATCTTTAATTTTCTTTTCTAAAATATTATATATTTCTCCCACTTTTTTATAACCCTCATCAAAACCCATTTCTTTGAAACGGGGATTCTCTATCTCCCAGTGAACAGTCTTTGTACTGTTTTTTATAAAACCTAGTTCATACTCTGGCTCTGCCATATCAACCACAACATCTGCTGAATCAACCATCTCTTCCGTGACTTTTCTTGGTCGATATTCTCCAAACCCTTCATGACCCTGATCTTGCATAAATTTACAATAAACTACTTGATGTTCCCTATCCAAAAGCCTTTGTGCTTCATTATCATTTGAAGCTCTTGTATTAGTACCTGCAGAACAGACATTTCCTTTGCCTAGTATTTTCGAAGCTATCGCTTCAGCAATAGGTGAACGGAATTCGTTTCTTTTACAGACGAATAGGATCTTCATTTTATTCATTCTCCTCCGGCTTCTCGAGCATTTCCATTTCAAATCCTATAGCCTCTTCTTTTTCTGTAATTCGGATCACGTCCTTATCGATCTTTTTGAATTCTTTTGATGAACTGTTGAAATGATTCACTACCGTACCAATGCTTGCTCCAAGCTTCTCATGAACCTCGCCGTACTTCTTGAGATGCATTACAAGCTCTCCCACTCTCTTAATGATATCTTTCGCTTGTTCTTCGATTTGCATTGCTTTGAGACCCTGGAGGATTGTCTGGAGGTATGCCAAGAACGATGTTGGAGAGACGATGATTACTTTGTATTTACTCGCTGCTCGTTGAATCAGGTTTTCATTGTCGTCCTTTAATGCCCCAATCTTGTTAATGATAAGGTCGTAATAGATTGATTCATGTGGAATGAACATCATTGCGAAATCCATAGTCCCCTTAGACGGTTGAATATATTTAGACGTTTCAACAATTCTATTTTTGAGATCGTTCACAAAAAGCTTCTCAAGCTTTTCTTTTTCTGCCTCGTTTTTCTCCTCGATAATTCTGTTGTAGTTTTCGAGACTGAATTTTGAGTCGATTGGAATAATCTTATCTTTCACACGCACTATAGCATCAGGAATGAGATCTCGTCCTTCTTCGTCCTTGCCAAGTTTGAACTGCATTTCATATGATCCAGGTGGCAAGACATTCTTAAGAAGCGTTTCGAGATAATACTCACCCAAAATCCCTCGCTGTTTTGGATTCTTCAAAATATCCTGAAGACTCTGAAGCTGATCAGTAAACGATACCACTTGCCTGTTGGTCTCATCGAGCTTTGTCAGACCCTGAGTCACCTCTTTGATGATCTTTGCACTCTCACTGAACTGATTTCTCATTGTATCCTGCATCTTTGAATTAGAGTCACTCATCTTCTCATCTACCACCTTTGAGAGTGTGTTCATTTGTTCGAGGAGGAGCTTGAATCCGAGATGATTATCATCCTTTGGCTTCTTTTTACTGTTCAAAACAACAACGATAATGTTGACGATTATTAAAATAACAATAATTATGAGAAATAGAGATGTTGTTTCCATGGGCTAAGTATAGGATAAAATATGCTATAATCAAAATAATTAAATAATAAGCAAAATCACAATGAACGACCAAATCAAAGCCAAAATAAAGGAATCAATGATCGCCAAAGACGCTGTAGCACTCAATGTCTACCGAGGCATTTCAGCAGCATTTACAACTGAAGTGATGTCAAAAGGCAAGACTCCTCAAGATACACTCACAGATGAAGAATGTCTTGTGGTCTTGAAGAGACTTGCAAAGCAGCGAAAAGATAGCATCGACCAATTCCAAAAAGGAGGCCGTCCAGAACTCGCAGATAGCGAAATGGCAGAACTCATGATCATTGAAACTCTCATTCCAAAAGGCGCAAGCAAAGAAGATATCAAGAAAGTGGCAGAAGCAAAGAAAGCGGAACTTGGTATCACAGACAAAGCGAAAGTGGGAATCCTCACAGGAGCGGTGATGAAAGAATTTAAAGGAAATGCAGATGGTAATGATGTGAAGGAGGTGGTAGAGAGTCTATTTTAAAGTGTAAAGAGAAAACAAGCCGCAGCATCCAAAGGTGCTGCGACTTGTTATTTGTTAATTTTATGGTTTACTACGTTTAAGTTGTTCGTTAACACATTGTATTACTTGCGTGACGCGAGTTCCTCATAAAGAGTGTTTGGAGATACCCAGCGTGACGCTGACATATCCCTTTCAGTAATGGTAGTCCGAATGACTCAGAAAGACAAGATGAACCCTGACAACAAAGCCAAAACACAAGAAGACATCCTCAGAGAAGGTATGCCTAACCAAACAACAAGAAGGAATCAAATCCGGATTTCAGTTGTACTAGACCAATTCCCTTTCATCCGACAAGTAATCCGAGACAAAGTACTCGCTCACATAATCAGGAGCGGCAAAGAAATACCCTTGCAAGCGGTTGATCTTTTTCTCTCTCAGACCTTTGTCTCACGACTGACCGAGGAAATCATTCTCAGAGTCCCTTGCAGGAACGCTGACGGTCATGGTGAAGTGGTCTTTTTCCTTGACTCAAATGGAGAAGTGATTGCAGAGGAGGTTCAACCAGAACCATGGAGACTTCGACTCTTTATCATTTGTGGTCCAATGGTTAAAGAATGGAAAGCTATGCCCTGGTATCATAAAATGAAATCATCTGCCATACGCTTCAGGGGTAAATGTCTCGGAGACATTCTTCAAGCATTCGGCAATCTCTCGGACAAGGTGGCATTTGCGCTGTCATACGACACTCGCACCACCTCCATCATCCTCTATCGCCGGGTCAAAGGAATGAAACTTGTGGACTGGATGACGGATTACGAGGAGAGAACCTTAGCTCGGGCGCGAGAGGAACTGCAACGTGAGCTTGCGCAAGAATAAATTAGTGTGATGACGTGAGGGGGATCAGAAATGATTCCCCCGCTTTTTATTCCAAACTTTTAACTTTAAGACTTTAGACTTTTCAACTCAAAACACATAAACATTGGAATTTCCTTTCGTGCAACATCTTCAGCCACTTGTCGTGGACCTTTCTGACTTTCTTTGTGAGATATCCATTCTTCGATTCGAACAATTGCGAGACCTTCTTTTGCAAACGCTTTCATATAATCTTGGAGTGATCGATGAAATGACCGAGTAGTCGTATTTATCTTTTTGTCTCCTGGGTGCATATCAATATCAACTTCAAATTGAGAAAGATATTTTGAAACCTTTCGATACTGAGTTTTCGTTTCTTCGTCGAATCCCCAATCAGAATTTTTGATCACACGGAATGCTGGGTGATTCAATACCAATATCGCTCGGCCATCAAGTTTTAATATTCGTTTTATTTCACTAACCACACCTGCAAGATTTTTCATATTTTGGAGCGCGAGAATAATAATAACCGCATCCGCAGATCGTGATACTACCACTTTTGCATTGTCCGCTGAAGCAGTATAGAAAGATATATTCTTGCCCGTTAATCCATCTTTACTTGCACGTTCTTCCGCGATTTCAACAAGCTCTTTGCCAATATCAATACCGATTACTTTTGCGCCAGATTTTGCAATCACCCGTGAGAAGAACCCTTGCCCACATCCAAGCTCTACCACAACCTCTCCTGGCTTTGGATCGAGTATTCGAACAATATTTGGGAGTATCACTTTAGACTGATAGGTGTCAGTATTTTCTTCGAGCATTTTGTCATACCATTTTGCCTCTTTGCCCCAAGAAGTCTCTTTGACCACCTTTTTCTCTTCTCTTTTGACCTGGTCTCGTTCTTTTTGGATAAAGATACCCCGCTGGCTTAGGCCTTTTCGGTGTACTTTTGGAGTATGTTTTGGGTTTTGATTTGTCATCCCGTTTGAGATAGGAAGCGCTTTTGACACACTTGCTATCGGTATTAATTATTAAATACGTAATTATGTATATAAATATTATATTTCTTGCTAAAGCGCTTCCGTAGTCTATGAATATATAATATGAATCATTCCGCATTTCGAGATAATCACCTTAAGCATAATTACTTAACTGGATGATCTCGAACGGGACAGGTTCCATCCATACTAGCACAAAATCGTAACAAAAAAATAAACCAGGACTATCCCTGGTTTATTTTATTGATTATTATTGTTGTTCTTGTTCGTCTTTTTCTGCTCGACTTGGGTGCGGTGGTGGAACCTGATTTCGTATCAAAGCACTTGTTTTAAGCACATCTTTTGCAGGACTACTTTCAGGAGCAAGACTAAACGTTAAATCTGAGTCTTGCCATTTAACAGTTTTACCATCATGTTCCCCACCCTCTATTCTCATCCCCTCATCACTAAAAGTGAATTTTTCTCCCATAATATTTTATTAAATTTATAAATTAAGCATAAGTCCTTTTGACTTATAGTTAATTATATACCCCAATTAAAATTGGTCAAAGCTGAAATTTAGTAGTTTTTCGGCGCACTCTGTTTATAAGATAGATAGATGAGTCCAATAAGTACAAGCAAGACAAGGAGTGAAATTGTAATTCCTGTCGGTGTTGTAAACACACTCAAGGCATTCCCAGCTGATGCTGTCTGACCTGTATTATTTACAGCGTCAGAATAGCTAACAGGAGTAGTCGTAGCCACACCATTTACATATGTAGTAGTCTTCAGAGTTCCATCAGGGTTAAACTGCTGAGGTTCAAACCCACCTCCTGCAAAAGCATTAGAAACCCCAATAAAAGCGAATAATGACAAAGCCAAAATGGTTGTATATTTTTTCATATATCTTTGAAGACGAAGGAGGTGGTGGGATATTACAATCACTCAATAACTCTACCCATATATCTCCCATCAGCATGGGCAGCAAAAACTATCTTTATAGGTTTCTTTGCATCTTCCTTAGACACAAACTCCATAGTGAGGTTCCCATCTTTCTTTAAACCATGATACGCCGCAAAAACAACAAACCCTAATGGTCCGAGTATTGCAATATCTTCTCTTCCACAATCTTTCAATGTATCTTCTATTCTTTTCAATAATTCTACCCTGGTTAATTCACCTGCAATAGTTTGTATTTCAGCGAGCCTTGATCGTACAGTCTCAATAGACTCGACAGGCAACCTCTGTTCCTGGTTATATTTAGGTGCTTGATATGGATTAAGTTCTTCAGGACCTTTGAACATAAATAAATTTTATCACAGATTCCTCAAGTTATAAATTGCTCACATTCTTTAACAACTTCTTGTATTTCTCAACCATTTTTTCAGCCTTTTCTCGATTCAAGTTCCCTTTCTTGTAATCTTCAATGATTTCTGCAAAACCTGACAAAAATGCATTACTTATGAGTCTTTTTCTTAAAAGCGTGTTACCCGATTCTTTTTCATATGAGAGAACTATATATTCAAAATGATCTGGGAAGTCTCGAATGTATCTTGAAAATTCTCTCGCCACTTCCCCGTACTCAGTATTCCCAAAATCTATTATTCCAGAAATTCTTTTATCTTTAATTAAAATATTCTCATGATGAGCATCATTGTGGACGCACTGAAATATGACATCCTCGAGTGTTGTATCAAAAATTTCTTTGGTATGCTTTGCAAGTGATTTGTATTCTTCTGGAACCTCACTATCCTCAAGTAGTATCAAATATTCCTTTTCTACTTCTGGATGGAGTCCTGTCGAATCATCAATCTTCATACCGAGTGTTTGTGCTTCGGATTTAGTAATAGCTTTCCCTATTCGAGCATGAAATATTCCCAAGTTTTCACATACTGAAATTCTCTCTTCTTCCGAAAGAGTTGGCCAAACCTGAATAAGCATCTCCCCTTCGATATATTCATAACAATACATTTGTGGTGAATCAGATTTGAAAATGACTTTTGGTATTGATACTCCGAGATTGTTGTCATACAAAAATTCAATGATTTTCGCCTCTTTCATCAAATCATTTTCCGGTTCGAATTCTTTTATATCTCGTTCTTGTTTTACGATATATTTTCCTCCATCTGAGGTTTCAATATAGTAGGCATTATTAACAGAGCCCTTTCCTTTGAGGGTGAGTGACGTGATTTCTTTGTTGAGGAGGTGAG
Organism: Patescibacteria group bacterium; assembly: GCA_040389185.1. Taxonomy (GTDB): domain Bacteria; phylum Patescibacteriota; class Minisyncoccia; order Phycocordibacterales; family CAIRYW01; genus JAQBQZ01. The sequence continues at coordinate 20,178 of JAZKAJ010000005.1, forward strand.
AGATTTGGGAGTGGAGAGGATTCATTGGGATTTATAATCTTTTATATTTACTTTAATAAGTTAAATAACTGTTCATGAATCTTGGGATTCCCCCCTATAAACATTCTATCTTCATGATTTATTTCTTGATTATTAAAATTTGTAAAAATTCCCCCTGCTTCTTGAATGATAAAGCCTCCAGCAAACTCAGGAAAACTATCTTTTGTAAAAGAAATAATACCATCCACTCTTCCGCAAGCTACCCAACAATAATTAATAGCAAAAGAAAAATTCTGTCTTATAACCTCAAAATTCCTTATCAGTTCTTCCACTTTAGTTATTTTTTCGCCACCCTTCCAAGCCTGTGATTGAAGAAAAATTAATTTATTTTGATTAGTTCCAACATTAATCTTCTCACTATTCAAGAAAGCACCTCTGCCTTCATAAGCGGTAAACATTTCCTTTTCTGACGGATCGTAAACAGCAGAAAACACTGTTTTACTATCAACAATGTGAGCAACAACTATTCCGTAATGTTTTTGTCCATTAATAAATGTGTGTGTACCACTGATTGGATCAATCACCCAAATATGCTTACTTTTTTTAAACATATCATTTTCCTCTTCAGCATAAACACAATGATCATTACCAAAAGTTACAATAATTTCCTTTAGACCTCTCTCAATCAACAGATCCTCCTCGGTTAAATCTTTTTTAGTTATACCAATATCAGCTATATTTCCAGCTCGTTTTACGAGTCTTTCACCAGAAACTGTCATAAAGTCGAGTATTTTTTGATAATCAGGTTCTTTTGAATTCATATATTAAATGATATCACAAATACAGAGGTTCAAATATTTTTTATAAATGAAGAAGCTCGAAACTTATAGTTTCAGTATTCGATTCTCCGGCACAAGTCCCCCCAGACTTGCTTGGGGTCACAATATGAAAAAACAGCCCGAATATTCTGGCTGTTTTTTCATATTGTGAGCCTTCTCGTAATAGAGCCTTTCAGTTCATTGCCCAGTAAGACTTATTCGATTGTTTTTATACTATCATAATGGACCTTCTCATGCGTTATTTTTCAATTATTCAATTTGATATGTAGAATATCCATCTTCTGAGAGTTTGTGTCTTTCGTCTCCATTCAATGCTGGAAAAAATACACACATCAAAACCAAATCTTCTTCATCACTTGCCGATAATTCATGTTCATCGTTTTCGGGTATATAAAGTGTATCAGGTACGATTTCATAAGACTCGCCTTTTGATCTCACCGACCCTTTTCCCGATATACAATAACAAGCTTCTACATGATTCAAATACTGAAGTTTTGAAGTAGTTCCTTTATTCACAATTGTCTTAGTAACACTAAAAGGTAAGTTATCAGACTTTGTTAAAAATCTAGATGACTTTCCATTACCCCAATTAACAACCTTATCTTCAGGTAAATTTTTTAAATGTTTGATTATCATAAATTATTGAATTAATTCTTTAATATCCATATGAGTTATTTTTAACTCTTTTAGGATACCACAAAAACCTTTTCCTTTTAGGGTGAAGTTAGTTATTTGTTTGTTGAGGAGGTGAGAGATTTGGGAGTGGAGAGGGTTCATAGATTTAATATCACAACGACCCTTCTCGTGTGTAAGTAAATTTAATATCTACAAGCTTTAATAAAATCAATACCCATTGGTGTAAGCTCTATAAAATCATAGGTTCTTAACACTAAAGGATAATTTCCAATTGTAGTGCCACCTTTAGAGGAGGGTGTTTGACACAATCCCAATCTAAATAAATTACCCACCAGAATATCATATTCATCACCAGAAACGCCAGCAAACTTAATAACTTTTTCTTTAATTATCCCAGTTTTATCTTGTTCATCCTTTGGTTTATCTTTAACTTGGTCATAAAAGGTGTCCAATATTTTAATTTCAAGTGGTGATAATTGCTTGAGTATATCTGGATAACCGGGCCTAATAATCGAGTTTGAATTCGGATCTGCTGCGTTTGCTAGCATTGCAGACCAACGGTCTTTCATACCCTCATCTTCTTCAAGGGAACCGTTTTCAATTATAGGTAGTAATGTTTTCGGTAAAACCTTATTAGGAGTAATTCCTTTATTTTCTAAAAAGGATTTTGCTTTTAAAACTAGATTTATTTGATTTTTGAATCTCCAAAATTTTACTGTATCAGAAAGCATTCCACCACCTTCTTCAAGCGCAGGATTAACCAACTGTCCTAAAAACTTCTCAGCAATTTTTGCTGATTCTTTTATTGCTGTAGTGATTGGATCTTGTGGTGTTAAATCAGACATAAGTTACTCGCACTAGTTCTAAATCATGGTCACGAGTTACTAAGTATAATTTTTCGCTTCGCTCAAATTCTACTAAGTACTCTCGACCCCGTCTCGTTTGTCGCAAAGCGACAAAACTGCGACCGTCATCCTCGCTCGCTCACAAAGCAGTTTGTGTGCTTTTTGCTCGTATGACCCCACGGAGAATCGAACTCCGATTTAAGCATTGAGAACGCTTCGTCCTAACCGTTAGACGATGGGGCCGCCAATTAACTCAAATACAATAACATTTTTTTACACGAAATCAAAGATTTATTGACAATATATAATACAAATAGTATAAATTAATTCTTATTGTACACCCATGAAAATCTTCACATCCGAGGCGCGAGCCCAAATCGTCAAGTTCTACGCTGAGCACCAAAAGGGATGGATTGTCCTCAATCATCATGACGAATTCGTCACAAAAGAGTCCCCCCATCAACCTCTGAGTGACATAGAGGTGCTCCACGCAGCCCTCGAAGCCACAGGCAAAGTTAATTATACTGAATGCAGTCCTGACGCTGCCTTGGCAATGATTTTTGGCCCCGCGGTCTAGGAGTAAAATCCTGATTTCACTTAACCCCCGAATTGCTTTGCAATGTGGGGATTTTTTATTAAAAATCAAAAGTAAATTGGGCATTGATTTTGATTGCCATAAAGAGAGAAATAGGTATAATTCCTCCAGCCATGGAAACACAATTATCAGAAGCTCTTTCGCAATGTCCGGGCGTCACAAACACCCGAATTCTCAAGACACCACCAACACCAGCACCAAACTTGGAGAGCGTGTTGAATGAAACAATTGCATTCAACTATGTTTATCCGGCATGTGAGATTCCTGCCGTTATCCACGGATGCATGCGTGCTTTAGGGTTTTGTCCACGTCAACAACAACCAGTCTCTTTTCAGACCAGCGGCCCTGGGATTGAGGCACTTTATGCAGGAATCTTCGAAAACGATCATTTTGCATACAGGATTGCCATCTCATGGCTCGAGAAAGATGACAGACTTGCTGTCCTCCATTTGACTCAGTTGATTGAGGAATGAAATACCGTTTAACAACGGTATTTTTTATTTGGAAAAAAAACATATTTCATTAAATTAATTCTACAAGTAGCATTAAATCTGATATCCTTATATCCCCATGAGACTTAAGCAACTACAAAAAATCATAAAAGAAATTCTTAGAAATTTGAAGACTGAACTCTTTACTCGAAAATTATTTACCGATGGAATAAAAAAATTCTTTAAAAAGATAGCTGGGGTAATTCTGATATTTTTTGGTCTTTTTGGCGCACTAATTCCTATTCCACTCGTGCCTTTTTTCTTACTTTCAATTGCAGGATTAAAACTAGTCGGGATCAAAAAAGACGAGCTCGACAAAATTAAAGGTGATATTCAAATACTTGTAAAGAAAAAATAAAAAAACTGCTAACACCTGGGGCATTAGCAGCGACAAAGGAAAGAGCGAAATCTCAACTCAAATTAAGGAGCATCCTCAATGACGGCGAATCCGTGCTGGCGAAGATGATCTACCAAATATAAGACACTCCATCCCAAGATCCGAATCTCCGAAAAATACAGACCAGGGAATGTATCATCCCGCATTTCCAGCTCTGGAGCCTCCATCAGTCCCCCGTCCTTAAACCGGTCCCAACGCTTGAGAGATTGATAGATGAGGCAGTGAAGAGCAGGTGCGGCCGCTGCTGGCTGAATATAAAGCTGAAGGATACTGCCTTTCCCTTCATAAGGGAGATACCGTGCCAACACTGGACTACCGTTTACTTGAAGTTTGTTCATAAGAGAGAGTTTTGTTTGTGCAATCCAAAAAATTATACATTTAAATCTATGACTGTCAATCATAAACCCGTATGGAGAAGCTAATTAATTAGCCTCTCCATACGGGTGACAATCCATCGTCATTTATTCTTCTGGTTCTCCAGGATTCTCCTCAATCCCCCTCACTTCATCGACAGACATCTCTCGTCCGCATCTGTTACATTTCAAAAATTCGGGATCATCTAATATCATTATTGATCCACACTCATCACAAATGACATCTTGAAGTATATTGTTCATATTTTTAACTCCTACGATTATAAGGACGAAGGGAAATATAAGTTATGACAAAAGCGTCGCACCTGTCTCACAAGTAGTTTCTCCTTTTGTTTTGGATCGAGCATTATTCTCTCTACCACTTTCTCAAGTCTCATTCCTTGAGATCCTTTTACATACACAATGTCACCTGCAGATATTTTATCTTTCATTGCCTCCCCTGTATCGATTGAATTTTCAAATACAAAAATATTTTCTTCTTTGAATTTATTTTCAAGAAGGGCACCTTTCATTTCTTTGGCTCTGATTCCAACAAGTCCCACGATATCAAATATCTCCGCTGCGAGAAGTCCTAGCCTATGATGTTCATCCTGAGAAAGCTTGCCGAGCTCAAGCATATCGCCTACAATCGCGATCTTCTTGCTAGTACAATTCAATCCTTTTATTGCATTAAATCCTTCTTCCATCGCTACGGGAGATGCGTTATAGGTATCATCGATAATGACTGAATCATTAATTCCAGAAATTATATTCATTCGCCCTCGAGGAAATTCATATGAATCGAAAGACTCAACAGCTTTGAGAGGGCTGAGACCCAATGCATTTATAACTGCAAATGATGCGAGTACTGGATAGACAAACTGATTACCATAAATATCTTCAAGTGAGACCGGGATACTTGATCCCAGAATATCAACTTTGAAGGCAATGCCTTTCACCTTTTCATTTTTGTAAATCGGTTGAATGAAGCTTGCTTTAACATCTGCCTTATCTTTGATGCTAAATGTGAGCACTTTTGCGCTTGTGAATTCTTTGAATCCCATTACATCGCTATCATCTGCATTCAAGATGAGAGTCCCCTCGGGCTTTAGACCTCGAGCGAGATATGACTTTTCTTTGATGACTTCGGCTACTGATCGATAGTATTCAACGTGTACCGGTACACTTCCAATACGAGTAATAACTGAAATATCGGGATGAATCCATTTCATTACTTCCTCTATCTCTCCTGGATGATCTGCTCCAATCTCAAGCACAAGCCATTCTGGGTACTTTGATTTTGATACAACAAGCCAAAACGCATCGTACATATTTTTAAACCAAAGCTTATGATCACTCCAGGCATTTGGGAGTCCAAGAATTGTAAGAGGGATTCCGATATCACTATTGAAACTTTTGGCACTTTTTCGAACAAAGAAAAAAGGAGAGAGTGCGGTATATATTGCATCCTTTGTCGAAGTTTTACCTACACTTCCTGTCACCGCCACAATCTTTGGCTTGTACTTTTTGAGAACAAGTTTTGCCTCGATGGTAAGAATCTTAATGACGATTTTCTTTAATATGTTTTTCATTTGGTTTTGTATTTACTTGACTACTTGGAACTTGTTACTTGAATACTTCCAGACAGATAATTTTGTCCTCAAAATTATCTGTCTGGTGATAATTCATAATAGCTTATAAGAAATTTCGAGAGATCAAAGAATGGTAACGCGAGTGTATCTGCCGCAAAAAGATTGTCAGTTCTTGGATTATAAGTGTAAAGAAAGACAATAAACTTCGGATCATAAGCTGGGAAATATCCAAAGAATGAGTGAAGGTATTTGTCACTGTAGTACCCTCCATTTGGACTTGGTACCTGAGCTGTTCCTGTCTTTGCTGCGATTGTGTAGTGATCGTTCTTGCCCTTACCTTGAATGAGAGCTGTGTCTACCACCTCTACAAGCATCTTTGTAACCGCCTTGCTTGTCTCCTCTTTGATTGCTCGAGGGCCTGTTGTAATATCGGTGTTTTTAAAGAATCCTCCTTTGTAATTCACCTTCTTGATAATATGAGGAGTTACTAGAGTACCACCATTGGCTATTACTGACAACGCACGGATAGTTGAGATTGCCGTGAGGGCAATTCCTTGGCCGAATGATGCTGTATAGTACTCAACATCTCGCGGACTATCGAGGTTGCTTACAATATTTGCAGCTTCGTTTGGAAGATCAATCCCCGTCTTTTCTTTGAGACCAAACTTGCCCATATAGTCTGAAAATTGTTTATTACCGAGCTTGCTTACGACATACGACACACCCACATTCAAAGAGTCATTCAAGACCTGTTGCATTGATGTAATACCATGGGCTTTTTTGTCGTGATTCCAGATCGTCATTGTGTTTGCTTTGACATATCCAATGTCGTTGTAGGTTGATGTGGGAGTGATCACACCGGCATCAATCCCGGCAGCAATCGTAAGTGGTTTTATGATCGATCCCATTTCTCGCACATTATCAACAAGCGGATTACCAAATACCGATACATCCTTTTCTCCGCTAAAATCATTTGGATCAAATGTTGGAACATCTGCCATCGCATAGATCTCACCTGTCTTTGGGTTCATAATGATACCACCAGTTTCTACCGAACTATACTGCGTCTGCACTTTAGCCAAAGTGTCTTCAAGTGTTGCCTGAACAGATGGCTCGATCGTCGCCACAATATCTCCTTCGAATGAATCATCCTTTGAAACAGTCTTTTGCCAGTTACGAAATATTTCTACGAAAAAGTTGGCATATACATCGTCTTTGTTTCGCTCGAGAACCTTGTCGTAGAACTTTTCGAGTCCATAACGTCCCGCATATTCATCACCTTTGAAGCCCAAAAATCCTAGTACGTTTGCTGCAGTTTTGCCTCCCGGGTAAAATCTCCACTGTTCTTTGTAGAGATAAACTCCTGGAATTTTCAAATTTTGGATCGCTATCGCTTTGTCTTCTGGAATTTTTTTTGTAATCTCTTCGTATGGGTCAGTTGATTTTGAAGCCTTTGCCAAAAAATCTTCAGAATCGATATCGGTGATACTTGAGATCTTTTCCAAAACCTGTTCCTTGTCTTTGAGAATTGTTGGATTGATTGCGAGAATATATCCAATTTTCAAAGTTCCTGCAGACACAAGTCCACCATCTTTATCTTCAAAGAAAATGGTGCCACGAGAAAATATTCCACCACTTTTTTTGACATATTGGTTGTCAGCAATCTCCACAAAGTCATCATGGTGTAAGACCTGGAGAAAATAGAGCTTTATAAAAAAAATAAATGCTACCAACACTATACATATTGATAGCACTCTTAGTCTTTTTATACTGTCTTTGTTCATCCTGTTCGAAATAGGAAGCGCTTATCGCCTCCCAGTATATTATTTAATAATTATAAATCGTTACTTTCTAGCTTATCTTGTGCTGAAACTAAGCACTTCCGTAGTATATGTGAATGTAAACAGTTTATCATTGTTTTTGCTTTATTTTAATATGTTAGCTTCGAATAACTGTGGGATTTCGAACGGGATTAAATTCTGTCTTTGCTTACGAATGCAGTCTGGCTGAGCCCTGCCTTTGCAACGATCACATTGTCTGCATCGACGAATCCGAGTGATCGAGCAAGTTCTGGATTAATTTTGGCTTTAATATTTAGGTATGAAAATTCCATTTCACTAAGCTTGCTTGTGACCTCACTAATTTCCTTTTCTCCTCTCTGTCTTTCGAGTGTGTTGTAGACAGTGCTTCCAACAAGTCCAATATATGTAAATACAAGTACGCCAAGAATTCCGCCGAGGGCCCAGATCTGCTTTTGATATTTGAATTGTGTTGGCATCTTTGTCATATGAAATGTACTTTTTTAATTATTAATTACTTGTTTTTTGAATGATTCTAAGTTTTGCACTTCGTGCTCGTGGATTTTCTTTAAGCTCTTCTTCTCCTGCAATTATTGGCTTCTTGTTTATGAGAATTGCTTTTTCTTCACTTACCAATCCCTTTGCCCAATGTTTTACTATTCTGTCTTCAAGGCTATGGAATGATATGACTGCGATTCTTCTTCCTACCTTTACCCTTTCGAATGCTTTCTTCAGCCCTTCTTGGAGTGCCCCAAATTCATCATTGACCGCTATTCGGATTGACTGGAATGTTTTGGTTGCTGGATGAATCTTTTTGTTTCGAGTGAATCCTGGAACTGCGTTCCAAACAATCTCTCGAAGCTGCACTGTAGTTTTAATTGGTTCTACCTCTCTCGCTTCGACTATTGCTCGTGCGATTCGTCCCGAGAATTGTTCTTCTCCAAAACCTTTGAGAATGTCTCGCAGCGTTTCTTCTGACCATTCATTGACCACTGTCTCTGCTGTAACTTCTTTTTCATCAGAATCGTAAGCCATTTGGAGCGGTTCATCCTTTTGGAATGTAAACCCTCTTCCTGACACTTCGATCTGATCAGAACTCCAGCCAAGGTCGAACATAAAGCCATCCACTTCCTTCATTTTTGCTTTATCCAAGACCTTATCTAGATTCCTAAAGTTTGATTTGAATATCTGCACTCTGTCTCCAAATTTCGCAAGTCTCACTTTAGCTTTCTTGATTGCATCACTATCCGCATCAATACCGATTACATTAGCTTTCTTATGGTGTTCCAAAATATATTCACTGTGTCCTCCACTATTTAGTGTGCAATCAACAACAGTGTCACCGCTTTGGATTTCCAAACTTTCTACCATTTCTTTTAAAAGAACACTTTTGTGAATGTAATCTGCCATAAAGTTAAAACGCCCCTGTCTGACTTAACTTTTCAGCCAATACATCAGCTTCTACAACCACCTTCTCTTTGTACTCTGCCCACTTCTTGTCATTCCACATTTCAATTCTCTTGTGAACTCCAATGAATACCCCCTTGTCTTTGATCTTTGCGAATTCTCGAAGATACTCTGGGATAAGAACTCGTCCAAGTGAATCTACCTCAAGTTCTACCGCTCCACCAAACATAAATCTGTTGAAGCCTCGAGTATCTGCTCGCAAAGAATCCATCTTCCCCATCTCGTCTGAAATCTTTTCCCATTCAGTTGTTGGATATAGGAAAAGACATCCTTCGAGACCGTATGTTGCGATAAGCTTCTTACCCACTTCTTTACGGAATTTTGAAGGAAGAGAAATTCTGTTCTTGTCGTCTATCGTGTGTGTGTATTCGCCTATTAGCATTTGTATTTTTAAGTTTTATGAATTAGTTTTTTTTCAATTGATGAGTTTCAAAAGACAGGTCGATTTTAAAACATACAAAATTTTAAAAATATCCTTTGAAACTCACACAATTTACTCTATACCACTTCATCCCACTTATGTACTACAGTATACCACTTCATAGCAGAATCAATACAAAGTTTTCCACAATTTTCTCCTGAAATATATTCGGATATTGAAGTGGGTAACTGTCAAGGAAACAAAAAAGCACCGCGGCTACGCCGCAGTGCTTTTCACTTAACAAAACCTACTAGATTTAGATCATTTTTTAAGTCTCTTTAACTCATTTTCTACATTTGAACAAAACTCAGCATATGTCATAGCATATATGGATTTTCTTGCACCGTTTGGTTCAGCTACTTCAAGCAGTGAAGTATTATCCCCGGCAGGCAAAATTCTACCTATAGTTTTCCCACTTCTTTGTAATGCACCTTTTAAATCTGCATCTCTGACACAGCCTCGAAGTTCTACAGGATCAGTATTCATCAGTAACTGATTAAAAACTTGTGATTGAATTCGTTCAAGCTCACTAATCCTATCCGATGATTCGGACAGCACTTCTGTGCCCGCCACTTGAGGTTTCTCATTTCTAATTGCAATAAACTCTTTATTTGGATCTCCTCCTTGAAAAAAAATGTTTTGTTCCATTTAATTATATTAAATATTAATAAATAAAATAAGGCACCTAATCTGTATTTTTTGGCTTCATAAGAGGGAAAAGCTGCGCTTCTCGAATCGGTACATCAAGCAAGAAACTAAAAAGTCGTTCTGAAAGTCCAAATCCAAATGTTGGCGGCATTCCATGCTCCATTGCTTCCACATACTCAAAGTCAGCCATCTGAGCCTCGTCGTCTCCAGCATCACGAAGCCCTTGCTGTTCCATAAATCTCGCTCGTTGATCTTGCGGATCATTAAGTTCACTGAATCCTTTGCCCATTTCACTTCCTGCGAGGATCACCTGGAATCTTTCTACTACACGCGAATCTTTTTCAGATCTCTTGGCGAGAGGTTCAAGGTATGTTGGTACTCCAACAAGAAATCCGGGTCCCGAAAGAGTCTTTCGAATTGATTTCCAAAGAAGATCAACTCCTCGAGAAATATTAATCTCTTTTGGATCGAATGCAACTTTAGCCTCTTTGAGTTTTGCAATCAGAGTTTCATTTGTAAGACTCTCATCAAGTGCGTCAATATCAAAATGCTTTTTCAAAATCTCACAAAAATCATACATCTCCCATTCTTTCATAAAATCAATTTCATGTCCTCGAATTGAAAACGTTGTTTTCTCAAATACTTCCGATGCAATTTTTCTATACAATTCCTTAGTCATTTCCATACCAACAGTATAGTCAGCATATGCCATATAGTACTCAAGCTGAGTATAGTCTTGTGCATGTTCTGGCGATATACCTTCGTTTCTAAAAATTCTTCCAATCTCAAATGTTCGAGGAAGTCCCGCGACCATCAGTCTCTTTTGCCAGAGCTCACCGCAAGAAATTCGAAGATACACATCGATGTCGAGTGCATTATGATGTGTAGCAAAAGGTCGAGCATCAGCACCACCTGTGGTATTTTCAAGTACTGGAGTTTCTACCTCTATAAAATTTTTCTCCAAAAGATATTCTCGAATGACGTTCCAAAATTTTGATCTTTTTCTGAATCTGTCTGCCAATTCTTCATTCATCAAAATATCCAAATATCTTTTTCGAAGTTTATCTTCTTCATCTGTAAGTCCATGCCATTTTTCTGGAAGTGGAAGGAGTGATTTCGAAAGCATTGTCCAAGAAGATACTTGAACTGTCTTCTGTCCTGTTCGAGTAAGAAATACTGGACCTGTAACCTCTACAAAGTCTCCAATGTCCACTGTGTCTCCAAAGAGTGTAAACGCATCGAGATTAGCATCATCTTTTTTGAAAAGTCCCTGGAATCGTCCTGTACCATCAAAGAGATCAAAGAAAATAAGCGCTCCCTGTCCCCGAAGTGACATTACTCGTCCAGAAATTGTGATTGGAGTTGCATCAGCCACCAATGTGTCAAAGGCATTTTGAGCCTCAATATTTGTATGAGTTCGCTTTGACTGCGCAGGGTATGGATTAATCCCCTTTTCTTTGAGTTTATTTAGTTTGTCTAATCGGACCTGTCGGATTTCGTCTAATGCCATAAGTCTATATAAATATTGATATTATAGTATGTAGTATATAGTATTGAGGATTAAATACAAAATGGACTATTGACTTAATCGTTTATACACGTAGGCTTTAAATCAGCGCACATTCAATTTACCCCCCCACACACACATGACGACTCTCAACCCGAATGATGATAAGGCAACTTTGTGTACACAATGGTCTCCAAGTGTTCGCTTCGAGATCCCGCATGAAGGAATTGGCCACGAATACAGAGGAAGGCTAACTGAGCTTTTCAAAAGATTCCTCGGACAACTATCGCCCAAAGGATCAAACGTGCATGCGTTAAGGAATCAGAATCCTTCGCCACCTCATGAATCAGAAGCTCTTGAATGTTTCCACATCGATGAGACATATCATCGTGATGGCTTCATGATTACATGGTACGACGGAAAGCACTCACTAACCGAGCAAGGCCTCCGCATGCACGACCATCTGCACAAAGGCCAAACAGTTGAACTCATCTACATGGTCGCAGAGAGATTCGAACGATTCCTTCAAGATCAAGAGATCAATTATAAAAGGTTTGGTCTTCAAAATGGCTCTGAACAAGAAACGGAGCAAAAGACTCTGTGGTAAAAATTACAAAACGAATTACAGAAATATGTAATTCGTTTTTTTATTACATTACAAAACAACAGCCGCTTTTGTTTATTTTTATTTTACGTCAACTATCTCATAGCTCGCTTTTCCTTTTGGAGTGACGATATCAAATTTGTCCCCTTTTTTCTTGCCCATTATAGCAATACCGATTGGTGAGTGATTTGAAATCTTACCTTTAAGAATATCTGCTTCTTCAGATCCTACCACCTGATATGTTTTAGATTCTTTGTCTCCAGATTTTTTTACTACAACAGTAGATCCAATTGTGACCGCTCCTCCATGATGAGCTTGCATAACAACCGCATTCTTCAAAATATTTTCAAGTTTACTTACTCGCTCTTCTACTTCTGCCTGCATTTCTCGTGCTTCCTGATATTCAGCATTTTCTGCGAGGTCTCCCATAGATTTGGCATACTCCAAACTATCAGCAACTTCTCGTCGCTTTACTCTTTTAAGATTGTCCAACTCTGCCTCAAGTTCGGCAAGTTTTTCTTTTGTTAAATACTCTTTTTCGTCTGACATAAGGTTTTATGTATTATTGACAATGTTTAAAATGCGTAGCAATTTTAGCATTTTAAAGATAAGAAGTAAAGAAATAAAAAGGACTCCAACAAATGATTTGCTGAAGATCCTATTGATTCAAGCCTACGGGCTATTTTTGGGATTCGATCCCGTGGTGATCGTAATTTTGTGTTTATCGCTGAAGAACGGGGGCTTCTTTGCACGAGAATCGCGCAGTGCAGGCAGAGCCTTCTGTGGCCCGACGTAGCCGTCGGAATTACAGATTTGGTTCACAGACGATGAGGAGGAACGACAGCTCGTGAATGAGAAACTCATGAGCGACAGTAGGACAAGCAGTGTTTTCATAATGCGGGGACGCCCTGTGGCTAAACCGAATACTACAGTGAAGATAAAGAATGTCAACAACTACTTCACATACTCCGACTGATTATCTCGGACCGCACTTAAAGTGTCTGACATAGCACGCATGGCACTTACTTTGTATGTTGTTGGTCCATTTTCAAGCACGAGAGCAAACACATATTTTGGATCTTTGTATGGAAAGAATCCTTCAACCCAAGAATTGACTTTTGCTTTTGCACTTCCTAGTTCTGCCGTTCCCGTCTTTGCAGCAATTTCAACTCCCGGAATATTGAGTGCAATCGCAGTTTGCTCTGTAACCGCCATCCTCATTCCCTCTTTTACAATTTTATAATTCTTGGCATCAATATCTGTCACAGGAGTAGTTTTGCCCTGCTCACCTTTTATAATTGTAGGTTCAACGATTGTTCCCTCTGTTGCGATTCCTGACATTGCTCGCACCACCTGAAGCGGAGTCACCTGCCAGCCATACTGACCGATCGTGGTGTGATATGTATCTCCTACTCGCCAATCTTCTCCATCAAATGTATCCTTTTTCCACTGCGGTGTTGGTATTGTCCCTGCCGACGCATCAAAAAATCCATCTGTCGAAACTCCAAATAAGAATTTGGAAATGTATTCATCCATCTTTGTAATTCCGAGTCCTTTCTGTCCTTCAAATCCACCTCCAGTAATATAAAAATAAACATCAGATGAGACCGCGATCGCTTTTCGAAGATCCACAGATCCTTGATTCTTCCAGTCTTTAAATACCGACGGGTGAGCTGGATCATATGGATTTGGAAGAGAAATAAATCCATGTGTAAGGATTTGCTTCAATGGATCAATAATATTTTCCTGCAATATTCCAAGCGCAATAAACGGCTTTACGATAGATCCTGGCGCATAAAGCCCAGAGGTCACTCGATCCAAAAACGGCTGTTTTTTGCTATTTAAATATTCATTTATTTTTGCCTTATCGCTTCCATCTGTCATGATATTGCTGTCGTAATCAGGATATGACGCAGTCGCCAATATTTCGCCTGTGTGAGCATCCATGATGACACCAGCACCCCCAGAGAATCCCGAATTCTCAACCGCAGAGGCGATCTGCTTGTACAATTCCGCATTAACATCAGCATCGATCGATAGATTTATTTTTTCTCCATTTTGAGGCGGTTCGAGAGTGCTTTGACTTTCCACTGCCCCTTTTACACTCACCTCTGTGAGCTTGGCACCATTAACTCCCGCAAGTTTATCGTCAAAATATTTTTCAACTCCGTCTTGCCCCAAAATACTAAAACTATAAAAATTACCCTTTGAATCCTGTCCTGGGTATTTTACATAACCTAGTAGATGCGAGAGTCCGCTTCCAGTGAGGTATGAACGCTTATCAAATTCATCGCCATCTTTTTCTTCATTCCATGCAATATTTTTATCGTTCCTATCTGCAACGATTCCACGGTGTGCAAAGATCACTTCTTTTTGAAGATTGTTATTTGTTGCTTTTGAGACGTAAAAATCACTATTTACCACCTGCAAATTTAAAGCGCGATAAATAAAAAAAATCGCGATGAGTACAAATAGATACTTAAGACTTCCAAGAGAAAATTTTGAGATCGGCGTTTCAATGCGTCCTTCAAACTGATCTCGGTTGAATGATGGGAGATTGGATGAATCAAGAAAAATCTCATCAGGGTTTACTGATTTCTTTGATCTCTTCTGCCTTTTTTTGAATTTGCGAAATAATTGATGAAACATTCAGTAGAAATAAGTGGTGATTAGAGTTTAATATACGGCTTAATGAGGAGAATAATACCATACAAAGTTACTGCAGAAATAGTAAACAGATTTGTCTCTACAAATGACCCTGGAATACCGTACAAAAGATCAAATAAAAACCCATAAAAAACTATCTCTATGAAGTCAAAGAATAACGACACCACTATGGCAACAATAATAGTGCACCAAAATGGAAGAAGGAAAAAACTAAGAAGTACAAGTATATTGGCGAAGATTCTGTACATTTTATTTTGAGATAGTTACTTCAGTAATCTGATTTGGATTAACGGGCAATGTAAAAAGCAACCTCTTGAATCCTTCAGCTTGTTTGTCCTCTATAACTGAAACAACTCCAAACACTTTGCTTTTGATGGATGGCAAGATGAGCGCATCGCCAACCTTAACCTCAACACCTTGAGGAACCAAGGATTCAAAAAATCCACCACCCAACCCTTTTGTATCTATTTTTATTTTTGCTCCTGAAAGAGTGCCTCCGAATTCATTTCCTGGAGAAGAAAATAACTCTGCTTTAGAAAAATCAGAACCCGTCTCGACGATCTTACCTATAACAAGATTACCGTAATAGACCCTATCTTCTACAATTACACCCTGATCTAATCCCGCATCAAGTATAAAGGTATCAAATGGTGTTTCCCCTGGTTTTGATTTTACGATCGCAAGGATTCCTTTGTTGCTTGATTTGGTAGTTGATGCATTATCTTTTCGACCAAGCTCAAATTTAAGACTTTGATTTTCATTATAGAGAACTTCTCTGTCAGCATTTAAAGCGGTGAGTTTAAGTAACTCCGCCTGTAGATTCGTATTTTCTGAAAGAAGTTCTGCATCTGTCCGGAAACTACTTGGCACCACTACATCAAAAACACTTTTAAACCACGACCCCATTGCAAGAACGGTTTTGGCAATAAATCCACGAGCAAAAAAACCAAGTATGAGACAACAGACCAAAGCAACAAAAAATTTCCTAAAGGGATGTCTATTTCTTTTTTTAGCGTGTAAAAGGTAACTCATCTTCATTTTTAATTAGTGCATCTTGATATGCATCGATATCATTTAGAATTATTCCCGTTCCTCGCACAACAGCCGTGAGAGGATCCTCAGCAACGTGAACCGGGATCTTCAACACCTCTTCAAGAAGCTCTTTCATTCCGCGAATAAGTGCACCACCGCCGGCGAGATGTAGGCCTCGATGCATAATGTCAGAAATGACTTCTGGCGGCGTAATCTCGATCACTTCCTTGATAGCTTCAATAAGAGCATTGATAGATCCTGCAATTGCATCTCGTACATCTGATTCAGTAATTACCACCTCTCTTGGCAAGCCCGTAATAAGATCTCGTCCGCGGACCGCCATCTCTCCACCAGAATCAGTTTCAAGTACACTTCCAATATTTATTTTGATATCTTCCGCAGTTTTTTCTCCGATAAGAATCTTTAATTCATTTTTTAAAAACTGTGTGATATCGTTGTTGAGTTTATCACCCGCGATTTTGATATTTCGAGAGTGCACAATTCCACCGAGAGAAATGATTGCGATGTCAGTAGTCCCTCCACCGATATCCACTATCATATTGCCCACTGGATCATTAATAGGAATTCCGATTCCGATCGCTGCCGCCATTGGCTCTTCTACGATGTGAACTTCTCGTGCACCAGCATTAACTGTCGCATCTCGAACGGCACGTCTTTCGACATTTGTAATACCTGACGGAACACCAACGACTACTCGAGGACCGAGCATTCTTTTGTTATCCCCTTCTGCACGATTGATGAGATATGACATCATTTCTTCTGTCACTTCAAAATCAGAGATCACACCATCAACAATTGGTCGAATAGCCACAATGTGTCCCGGAGTCTTGCCGAGCATGTCCTTCGCCTGACTTCCTACTGCAACGACCTGACCAGTTTTTTGGTTAACTGCCACAACAGATGGTTCACGCACCACGATTCCCTTACCCTCTACATAGACGAGCGTGTTTGCAGTACCGAGATCAATCCCGATATCGTTTGAAAACATTGCGTAGAATTTTTGTAGAAATTTAAGTGCCATTTATGTATTTATTTTAAGATATTTAATATTTCCTCCTTGCTTCTACCTGTCGTTTCGCTCGTAATTCTGTTTGAATATTCGAGCTGACCTTTTTCTTCTGTTTTCTTACTTATTACAATCCGATGTGGAATACCGATAAGGTCTGCATCTGCAAACTTTTCTCCCGCTCGAGCATCTCTATCGTCAAACAAGACTTCAATACCTTTTGAAATTAATTCTTCATAAAGGTCTATTGCTTTTTGCTTTAACATTTCATCTCCTTGAGAAAGTTCTACGAGATGCACCTTAAATGGTGATACAGATTCCGGCCAGATCATTCCTTTTTCAGTTGCAAGGACCTCAACAATTGTTCCCATAAGGCGACCGATTCCGATTCCATAGCTTCCCATAAATACTGGTTTTGATTCTCCATTCTCGTCAACATATGTGAGACCGAGTGGTTCAGAAAAACGAGTTCCAAGTGTAAAGATATTTCCGACTTCCACAGTTTTCTTTTCAATCACATTGTCACCCACTTTCAAATCTTTTTTAACCTCATCTGTATACACCTCTTTGTTTATTGCCTCCTTCTTTTCACCACTATCAATATTGTGATAAATAACGTCTTCACCAGCATCGGTTTCAGTCTGAAATTCGTGCGAAAACTTGGCAAATACACCCCCAGAAGCAAATGTATAATACGTTTTTTCTCCAAGACCCACTTTATTAAATATATTCCAGTATGCTTCTTTTACTTTTTCATAAAACTTCAAATGTTGTTCTTCGTTTCTAGAAAAAGAATAAAGATCTTTCATTAAAAACTCTCTCCCACGCAAGATTCCAGACTTTGCCCGTGTTTCATTTCTAAATTTTGTTTGAAATTGGTATGCAGACCTTGGGAGATCTTTGTACGATCGAATGTGGTCTTTCATTATTTCCGTGATTGGTTCTTCATGCGTGAAGCCGAGACCAAGCTCTGTATCATTTTTGAGTTTTGTTTTAAACCAGTTGTCCACTACAGCATCATCCCATCGATTAGTTTTTTCCCAAAGTTCTTTTGACTGGAGAGATGCGAGAGAGATTTCCTGACCCCCAATCATATTCATTTCATATCGGACAACTTGCTCTATTTTTTTCATTACACGAAGTCCCAATGGTAATACAGAATAAACTCCGGCCATATCTTTATGGACGAATCCGGCACGAATAAGGAGTTGAGCGTTCTTTGCAACCTCGTCTTTTGGCGCTTCAAAACGCGTTTTGGTGAAAAGATGTGTTTGTTTCATCCCGTTCGAGATAGGAGGCGCTTTTGACACGCTTGATATCAGTATTAATTAGTAAAATCGTAATTGCGTATATAAATATTATATTTTCTTTCCTAAGCGCTTCCGTAGTTTATGTATATACAACATGAATCATTCCGCGTTTCGAGATAATCACCTTAAGTATGATTACCTAACTAAGCAATCTCGAACGGGATTCATTCGAGTATTCTACCATATTATTAAAATATTTTTTAGCGACGTAAAACGAGCAAAGAGAAAGTGTACCCACTTCCTCTTTCGAGTCGAGGAGCTAATATGGATCCTTATCTCGATTAAAGTCAATCAGGTATGAAGGATAACTAGAGCCGATTCCGCGAGAATATCTAAAGCAAGCTCAAGATCCTCTTTTCTTTCTTTACAAATCCTATATTTTGTGACATTGTGTAATAAACGAACGGAGGCAAGTATCATGACTAAGAAAATGATAAGGGAGCTCGTTAAGTACCTTGACGGCGAAGCTAGAAAAGAGAGCAAGGAGTTTGGATATCCACCTTCAAAAAAGGAACTGAAGCGTCTAATTCAAAATGATGCTGAACTCGCCGAAAACACTCTGGCATTGCACCTTAAAGATATTTTGACTGAAATTAATTTGATCGGCTTATTCTGGTCCTTAGATGGACACGACTATGCCAATCAAGCGAGAGTTCTGCTCAAACATCTTTGCGAGAAATGGAGGGTAACCCCTCAGCGAAGAAAAATTCGCTAACATCAACAATGACTCCAGCACATGAAGTGTGGGGGTCATTTTTTACTCAGTACCATAATTTCTCCGAAATTTTGGTGCTGGATTCATTGACAAAATCTGCTTAAAATTGTATAGTATAAGGAATCATGAATACCGCCCTAACTACCCTGATTGCATGGCTTCCGTTCTTTTTCAAACTATGGTTTGTTTCTGGAATAATCACTTTCTTCTTGCGAATCTCACAGAGTGGCAAAAAGCGTGAAGAAATGATCGAAAGATCAAGACTTCTTCGCGAGACTGAGTGGGTCCATACTTTCGAATTTATCTTTTTTTTCTTCTATGGGTTAGCGGGTTTGATTCACACAATCAAAAACCTCTTGTCCAAGTCAGACGAAGACGGGGTTTAAATTTCTAACAAAAACCAAGTTCCCAATCGCACAAGTGATGGGAACTTTTTTATTTAATAAAAAAGCTATTTGTAATTTTCTGCACGACCGTGTGGAAAATTACACATACAACATTTGTCACGGCCGTGACAAATGTTGTATGTTTTTGGCATCAAATCTAAATGCGTCGCACCCTTTGGGTGCGACGCATTCTTTTGGATCTCCCAACAATCTCACCAACTTTCACAATCTCCTACTAAAAAAGTTTCACCACATCCGAAATAGTCACAGTGAGCATAAGGATCATGAGAAGTCCGAAACCAACGAGATTGAGAGTATTGGCTATGACAGGTTTGATTTGTCGTCTTATGATTGCTTCTATAGCAACAAAAAGTAGTCGTCCTCCATCGAGCGCTGGAAATGGTAAAAGATTGATCACTGCCAGATTCAAAGAAATGATCGCAATAAATGAAAAGAGTGTCGACGCGCCAAATTCTCTTGCTTGATTCAAATATCCTGCGATTCCTATTGGCCCTGAAACATCTTGGAGATTTGCATGAAGTACAAATGCGCTTCCAAAGAATTTCAAAGTTCCAACCATTGTCGCATTAAACATATGATAAGTAGATTTTGCACCCTCAAGAAGCGCCGCAAAGAACCCGAGTTTTGTATTTTCAATATCTGCCATCTGTACTCCGATAACATAAGCTCCGTTCGGAGCTGCTTTTGCCATAACGCTTGTTGTCGCTTTCTCAGTTCCTCGGATATATGAAAGTACAACAGGTAGTCCTTTTGATTCCGTGACAACTTCTTTTATTTTTTCTGCACTGATTTTCGCATCCGTAGTTGTTGATACAGTTTTTTGTGAAGAGGTAATATCTGTAATAAGGTCTCCTGATTTTAGTCCAACCGCTTCTGCAGGAGAACCCTTGATGACATCAGTCACAAATACATAATTGCCAGATGACACATTTGAAGCCTGTGGAGCACCAATCATAAAACTTGCTGAAAGCAGTATCCAAGCAAAAAAAATATTCATGACAATTCCCGCAACTAAAATCGCAGCCTGAATATGTCGAGGTTTGTTGATAAAGCTTCTTGCTTTGTCCGGTCCATCCATTGAGTCTTCATCAGGATTCTCTCCAAAGATCTTCACGTACCCCCCAAATGGAATGAGATTGATTGCGTATGTTGTCTCGCCATATTTTTTGGCGTAGATTCTTGGGGGAAATCCAATTGCGAATTCATCAACTCGGACTCCAGATTTCTTGGCAACCAAAAAATGCCCAAGTTCGTGGACGAAAACCAATATTGAAATAACAAGAATGAGTGTAATGAACGACATGTATTAGTTCATTATTTCTTCTTCTTTTTTAACTGTGAGCATTTCGAGTTTATCTGTTCCCTCCTTGATGAGTTTGTCTACTTCTGCCTTTGCTCGCATAACTTCGTCTTCACTCATCTCACTTTCTTTTTTCTTGTTGCTTAGATCATCATTCACACTGTTTCGCTCTTGTCTTAGAGTTACTTTTGCATCTTCAAGTTTACTCTTTGCAATCTTTACGAAGTTTCCTCTTGATTCTGTTGTAAGTGGTGGGAATGATACCCGGATACCCTTGTCATCCACAGAAACAGAAAGACCAGTGTTTGAAATGAGAATTGCCTTTTCGATTCCTTTGATATTTGAAGAATCCCAAGGTAATACTCGAAGTGTTCGAGGATCTTCGATAGAGACGTTTGCTACCTGATTGACTGGCATCTGTGATCCGTACACCTCAACAAACACACCATCAAGCATTGCCGGTGTTGCTCGTCCTGTACGAATCTGACTAAACTCTTTTACGAGCCATTCTTCCGTGTCTTTTATTTTGTTTTTGAAATCTGAAAAGTTATACATGGTGGAATTTGGATTATAGATTATAGATTATAGATTTTTGAATAATTACGTATACAATTATAGCTTAAAATGAAGGTAAATACAAAAAAAATAGCGCCGTCTCGATAAATCGAGACGGCGCTGAGGAGTCTTAAGCAACTGCCGCCACATAAGTGTCATCAATCACATCACCTACCCAACAATGAAATTGATTCCATCCATGCCGAGTACGCTCAAGAACATGAACACGCCACTCATTATGGCCAATGCGAAATTTTGAGTCACCAAAGACCACAAAACGAACACTTGGATCATCAGGCATGAGATGAGAGTTTTCTGGCTGGTGGTAAAAAAGCATAGCCTCTTCTCCAAGATTTTTCACACCATCTTCCTGTGCAGCAGAGATTAACTGATCATAAATCCAACTGCCCACAGCTGGAACAGGTCTAGCGATTTTAAGGGGTCCATAGATCTTGGATAGCCCTACTTTAAGAAGTAAACTTTTCATCGCTTCCTTCATTTCAGTACGTCTTTTTTCATTACCAAATCTGATCACTTCTGCAGCTTGACCCATGAACTCCAAAAGTAGATTGAGTTGTTGAGGAGTTTCGAGTGGTAATTGCCCTATCATCCTAAATGCATGCTGAGCATGCTCCCATCCGAGTGTTTTCGTTGACATAGTGTTTGCTATGGTTGCGCTGACCGTAAGGGCAGCCTTGTTGTTTTGTAGACCGTAGCGACGTAGTGTCACCACAGATTTCAATCTTCAAAAAAGACTCAAATCTGCGGTGAACTTTCTCATATATTCAAGGAACGTGATTCTGAGAATTAAAACACAAATTTTAATATTTAACAAGCATCGTCGCCTTTGGCGACGATGCTTGTTAAATTTGTATTTTGTTATTTACAAAGCTAGGACCACACTCTCCAAAAGAATCTTTACTGATGATGATTTGTCTTCAAGATAGTCGAGCGCTTTCGCGGTAGCTTTGAGAGCAACGAGATTATTACCCTTTTCCCCTTTCTTCACCTTCTCTTCAAGAAAATAATGAATACCTAAAAGAAATTGTTTTATTGTTTGTTTGTTACCCCCATCTTTATAATCCTTAACCATCTTTTCAATCTCTTTTAGTTTCTCCCCGACTGACATTTTCATAAAACCATCCACATTTACCACCTCCACTTCTTTTTTGTTTTTATATATTGAAAGTCTTGAGCGTAGTGTCGGCAGAAGTCCATCTGCAGTATAGGTGTTTAAAACAAATTTGAGCTGCGGACTCGGGTCTTCAAAAATTTTGAGGAATGCATTCTGCGCATCATTCGTAATCGAATCAAAACTAAAGACGATTATTTTCTTCTCATTTTGAACTGGTGCACCAAGTGACATTTCAATAACATTTCGTGCATCCTCAATTCCAAACTTTTGATATGCAAGGAAAAATATATCAGGATTACCATCCACAAGAAGTCCTACATCCGTAAGACCTGATTTGATCAAGTCTAAAGAAGCTATAGGCTCCCCTTCAACAAGAATCGCATGATGAGAATTTAAAATTTTACTGAGCATCGATTTTAAATTTTATAAAAATGAATTCAACTGTCTGATTTTGAAATTAAAAATTACAAAATTAAAAATTTGATTTCTAACGCTTAGAAATCACAGTCTTCTTATAAGTCTCGAGGTGTTCGAGCGCAATTCCTGTTCCCATCGCCACACAAAAAAGTGCATTCTCTGCAAGTTTCGCCTTCACGCCCGTTCGTCTAAATACGAGTTCTGGAAGATTTCGAAGTTGGGACGACCCGCCAGTCATAGTGATTCCCTGATCGATAATATCTGATGCGAGTTCTGGTGGAGTTTCTTGGAGTACATCCTTGATCGCCTGAATCATTTCTCGAAGTTCTTTGGCTATTGCTCGCACAATTTCATTAGTCTTCACCTCAACAGATCGCGGGAGTCCTGAAAGGCAGTCTCGTCCTTTGACAGACATCACAAGCTCTTCGTCCATTGGTATCGCGGAGCCAACACCGATCTTGATATCTTCTGCAGTCTTGTCTCCAACCATAAGGTTGTAGTGTTTTTTCATGTAGTCGATGATACCAGCATCAATTCTGTTACCAGCACATTTGACCGATGTAGAAGCCACAATTCCTCCAAGCGAGATCACTGCGACATCTGTCGTTCCTCCTCCTACATCAACAATCATGTGTCCAAGTGGTTCTTGAATAGAAATACCTGCACCGATCGCGGCCAAGATTGGCTCCTTCACCACGAATGCATTTTTGGCACCTGCTTTGACCGCAGCTTCGATTACTGCTCGTCTTTCTGTTGAAGTCACTCCAGCTGGAACCGAGATCATCACCTCAGGACGGATAAAATTCCATTTGCCCAAAGCTTTTGAAATATAGTACCGAAGCATCGCTTCAGTCACACGATAGTCAGCGATAACCCCATCTTTCATCGGGCGATATGCGATAATATTGTCTGGAGTTTTTCCAATCATCTCTTTCGCTTCATTACCTACTGCCAAAATCTTGTTCTCTGATTCAGAAACTGCAACAACAGAGGGTTCATTCAAAACAATTCCACGGCCAGGTACAAATACGAGCGTATTTGCTGTTCCAAGATCGATCCCTAATTTTCGAGTAAAAAATGACATAGATAGAGTATATATTGGAAAAACAAATTATGCTATACTTTTCCAAATGCAGAAAAAAGCACTAAAAACCGAAGAGTCTCCAAAAACTCTAGACTTCACCATCGAAGGTGGACACAAACTCAAGGGTGAAATCGAGATCAAAAAGTCCAAAAATGCGAGTGTTGCTGTCCTTTGTGCTTCTCTTTTGAACGCAGGCACAACAACTCTAAAAAAAATTCCCAAAATCGAAGAGGTTTTCCGGATACTTGAAGTCTTTGAAAGTATTGGAGTAAAAACAGAATGGCAAGGTGACGATCTCGTCATAAATGTCGGCAAAATAAATCTCAAAAACATAAACAGGGATTCTGCAGAGAAAACTCGAACAGTCATTATGATGATTGGACCTCTCATTCATTTATTCAAAAAATTTGAGATCCCAAATGCTGGAGGGTGTAAACTCGGAAGTCGAATCGTCTCTCCACATTTTTATGCACTTGAGAATTTTGGTGTAACAATTAAAACAGAATCTGAAAAATACATAATCAAAAACAAAAAGCTAATCCCTAGTGAGTTCATATTATACGAAATGGGAGATACAGTGACAGAAAATGCACTTATGGCAGCGTCAAAAATCGATGGGATTTCAAGCATAAAATTTGCATCTTCAAACTATATGGTGCAGGACCTGTGTCATTTCCTTGAGGCACTAGGTGTTCGAATAGATGGTATAGGCACATCAACACTTGTGATCCACGGAGTCAAAGAGATTAATAAAGATATCACTTTTGAAATCAGTGAAGACCCTATTGAGGCAATGTTCTTCCTCACATCAGCTATTGTTACAAAATCAACAATTACAATCAAAAAGTGTCCCATAGACTTTCTGCTTCTTGAACTTTTGAAACTCAAAAAAATGGGATTTAAATATTCTACATCAGAAATTTACAAGGGCGAGAATGGTTTTGTAAATCTTATCGATATCAAGACTTTCCCATCAACACTCACAGCCCTTCCAGAAAAAATACACTCAATTCCATATCCAGGTATCAATATGGATAACCTTCCCTTCTTTGCAGTCATTGCAACCCAAGCCAAAGGTGAGACTTTTATTCATGACTGGGTATACGAGAATCGTGCAATCTATTACACAGAACTTCAAAAGCTTGGAGCGGACGTACTCCTTGCCGATCCACATCGTGTATACATCAAAGGCGAGACTCCACTTAAAGCCGCAGATATCGTCACTCCTCCTGCACTTCGACCGGCTGCAATCATTCTTATTGGAATGCTCGGTGCAAAAGGCACATCAATACTTCGAAATGTCTATTCAATCAGCCGAGGATATGAAGACCTTGCTGAAAGACTCAATAAACTAGGAGCGAAGATTTCAGTGAATTAAGCCTACTCAATTGAATATAGGCAAGATTCGTCACAACAGGTAATCTGCTATAATTCTCAACATGAGACTCCTATCCATAGTCCCCATAGCTCGAGGCATCCGTAAGGAGACGCTTACCTATTTTTCAACCAAAGATATCGCCGCGGGCTCTTTGGTGACCATTCCCCTTCGTAAAAAGGAGGTACCTGGGATTGTACTCGAATCACTCGATGCAATGCAGAACAAATCCGCGATCAAGGATATGAAATTCACCATCAAAAAGATTGTTGATTTTGATAACAAGGTGTCACTCCCAGAATTTCTCATGAATGCAGCAGAGAAGATATCCACACTCTCTGCCACAAGTATTGGAAGCACACTCGCATCCCTCGTGCCAAAGATCTGTTTTGAAAATCCAAAAATATTCTTTAAAAGAGAAGCTGACGGAGCCAAACACAGAATCGGAAGAGAGGTCTCAAGCGAAGTGCTCGCAATACAGCTTCACAACGAAGCTCGAATGGATACTTACCGAAGCCTTATCAGAGAATCATTTGCGAAGAAAAAATCAATTGCAATCATCTGTCCTACTATCGAGAGAATTAGTGAGATGAAAGAACTGCTCTCAAAAGGAATCACCGAATACACAGTCACACTTCATAATCCAAACTCAAAGAAAAATCTGGAAGAATTTTCTAAATCCATAAATACTGAAAAGCATGCGGAACTTTTTATTGGAACCTCTTATATACTTTCGCTCCTTAATCATTCTGTAGGCACAATTATTCTTGAAGAAGAATCTTCGCTTTTTTACAAAAACAAAAAAAGACCTTTTCTTGATACAAGGACAAGCGCTAAGGAAATCTCAAAAGAACTGGGCACGCGTCTCATATTCGGCGACAAGCTCTTGAGTGTTCAAACACTTGCAGAAATACGAGAAGGTAGAATCGTTGAATATGCCAGAATTGAAAAGAGGACCGCTCGCAAGATCCAAACACTTCTTGTGGACACTAAACCAAAAGAAGGTGAGAAAAAGAAGTTTTCAACCTTGAGCTCTGATCTCCGCGAAATGATCGAATACGGAATAAAGAGCAACAAAAAGATTCTCATTTATGCAACACGAAGAGGAGTAGCATCTCAAACGGTTTGCAATGATTGTGGCACGAGTGTGCTTTGTAATATATGCGAAAGTCCATTTGTCCTCCATACCATACGAGATAAAAGAATATTTATTTGTCACCATTGCGGCAAAACCAAAGATGCTGATGAGAATTGTAAGATATGCCATAGCTGGAACTTTGTCCCACTTGGTATCGGTATCGAAAAGATAGAAGAAGAAATTAAAGGAATCGAAGGCGCGAATGTTATCCGGATAGACAGCGATAATTCAAAGACAACAAAAGAAATCAAAAATAAAATGGAGACATTTTATAAAACTGGAAATGTCCTTGTGACAACAGATCTTGGAATTCGATATCTTGAGGATTATTCTGTCGATTTCTCTGCTATCACTTCGCTCGACAGTCTCTTGTCACTTCCTGATTTTCGAACAAGCGAGCGAATAATGCACATTATTCTCGATCTCAAATCGAAAACCAAAGACATGATACTTATCCAAGCTCGAAATCTTAAAAATAAGGTCATCGAACAAGCGCTTTCGGGGGACTTGGAAGGTTTTGCAAACGAAGAGATTAAAGCCCGAGAAACATTTGGATATGCACCATTTAAGCATATTATTAAACTTTCAATTGAAGGCAAAAAAGATCAGATCAAACTCGATGCGGAGCAAATAATCACAAAGATTAAAAAATATAATCCTGTTATTTTCCCTGCGTTCATCAAATCAAGAAACAAGAATATTATTCTAAATATTATTATGAAACTTGGAAAGGAAGAATGGCCGAACAAAGAGCTTTTGGATACCCTACTTACGTTCCCGCCAAACGTGAAGATTGATGCGAGCCCTGCGAGTCTATTGTAATAAATAAAATACACAACACCCGAAGGTGTTATGTATTTTATTTTGATTAATGACTATCAATTGTGCCTCCATGCCCCCTCAAGAAATCCACATAACTCATTTCTTTCTTTCCTTCTGGGATCACTTTTTTTATCTCAAGCTTTCCTTCTAGAAGATCCGCATCAGTAATCTTAACTCGAATATCCTTGTCGTGATGTTTTACAAAAAAATATGTTCCAGGCCAATCTTCATATGCTCTAATTTTCAAAAGGTTTTTGTAAGGATCGTCACTTAGATCCAAAAGTCCATGCTTTTTTTCGATCATTGAAGAATATGTCGCATCTTTATGATCCTGGACTTTTGGAGTAATAGTTCCATCCACCCACTTCGGTAGAGCTTCTGCAAGAAGCTTCCCACCCTCAGCTGAAAGAATTTCATAGAGTTCACTTTTCTTCGGCACCCATTTCTCTATTGCCACCTCTCTTTGGGCAATGATTGGCCCATGATCCATCTCATCGTCAAGAAGCATCACAGTCACCCCGATCCTGTTTTTCATATCGTTTAGGATTGCAGTCTCGATTGGAGAAGGTCCACGCAGAGCTGGTAAAAGCGAAGGGTGCAAGTTCAAGATTCCTTTTGGAAAAACATCAAGGAGAGAATGTGGGATCATTTCACCATAAGACACAAGAATTCCAACATTTGCTCCAACTTTTTTTATTTCACCAAATAATTCTGAACTTTTTATATCTTCGGGTGTCAGATATTCTACTTTGTTTTCTATTGCCCAAACTTTGACCGGAGATGGCACGAGCTTCAGATGTCTCCCCTGTGGCTTATCGGGTTGAGTGATAATGAGGTTCGGCATATATCCTGCATCTCGAAGAGAATTCAAAGACGCCACAGAGATTGGCGAGCTGCCAAAGAATACAAAAGAATTTTGAGGATTTATAGGCTCGCTTTGTTGTGAGTTTTCGTTCATTTATTTTATTTAAATTTTGAGAAAGAATACTAATCGTTCTTCGGTGGCAAGTTTACAATATCTTTTGCTTTGTCTATAAACAGCACTGCGTCGAGATGGTCCGTCTCATGTTGAAATATCTGCGCTAATAATCCTGACGCTCCACGCTTGAATTTCTTACCGTTTTCATCATATGCTTCGATCGAGGCTTTCTTTGATCGCTTCACTTTTCCATAGAGATATCGGACAGAAAGACAGCCTTCATCCATTTCTTCTTTATTGCGAGAAAGTTTTGTAATGATTGGATTTATGAATACAATATCATCTGCAATTGGCGTTGATTTATTCTCTTCATAATCCCCTGTTCCAATATCAAATGCGCGTCCAGACACGACAAAGATTCGAAGAGACTCACCAATTTGAGGCGCAGCAATAGCCACTCCATCATCTTGTGAAAGGAGTGCTTTTTTCATATCCAAAATTACTTTCTGGATCTTTTTACTTCCAATCTCCTGAATTGGCACTTCTTTTGCCTTTTCACGGAGCACTTTGTGACCATTTTGAACGATTGCTACCATGTTCCACAGTATAAAGTAAAAAGTTAAAAGTATAAAGTGAGTCAGAATTTCAAATTTTGATTCACTTTACAAAATCAATATTATATATTTATATTACATTGAACAAAAAGCTCTTTTACACTCATACAGATGAGGAGAGTTTTCCATCCCATATAAATTATGTTACACATTGCAGACCATCTTCCATATACACATTCAGCACTCAAAGCAGAGCTGGAACAAGCTGAAGCCCACCTAAAACTTGTTAAGGAAGCCTTAGAAAAATTTGAGGCAGCCGAATGCACCTTCACAGGTGAACTGACCCCTAAAGGTCAGAAAGTGGAATTCGAGGTCGTGTGCCCCCAAGAAAATCCTGCCCACTCACAAGGTAAAGCTTGGGGAAATAACCTGGCGAGGTGTGTGAATCAAGCTTCTGAAATGTCAGGTCGCAACGGACCGTTCTGTGCATTCCTGAATGTTGATGACGCATCAATCGCAATCAGCAAGTACGATTTCTCTAATCTGGAATTCCAGGATCACGAAAAAAACGGGCGGGTTTGTTGGACCAAAACGGTCCGGAAAAATATCTGGCTCACCTGAGTGCAAAATCAACATCGCCGAATCCAGATTGGATTCGGCGGTTTTTTATTTATAAATAAGCATCGCAGCGAAGCTGCGATGCTTATTATCTTTCTCTTTTCACTAATCACTTTTAACTCCTTCTTACTTCGTATTCTTCTTTATTATCGCCTTAATCTTCTGCTTCCCCTTCTTTAACATATCTCTTCCCTTTTTATTTGCCTTTGTTACTTCCGTCACAATTTCATCTTTTACCGCATCAATAGATTTGTAGAGATCATCAGTTGTCGCTTCTGCTCGGAATTTATGATCACCATATTCAAGATTGATTTCAGCACGAAAAATGTCTCCTTTTTTATGATGTTTTGTCGTTTGTCCGAGCTCCACCCTTGCTATAGCATCTTCTGTCTTTTTCACGAATTTCTCGATTCCAAGAATTTTCTTTTCCAAATAATCCTTTACCGCATCTGTCATTTCCAAACCGTTTGATTTGATGTGTCTTTTTATCATATATAATTTTCAATTAAACTGATAATAATCCGACAGATATATTATACCATTATTTTAGTTTTGAAACTTTGACTTTTTGTGTAATCTGGTAGTATGCAATCAAATGTTCACCCTGCACCTTTCAGAAACTGACCTTAAGTGGTCCATCGTGTTCTGCTCAAAGAACATAGCTATCCAATCGGCTCCCGGACTGATTATTGTCCCTGAGAATCAATACACAAACAAACTTGCAAAACTCCTCAAAACCTACCCGGACGATTGCTCGCCTATCTTTGAGGTATACAGCTCGCTCCTTAACCAAAAAATTGAACAATATGGGACCATACCAAAACTGATTGAGTCAATGGATACAAAAAGTTCGAGCAGAGTCATGAGTCTCATTGGATTTGAGGATTTAAATCATAAAGAGACGATACTTGGATCGCTCGAGACAATGCTTAAGGCAAAAAACGAACATAAATCTTCGTAAATCAGCATTCCTCAACCTTTACACCGCCCCTCAAAAGGCGGTTTTTTATATATTTAATGTATCCTGAATCCCGATTATCTCGATATGCTTATTTGGGGTTGTTTGTCCTTTGATTATTCTTATACTTTTTGCCTGGGGGAATTTTTCTTTCATGATTTCAATCACTCTCAGATTAGCTTCACCTCTTTTTGCTTCTGCACGAATATAAAGTTCAAACTTGCCAGATTTTGTTTCTACCAACTCTTCTTTACGACTTTTGGGAAATACCTTCAAACGAATCATCATATCCATTATTATAACATGGCAAGTTTTGACAAAGTGCACCAGAATAATAAATGATGTTATAATCATTCCAATATGATTTCAAAAGTTAAAAGAAAAATTGGTTTTACCTGCGGAGCAATGGATCTCTTTCATGCGGGACACTATTTGATGCTCGCAGAGATCAGACCTCAATGTGAATATCTCATTGTTGGTCTTCATACTGACCCAAGTATAGATAGACCAGAAAAACACAAACCAATCCAAACAGTCGAAGAGCG
The DNA here is from genome assembly GCA_040389185.1 of Patescibacteria group bacterium. GTDB lineage: Bacteria > Patescibacteriota > Minisyncoccia > Phycocordibacterales > CAIRYW01 > JAQBQZ01. The sequence goes on from JAZKAJ010000005.1 coordinate 50,929, forward strand.
TCTCATACAACTTAAAGGCTGTAAATATATTGACGAAATAATTATCTACGATACCGAAGAGGATTTATACCAACTTCTCAAAGAATTGAATCCGGATGTTCGATTTATGGGCGAAGACTGGAAGGACAAACCAAACTATTCGAGAGACTTGTTGCCAGACATCGAAGTTATATACAACAGTCGCTGCCACGATTTCTCAAGCTCTAATCTCCGAGCAAGAATTGTTGAAAGAGAATCTAAGGAAAATAAATAAGTGTCTACAATTTGAGGTTTAGAATTTTTAAAGACATAGACAGTTTCTATATATTGACATTTCTACATTTTGATGTAATATCTGAGGCCGTGATGCGGCGCAATTTTTGCCGTATCGAAACTATAACGCTCATTCCACTCACCACCCATATGGCCACCAACATCGAAGAAATCAACGGAAAATTGGCAGAGGTCTTGGAGACCATTGTATCCCAGATGAATGACGGGAAAAACCAACTCGCCTCATCCACACTCCAACGTGTTCTCGACGTCTCACGTAAGAACTCGATGCGGGTCGTGGGCATGGGTAGTCAACTCGGGATCCATATCATCCTGGCAATCAAGCCGGCGGGAGGCAAATACCTGAAATGGTCAGAGGTTCCCCTGAAGGATCAGGCGCTTCTGCTTGCAGAGCTCCAGATGTACAGCCCAATCATCAAAGAAGCACTGGGTCTGCCGGACGATTGGGGGATCTCAATCATGAAGGCTGATCAGAATTCCGCACGCCGTGAAGACTTCCACATCCACCTTACGTTCTCGCCATCACGGCCTGAGCTCGAAGAGATGGGTCTGCAACTGAACCCATTCGTCGATCCACGTATCGGCCCCCTCGACAAAGAGTGATCAACCAGTTCATCTGGTCCAAAGCGCACAGCAGTTCCCTGCTATGCGCTTTTTTATTTTATTTTTTTGCAAAACTGACTTTTTGAGCTTTTATATTTCACTTATCCAACTTCCCCATCACCTTCAAAATTCTACCCACCGTTTTCCAGGTACGAGTTGTGATTTGTTTGCCGTACTTTTTCTCAGCACCTCGCATAAAGTCGGGAGTCTTCCCTTCTGTTAATTTAATCACTGTACATAATTCCTTTTTTCTATCTTTAAAAAAAGTAACAACAAGATAATTTGGTTTCTTGTCTTCAATATTTATGAACGGATCTTTTTTTACTATTTTCTTCAACTCTCCTTCACTTCGAATGATTACATCTCGCTTAAAACCAAGTTCTTTCTCCATGATTTTCTCTAGACTTGTTTCAAGTTTCGTTATGTCTTTTGTATCACTTTGAAATACAATATTTCCACTTGCAATCACTGGTGTTACATTTTGAAGCTTCAACATCTCAAACACAGCCTTAAGACTTGTTCCTTTCATATTAGGATTTGTAGGCATAATGCCACGAATCAGTGCAACGTAGGTGGTCATAACATTATTTTTTAGCTTTACTTTTCATTACTTTAAGACTCGCCTTCGTAAGCTTCTTTACTAGAGTTATTGGAATTTTTTTATTCAAAGGAAAAATCACGATTGCTTTTGTAGTAGCATATTGAGCAAGCTCCACTTTGTGATCTTGTATCACCGGAGGACGGACATGCAGCCTCACACAATCTTTTTTAAAACTAAACCAAACAAACATTCCATCATAATCATATCCTTCATAAGAATATCCAGGCATCTGGAAGTAATCGGTCCGTTCTGTTGCGCCGGGTGTAGCCGCTTTTATTGCGGTCCGAATTTTAATTAAAATTTCCCGGATTTCTTTTGGCGCACTTTTTATATATTTGTCAGTATTATTTTCCATTTTTTCTAAATTTATTTAAGAGTAGAAAATTGAATTATCCATTCAATACCATACACATCTCTAAACATCCCAGCATATGTACCCCAAGGACTCTCACCTATCGGACCTTCGACTTCCCCTCCGTCTGATAAACTGTTAAATAATTTATCAGCTTCTTCTTTGCTGTCTGCGTTCACTAAAATTTTACTTCTATTTTCTCTCTCATTTACTTTCCCCATAAATTCTGGAACATCATTACCTATCAAAAGATTATTCGCACCAATAGGCAAAGCAATATATATAATTTTATTTTCTTCATTTGCTGCAACTTTGAATTCAGCGCTTGCCAAATCTTTAAAACGTATCACTTTTGTAAATTCTGTCCCGAACACTGATTTATAAAATGTAAATGCATCAAAGGCATTGCCGTTGAAGTTAATCCAAGGATTTATTGTTGTCATTATGTAATTATATATATCATAGTAAATTTCTTCAAATTTTCGACTCTTGCAATAATATTTACTTATTGCAGATTTCGTGTTTTAATTATATAAATTGTTAGGAATGGCATGTCGCCATTCCCCATATAAACACACACCATGAAAGGAGGGGCAGATGTCCTCGACAAAAAATTGGGATAATAAGGTTTTGATTCTGAGCACAGGAGGATATATCCCTCTTGCAATCGGCGGATGGAGTCATCCTGAAGAAGTCAATAGGCTTCATACACTGCATGGCTCATCCTCGCGGTAATGCTCCTGATCTCATCACGGGCACAAGGTCATGCTGGATGGAAGCTGTTGACAGGTTTTGCTATTGGAAATTTCTCAATGCTTATCTTCGGTTTCTGCCTTACTGGCACAACCTTCAACTTGGGAGATGCGGAAAAGGTTGTGCTCTACGGTCTCACCACAACAATCGTGACATGGGTTGCGTGGAGCGGGTTCAAGAAGAAGGGCAATCCTCGCATCCTTTTCCTTGGAGGTATTGCGACAGATGTACTGTCTTATTATCCGCAAGTGAAGCAATACCTATTGCCTCACGATCCACCAAGCCTCTGGCTCATCACCGGATGGTCTATGTGGATTGCAGCTGCAGCGATTACACTCTTCAATGTTGAAAAGCTTTTCCTGAAGATTAAGCTAGCTCCAAAAGATCGGCTGAAGTTTATCGAGGAGTCGGCGTATACCCTCGAAAACATCTTCTTCATGGTTGTGACTGTTATTATCATGACCCATTAGACCCATCACCACGAGGAAGACCCGTCCTCATTCAAGGTGACGGGTCTTCTTTTATATTTTATCTAAACTATAAGTTTTTATTCGCTACCTCTTTCTGATAATTCATCATCCATTCTACCCCATATTTATCAGTCACCACTCCAAACACCCCACCCCAAAACTGCATTTCTGGTGCCATAAAAACTTCACCGCCCTCTGAAATTTTTGAGAAAAAATCTTGAAGTTGTTCTTCACTCTCGCAGTTTAAGGACATTCCAACATTGTCTCCAATAATTGCTTTGTCCTGCATCATATCCATACCCACAAAAGTTACATGTTCACTTTTGAGTATTGAATGCATCAGATTATTTTGCTTATCTTCCGGCATATCTTTTGACATTGGACTATCTTTTACCGTCATTGTTTCAAGTTCGCCACCAAAAATTCCTTTATAAAAATTCATTCCTTCTGTTCCTTTGTTGTCATTAAAACGTATAAATGGTGTAAGCATAATATTCACGTAATTTATAATACATATATTCTATATGATGTTACCTATTGTAGCCAGTTGAAAATGGTATCGTGCTCCGACTCGTGGATAAAGTTCGCACCTATTTTAGGAATACGAGTGAGTATATTTATATACCAAAATTGAAATAATTTATATAAAAAAGAAACCGCCCGCAAGAAGCGAACGGCTTCAGGCGGGCGTAGAGGCAGAAGATCACCGATAATCATAGTTTACCCACAGCAAATTGTTATCGCTGTCACGAATAGCTTTGATGGATCCATAGCGCCAATAAAAAGGCGCGTCTCCCGAAAAAAGTTGGATGGCGCCCATTGATTGCCGGATCCTGCCATTTGCAACGTGAGCAAAGTCACCATCCAGAACGACACCAGTCGGCAATCCTTCTCTTACCGCGTTGGGTGTTAATTCGACAGAGAATCCTCCGTCGTGACCCCAATTTCCATCAGGATTTTGAAAAGTTTTGACATCATTATCAGCTTGCATGTTTGTGGTCTCCTTTTGTTAGAACTGTTCAAAGTGAACTTATCACGTTTTTGTGATATGTCAATAATATTGTTATGGTTTAATGCTCGGAATCACAAATAAATTAGTGCGGGTTCTAATTCCAACCAAGGTAACAAAAAATCACCTTGATAAACAAAGTGATTTTTAGTTGCTCCCCGGTAGGGAATCTTTCGTTACACGAACAGTACACCTTTTGGATAATTTGCTTCTTAAAATCGCAAATTATGCTCAAAAGGTTTTCGATCCCTACACGCAAGTGCCCCGCACTTGCTCGGCTGGAGCACAAAAAGAAAAAACACCTATTATAGGTGTTTTTTCTTTTTGTGCTCCCCCGGTAGGGATCGAACCTACGACCAATCGATTACATTTATCCTAAAATTACTTAAAGGGATGGACTATATCATATCCGTATTCTAAATTTCTTTAGAGTTTAGGACCGAGGCGCTTCGTTCCAAATATTATTTAGAACTACTCCGTTAAGGATAGTCTCTGAACCTTCTCCGATTTACACCAGAGCTTGGCTGCTGATTGCCCTTTGTATTGCTACAAATAAGGTTTCCAGCAATTCACCTCGTTTTTCAAACTATCATTTCGATAGAAAGCTGCAAACAGTATCATTTTTAATGATGACGCTGACAGTCGATTGCTCTACCGCTGAGCTACAGGGGAATATTACTCTATCTTTTTGATCATTATTTTCATACTGATCAAAATAAATCTGGCAAATAAATTGTCGATTAACAGTCTCGTCACAGATAATTTTCCGCTGAAAATTTCTGCGACCCCACCTCACGCCATCGCGTTCCGGTCTTGCGGTTGGGTCCCTATCCCAACCTCACTCCACCGCTCTTCTACAGGGGAATACTATGTTTTATCAAACATATCTGATTACTAATTATAATAACCAGAATTTGTCTTATAACAACAATTTTTGCTCTACCGCTCCGCTACAGGGGAATACTCGGAACATAGTATCAAAAAAGTAGCTTTTTGCAAAGGATTAGATAGAACCATATTGCCCTAAGAAAGAAGCCGGGGTTATTTTTCGAGAAGTGTTAGCAATGCGTCTAAAGCATCTTCACAACCTTTCGAATCCGGATTCACTGCCCTGACCTGGCGAAGCATCTTATCAATCGCATTATCTATCTCAGTCCATTTTGCTTGATTCATTGGCCTTAATTTTGCCTCTGCATTGTCCCATTCATACTCAAGATCAGAAACACGGGTCTTCGCACCAGAGAGATCACCTGCCGCCACAAACGCGCGCGTATCCTCAGTGATTTTTTTAAAGGTTGAAAGATCTCCTAATGGCAAAATTGTCGTGGCTGCAGTTGAAGATTCAACCGAAGAATTAATACTAGGGTGATTTGATATTTTGAGTGAATCCTGTCTCCAAACATATGCAGATATTCCCACAATAAGAAAGATAAGAACAGTTGCAATCGTTTGCTTAATCACCTTTCCCTCTTCCATCCCATCTTCTTTAGTATTTGCAATTTCAATGACATCTCGTTTAGTAAATGAAAGGAAGATAACAAGTCCAATAATACCAAAGATAAATAAAATACTTGTCATTGTTGCCCCGAGACCTAATCCACCATATCTTGAAGGTTGAGAGAGATAATCCCCTATTGATGCCCCGAGTGGACGAGTCATTATATAGATAATCCAAAATGACAATACAGAATTCAGCCCAGCTCTACGACTGAGGGATGCCAAAAGAATTATAACTGCAACAATAATACCTGTTGTTAAGTAACCAAGACCTAAACTTTCTGCCATCAGATCCCCAGTAGCTGTACCAAGCGCAAATGTAAAAAGAATAGTAAGCCAGTAAAAAGACTCTCTTCGTTTTGTAAAGATTGAATGTATAGAAAGAGTCTTTTCAGATCGATACCACAAAATAAATGTGAGGGCAAGAAGAATGCTAAATAATATGGTACTTGTCTCAAGCGGTACACCTATACTGTCTGTAAGATTATCTGTCACAAGTGTTCCAAACACACTAATGAATGCGGCAGTGAGCCAATAAACTCCTGGAATATATTTTGAGGCTTTGAACTGAAAGAAAAGTGCCGCCACAAGCAAAATTCCCATAATAATTGAAGTACCCGTGAGACCAATATTCAAATTAATATTCAAGAAATCAGCAAAAGTTTCCCCAACAGTAGTACACAGTACTTTAATGATCCAAAAATAAAGAGTGATCTCAGGAACCTTATTTAGTATTTTTTTTATTTCATTCATAAACAGTAGTGTAACATTATATTATTATTGATGCAGAGTTACATGCCCATCTCTAATGGTAAGTTTTATTTAATACTTTCAATTGCGGCACGTACTGCAGCACACATCGCCTTCACTCGGCATTCAAGAGGAAAATCAGAAGAAGTCTCCAGGGTATAATTAACCGCTTTTTTCTTTTCAAAAAGATAGAGCGCCTCTGGCCAATGTTTTAGTGCATGGAGATCGGTCGGTACGCCAATAATTCCATTTACCGCAGGGTACCCATCAATTTCTGAAGAATCATCAATTGGAAAAATTGATCTCACGCTTTCTAATATGTGATTTGCAACTGATTGGTTTCCCTGGTGTAATGCCTCGTACAAATAGAATCCTTTTGCACCCCAATCTTCATGAAGACATAAAGTGAGATCGTAATTCGGAGAAAGATCTAGCCATTCTACATGGGCACAAATGAGAGATGTCTTGCAGTGATAATAATCTCTATTCAGATCAACACAGTCCTCATTCTCTCTTGTATTATTTTTAAATCCAGAAACATTAAGACAAGGAAAAATGTGAAATTCAATATTTTCTGGCCATGTATTTTTCTTTAATAGTTCTAAAATAGCCAAAGGCCCCGCAGGTTCATCACCATGAATACCGGCTGAAATGTATACTCTTTTCAGAGGCTCCTGAAATTGTTTTTTGAAAACAATTAATTCTTTTTCATTTGGGACAGGTATTTTTTCAACTATCCAACCAAACTGTATCGCAGCCTCAGTACAGTTATCCAAAACACAATCAATATCTATTGTCTCACCGCAATAGCGGTCTTGATTGATATTTAGCTTTTTTGTCATGATTTGTATTATAATCTTGATTTATAGAAGGGCAATAGCATATAACAAGAAACAATCTTGGTAATTCTTAGCCACTTCATCCGTCTACTTATTCATGTATTTAGTCAAAAACAAAGGCTCCCAAAATCCGATACTCCGATATCTTGTTGCAGGGCCGCTCATCTGGCTTATGATCGTTCCCATTATAGCTGCAGATATTCTTGTCGAAATTTATCATCGCATCTGTTTCCCTATTTATGGCATACGATTGGTCAAACGCTCACAGTATATTCGCATCGTAGACAGAGCCAAACTCCCCTACCTCACATGGTCAGAAAAAATAGGATGTGCTTATTGTGGGTACATGAATGGATGGCTTCACTATGCATCAGTTATTGCAGGCAGAACGGAAAATTATTTTTGTGCAATAAGTCATCTTGAAGCTCGAGGTTATGTTCCATCCGAGCATGAAAAATCATTTATCAAATATGGTGATGGTAGCGCACTCAAAAAAAGATATGCAAATCATGAATTAAAATATGGTAAAGAGATAGAGTAAACACATTTAATATGTAATTTGTTCCACCTCTCTCCGTCATCTATATTGTAACTCTTTAATTCCAACGAGCGAGGAGCGCGTGAACGAGTACTCTCGTACACAGCGTCCGAGTCGAAGTTGGAACAAAGGGTATTTACCCTTTATTAAATAATCAATCTATTATGTTATTACAACTTCTCGTGGTTATTGTCGTCCTCTGGGTCATTTATGCGTATCTACTTCCCCTTTTGCCAGAAAAAATAAGGACTCCTGTTCAAATCGTGTTGGTAGTGATCGTAATTGTCTGGCTACTTCGACTTGCGGGACTTGGATTTTAATTCCTTTATACAAGTCAACAAAGAAATGTCCGCTCGCGGGCATTTTCTTTTGCAAATTTTCTGTAATCTTTCTAGCGATTTCCCGTCGTATATTATATATTAATTGAGTTTTTATTAATTAATTTTTATATCATGAACAAAAATAAAGTTGTGCATTTTGAGATCGTCGCTATAGACCCACAAAGGGCCATCGAATTTTATACAAAAGTCTTTGGGTGGGAATTCAAGAAATGGGAAGGAGGAGAAATGGATTATTGGATGGTTTTAACTGTACCCCAAAACACCCCAGGTGCCATTAATGGAGGACTTCGAAAGGAAATGGAAACAGATATTAAAGAACGTACAAAAAGTGTGAATGCTTTTGTGAGTATCATAGCCGTCGAATCCATTGATGATATTTTGAAGGGTATAGAAGAAAATGGTGGAGAGATAATGCAGCCAAAAATGAAAATTGAAAAAATGGGATGGCTCGCGTATTGCTATGATACAGAAGGCAATATGATAGGAATAATGGAACCCGATATGTAATTTCTATATAATATATTTATTATTAAATAATCTATTCTCTATGACAAAGACAACTTATCTCACTATTGTATCTATAATATTCTTTATAGTAGGTGTCGTTCATATTATAAGAATAATAAATGGAGCAGCAATAAACATTGAAGGTTTTGAGGTGCCAATGATTGCAAGCTGGATCGGCGCAATAGTAGCTCTCTTTCTCTCCTATCAAGGAACTCAATTAAGAAATAAATAAAGGGCCGCAGAGCGGGGCCCTTTATTCCAACTCGACATTGTTTTCTTATGAGCAAAGCGAATTAGAAAACAAGAAGTACTCTTGTGGCGTAAGAGTACTCGTTCCACGCTTTCCTTACAGGAACTGTGTCGTAGATATTTTTCTTATGAAAAATTCTACCACCCTGACTCGCACCGTCGTGCTCCGTCTCTAAATTCTTCCAAGTATTCAGAATTCAGCCTTTTGGATTGAGTACAATCTCAAAAGTCTTCTAAAGCTCCATGCATTCGCTTTTCACCTCGCTCGTTGGAAATAACATAGTAAAAAAACAAATCACTACCTCTTGAGGTAGTGATTTGTTTTTATTATGTTATAAACTATCTTACTTTGTTGTTGCTTGTCCAGAGGTTCCATCTCCCCCTCCACTTGGAAGCTTCACATTTACATCGAGACTGCCTGCATTGTTCTGTGGTGCTGCAGGTGCTTGTGCTCTCATTCGCGGAAACCCATACATAAAGAAGAGTGCTCCAAGAACAATAACTACTATTAATACCACTACTGCTCCCATACCGCCGCCATCTCCGTTCCCTGGATTATTAACTATTGTTGTCATAAAAAATTAGAATTAGCTTATTAATTTCTCCCATACTATAAGACGAAGTGTAAACTTAATTATTACCATAAATTATTAATTTAAAGCTTTTTAAGTAATCAAAATTTAGAATGATGATAAGTAAATTAGAAAATTATACTCCCGCATGAGCACGGGCAGGGAATTATTTTTTTGACAAAAGGCTCTCAAAATGAGATTGTGTGTCTAGATGAAAACACACCAAGCAAGCAAAACCAGCTTTTTTCAAAGATATGAGCAGGCTTATATCTCAAGGCAGATTAAGAATCCTGATAAAGGAAGTAATTTTGAAATAGCATCACGCTACTTCAGATGGCTTCCAGAGTATTTGCTAATCCAGCTTCTCAAAATTGCAAAATACGACGGTATTCTGTTTTATGAGAATGATCAAATTATCGGCCACATCTTCTACCAAAAACATCCGGAAGGATGGAAAGTGTTCTCGGTGCATGTTTCAGACAACCTTCGCGGAAAAGGATACGGCCAAAAAATGATCTCAACATTCCTCATCACTGCTCACAATCAAGGTTTGAAGAGAGTCAGGATTGGCGCCGGAGGGAGTGTTACCCTAGAGCACATCTGCACAAAAGTCATTTCTGGCGGACTTACACTCCCCTTCAAAGTAAGGAGAGGTGATACTACTGGGTGGCTCAATTTTGTTCAATAACGGAGTTAAGGACAACATCACAAAGGCTTCATCATATGCGACAGCATGTAATGAAGTTTTTTTTATTTACATTACAATCTCACTTTGAAAGATACTTTTAAGAGCGTCTTTGATCTCTTTGTCTTCTCCCATATAAAACACAATCACTTTTTCATTGCTGTAGAGGTGAACATCTTTCTTCCAAGAACCATATTCTGTTTTTGAGCTTTTCTTGAATGCTTCCTCGTCAGTTATCAAAGCGTCAATGTTGTCATATTCATATACCTTTATATTGCTATGAGCGAGCGTAATCATCTTTCCTTCAACCGTAAAGAATGCTCTTGTGTTGTTCGCTACCACTTCAGGATTTAAACGGAGCTGCTTTAAACTATCAACAAGATCATTTGTGCCTGGACCAATATTTTTAACTGGATTTTGTCCTAAGATATTACTCCCCAATGTATCAGCAAGCGCAGTGGTGTTTGAGAATAAACCAGATTGAAAGAAGTGAAAAAATGAAGTAATTACCCAAAGAAGACTGAGACCTAAGATGAGGAGGTGTTTAGTGTGACTTTTCATATATCTCTGCATTGTGACGGTTTCCATACTAATGATGTCGTTTCAAAATGAAAAATATTACACAATACCCATAGTAAAGATGGTGAGAAACTGGAATTATAATTAAAATTAAGGTACAATGTCCTTATAATCGTTAAATTAAATTTTTATGGCAAAAAGAACAGGATCAATAAGCAGACTCACAACTTTGAGTCTCAAAGGGCCTCGAAAGACAAAAAAGAGACTCGCAATCAAGAAAGCAAAGATTGCAAAGAAGACTGCAAACAAGAGATACAATAAAGGTAAATAATCTCAAAATAAAAAACCCCTCGAAAGAGGGGGTTTTTTATTTTGAGATTATGTCTTATTTTGTCTTCGCCTTTACTTCTCCTTCTGTCTTTGCCTTTCCTAGAATACAGTACATTCCTGTTCCGCAAACAGGACACTTTCCTTTCATAGCCTTTCGTCCATTCTTCATTTCTACCTCTTTTGCCTCTGACATTTCCTGTTTTGCCTTACATTTAACACAATATGCTGTTGCCATAGTTATAAATTTAATTTCTAATGTATTTACTATAGCATATAATGCAATTTTAATACACAACTGTCCACAGAGGAGACTAAATGCCTGTCATAACATTGTTCAAGCATCGTCTTAATAATTAAGTCGAGTCGACGAATTTAGTATTTATTAATATTAATAACTTACATAATTTTATGTCACAAAAAAGAAATGACGGTGATGACCAAGATCCATCAACAGAGCCAAAAAAACCAGAACAGGATAACGAGACTCCTCACCCAACTCCTTGGGGTGCAGGACCAGATACTGAATAAGTAAACAATCTTTAGGTTCAGAAAAATACCCGATGCCGTAGGCATCGGGTATTTTGACATATTTTGCATACACGGTATTCTGTATGTATATAAATAATTTAAATATATGACCAAGCGAAATGCTCTTATCTCAGTTTCAGACAAAGAAAACATTGTAGAATTTGCCAAAAGATTAATCGCACTCGATTTCAATGTCATAGCCTCAGGAGGAACAGCAAAACTCCTTGAATCAAGCGGAGTCAGAGTCACAAGCACCGCAGAAGTCATTAATATCTATGCGCGAGACATTCTGAAGAAAAATAATATAAAAATAACTCCAGAAATTGAGCATTCACTAGGTGGTGCAATCCTTGATCATCGTGTAGTTACCCTTTCACGCGAGATCCATGGCGGAATTCTTGCTCGAAAAGATCACATGGAAGAACTCTCAAAACTAATGATTCCGTGGATCGACCTTGTTTGCGTTGATTTCTACCCTTTTGAAAAGACAATCGCAAAACCAGGCATCACTATGTATGAAGCGATCGAACAAGATGATGTGGGGGGACCAACAATGATCCATTCAGCTGCCAAGGGAGCTCAAGAAGGTCGTATAGTTATAAGTGATCCAAAAGATCGTGACATAGTATTAGCACTTCTCGAACAAAGTTCAGATCACGATCTCACACAAGAAAAGAAAAACGAACTCGCATCCAAAGCGGATTATATTGTCAGCCGTTATTGTATGATGGTCTCCACATACAGAAGCGACAGAAATTTTGTGGGAATGTTCGGAGAAAAAGTCGCAGCATGTAAATACGGCGAGAATGCACACCAGACTCCAGCAGCACTGTATTCAAATGGAAGTAATGACCCACTTGCTCTCGATCAATTCGTCGTTGTTGAAGGAATGCTTCCAAGTTACAACAATTATTGTGATATTTATCGAATGACTCAGATCGCAACACATATTGCAGGAGCATTCGATAAAAACACAAAGAAAGTTCCATTTATGGCAATTGGAGTAAAGCACGGCAATCCTTGTGGCACAGCGATTGGCACAAATCCAAAACAAGTCTTGAAAAAAATGATGTCGGGAGATCCACTTTCAATATTCGGTGGACTCGTCATGACCAACTTCCCCATTGATGAAAAACTTGTGAGTGAACTTTCTGGCCGCATGCTTGATGGAATCATTGCCCCAGCATTTTCAAATGATGCGATCGAAAAATTGAAAAGAAAGGGTAACAAATGCCGATTTGTAGTGAACAAAGAACTATCAAAACTCTCAATTAAAAGTATCGACACTGCACCGTACTTTAGATATGTTCGTGGAGGATTCCTTGAACAGCCAAACTATACTTTTGTTATAGATCTCAAAGCACCTGAAATAAAACAATATGGAAAGATCTCACAGAGCCAAAAGAATGATCTCCTTCTTGCGTGGGCAATTGGATCTACCTCAAACAGCAACACAATTTCAATTGTTAAAAATGGTCAGCTGATTGGAAACGGTGTAGGTCAGCAGGACCGAGTAGGTGCAGCTAAACTCGCGCTCGAAAGAGCAAAGAGATCAAAGCACACACTCGCAGGCGCAAGTGCATTTAGCGACTCATTCTTCCCTTTCCCAGATGCACCAGAAGTACTCATAAAAGCCGGTATCAAAACGATCCTCAGTACAAGCGGTTCAGTGAAAGATGACCTCACGATCACTTTATGCCAGAAAAAAGGAACAGGTCTTATAATGATCCCCGACTCACTTGGACGAGGTTTTTTTGGGCACTAGAAGTGAAGTAGCGAATCTACCAAAATAATTCAGAAGTTAGACTTCTGAATTATTTTGATATTGGTAATGTAATAGTGAAGACGCTTCCAAGATCTTTACCTTCTGATTCAGCAATTATATTTCCGCCGTGCTTCTTGAAGATATTTTTTGCAATAAATAGTCCAATACCCATTCCTTCTGTATCTGTATTTTGAGCATCATGGCTTCTAAAAAATTTTGTAAAAATTAAAGGCAGATCTTCCTTTTGGATACCGATACCTCTGTCTCTGAAAATTATTTTTGCTTCGTGTCCCTGTACTTTTAGGCTAATACTGATTTTCCCTAGATTAGGAGTATACAAAACTGCGTTGTCGAGAATAATCTGAAGAGCAAATTCTAAACGCTCTTTGTCCACCATAGAAAACACAGGATTATCAGGATACGAAGTAGAGAGATCAATATGCTTATCTTCAAATTGCTTCATATTATTGAGAACAATATGCCGAAGAAGCTCAGAAATATCCTGTTCTTTGAATTGATATGCGTATTTATTTGATTCTGATTTCTCAAGATCAACAAGAAGATCAGTGAGTGAGTTCAGTCTTTCACAAGCAATCTGCACTTCACCAATAATCTTTTTTCTTTGTTCGTCGGTATTTTTTTCGACGAGAAGATTTTCCATAGACCACTTTATATAAGTAAGTGGCGTACGGAATTTATGAGTGATGACAGTAACAAATTCATATTTGAGCATGTCCACTTCCCTGATCTTTCTCCAAACAAGAATCCCAAGCACAACAACAACACCACCACTTAAAAAAGGTATCAAAAGTGGAGGAAAATCCTTGATGTGGGCTACCAAAAAATTGTTTACACTATTAACAAAGATAAGTGCAATCCCCACACCCACGACACCTACAGAATACAAAAAAGCCTTTTTCGCCACCACCCTGACATCCAAAAGTTCAAAACTTAAAAAAGAATACGCAAAAGGAATCGTGTAGAGCCCACAAAATATCGCATAAACAGGATCAATTGGAATATCAAAGACAAGAAGAAAGGCTGTTGAGCCGAGCGTATATCCATAGAGAAATCCAATAAACATATATTTAGCACGATTCTTCTCAATATTATTTGAGCCCACATAGCAGCGCCATAAATCATATACATTATAAAGTGAACAAAGAAGGAAAAAAATATTAAAGATAATAAACCCTGGCCCAGGCACATAATAATATGGGAGATAAAGTTTGGAATGAGGTATACCCAAAAACATTTCTGGGTTTATGAGAAAATAGACAAACAAAAGCATTCCAATTAAGTATGTCGCATAGAGCACAACCTTTCTCTCGATTGTTTTTTGTCCAAATACCTCGTAAACAAAATGGATACTGAAAATTACAATAAATATATCAGAGAGGAGAAACATAAAATCATTTCGAGCACTTATTGCATTCGAAGCATTGATCCCCAAGAGATGACCTATATAGTAAGCAACGACAGAAATAGTAAGAAGAAAAAATAAAATATGCGAGACTTTTCGATGTGCCTTAAAAAGAACAAAGATTCCCAAAAGAAGAATTATTGAGGTGCAAAATATTCCAGCTATATTTATAGTAAGCAGCTCCGGGTGTAACATAGTTCGTTCTAATTATAGCAACTAGGATAACGCTCGTCGAGAATGGGTTTCCTACAATACTCTAGCTCCTCATGACACAAACTTCTCTATACAAATATATGATACAATATAGCAATGGAAGATTTTCTTTCTCTACATATAGCACGGCCCTATGTCTACACGATCCTTATTGTGGGACTCTGTGCTATTACATATGGATACACTACAATCTTGGATGAAAAAAGTAATATTGAAGTGAAACTTTTCAATACTAATATTGAACTCTCTCAAGCCCAAACCCAAAGCGCGTATTTTCAATCCCTCCTCGATGCAAAAGAAAATGAAAAATTAGCTCTCCAGGATACTGTCGAAGATTTCTCAAATCAGGTTGCAACACTCGAAAAGATCAGAGACACAGACAAGGAGCTTCTTCAAAAATACTCAAAAGTATATTTCTTGAATGAAAACTATACTCCGAAAGACATAGAGGAAATTTCTTCGATCTATCTTACTCCAAATTCTAAACCACTTGAGCTCGATGCCAATGTTCTCCCATTTTTGAAAAGAATGATCAGGGCATCAATCAAAGCTAACAATCCCATCCAAGTTGTCTCGGCTTACAGATCATTTGGAACACAGGAAAATTTGAAGACCGCATACAAAGCAACCTTCGGTTCTGGCGCAAATGCGTTTTCTGCAGACCAAGGATATTCCGAACACCAACTCGGTACAACAGTTGATCTTACAACACCTATTCTTCAAAATACTTTCGTGTCTTTTGAGGACACACCTGCGTTCAAATGGTTAGAAGACCATGCGCAAGAATATGGATTTACACTCTCCTACCCAAAGGGTAATAAATATTATGTCTATGAACCATGGCATTGGAGATTTGTTGGAGTAGAGCTTGCAACAAAACTTCACGATGAGAATATACACTTTTATGATATGGATCAAAGAGAGATTGATACATATCTTCTGAAAATATTTGATTAAAGCCTATTGAGTTCTCTCAATAAGTTGAGTATTTTACGCATATAATCTATAATCCAAACATGATACTACTTATTAGTTTGGGAGCAAGTGCCGCCACCTATTTAGGAGGGCTGATTGCTTTACGATTCAAAGACCGACTCCATCTCATTTTAGGGTTTTCTGCAGGAGCAGTTATTGGCGTTGCATTCTTTGACCTTATGCCTGAGGCACTTGGGTTGACATCACAATATTTCACCACTCCAACTACCCTCTCAATTGTTGCGCTCGGATTTATTTCGTACATGATTCTTGATCGATCAATAGCTCTGCATAGTCATACCGATGAAGACAGTTGCAACAAGCATCGAAGTAATATCGGTGCAGGCAGTCTTTCAATACATAGCTTTCTTGATGGAGTGGCTATTGGAGTCGCATTTCAGGTTGGGACCGCAGTTGGAACTATTGTTGCAGTTGCAGTGCTTGTGCATGATTTTTCTGATGGAATGAATACAGTCAACATGATCCTAAAAAATAACGGCGACAGAATGAGAGCACTCAAATGGCTAAGTATTGATGCGATAGCTCCAATACTTGGCGTTATCTCCACTCTTTTTTTTACTCTCGAAGAAAGTGTACTTGGAATCATTCTCGCCCTATTCTCTGGATTCTTTCTCTATATTGGAGCAAGCGATCTATTACCAGAAAGCCACCACGGACACAGTACAATGTGGACTACGGTAGCAACAGTAGTTGGAACATCAATACTTTTTGTTGCTATAAAATTGGCAGGAATATAGAGAAACAGTATTTGGTATGTAGTATATTGTATATAGTATAAATTAAAATGCGTCGCACCCTTTGGGTGCGACGCATTTTATACTACATACAATATACCAAATACTATATACAATTTGTACTACTTCGTATCACAACACTTGCAATTTGCTTTGTGTGTGAAAATCTCATAGATCGCTGAAAGCCCTACGAGGACGTAAATCACTCGAGAAACGACAGCATCCATACCGCCAAAAAGCTGTCCAACATCCCAACCTGCAAGTCCTACAAGAAGCCAGTTAAGGCCTCCAATGACAAGAAGGATAAAAGTTAATTTGTGCATAAATAAAAAAATAATTGTTTCTAAATCGACCCTACCTTGTACTACATTATACCCTCAATTTAAAAATCATTTTCTACTTATCAACATACACAAACACTGATACAATGTAGTACACATGGGATCAAAACCACTTATTTGGATAGGAATGTTTATTGGTGGCACCGTCGGGGGATTCGTCCC
This sequence comes from Patescibacteria group bacterium, assembly GCA_040389185.1. GTDB lineage: Bacteria > Patescibacteriota > Minisyncoccia > Phycocordibacterales > CAIRYW01 > JAQBQZ01. Next base: position 67,979 of record JAZKAJ010000005.1, read on the forward strand.
GATGCTCTGGGGTGATAGTAGCTTTTCTTTCTCTGGGATCTTTTTTAATGCAGTGGGCGCAATAATTGGAATATATGTTGCTTATAGAATATCAGACAATTAGTGATTAAATTAATATATGCACAAAATAAACAAATTCTTTTTTAGTCTAAAATGCGCAACAAAGGGAATTAAAACAGTTCTAAAAGAAGAACAGAATTTTCAAATAGAGATTATTATTGCGCTATTCACAATATTACTTGGTATCTTTTTGAATATAAGCAACATAGAAATGGCAATCATTATTATTTCTATAATCATTGTTCTAACGGCAGAAATAGTAAATACCGCAATTGAAGATCTTTGTGACAAAATAGAACCTCATCATGACAGTATTATAGGAAAGATCAAAGATATTATGGCAGGCTTTGTACTTATTACATCAATTGGAACTGTGGTTGTAGGACTCATAATATTCCTTCCAAAGATATCAGTATTTTAATTCTGAATATAAAAGTTATATGAAATTATTGGGCCATATTCTGAGGATAATAATCATGACAACAATTGTCGGCGCAATTCTCTATCATTTCAATACCCAATTTCAAACCGCCATTGATCAAAAGTACGAGTGGCTCTTCCCTTGCAAAACAGCTATTACCTATTCAGTTGGCATTGTCGATCCAAAATTTGGTATTTCAACAGATCAATTTTTGAGTGCAATCAAGATTGGAGAAAAAACGTGGGAAGATGCCTTAAATGGCAAGAAGCTCTTTGAATACGTACCCGAAGGCGGCAAAGTAAGCGTTAACTTAATTTACGACACTCGACAATCTGCAACGGACAAATTAAAAAAACTTGGCTATGTCATAAATGACGACAAGGCAAGTTTCAATGACCTCAAAACAAAATATGATGCACTAAGCAAATCATTCAATCAAACAAAAGCACAAATAACGAGCGATATTAATGACCTAAAACGAGATCAAGCTGCTTATGAAAAGGAAGTGGCTTATTGGAATAGCAAAGGTGGTGCGCCGAAAGAAGATTATGCAAAACTGCAGAAAGAAAAAAATGATTTAAACAACAGAGCAGACAGTATAAACCAAAGACAAGAGACGCTTAATCAATCTGTTGACACTATCAATTCATTAGGTACGGTTTTAAATGAGCAGATCAGTACGCTTAATCTCGATGTAGACAAATATAATAATAACCAAGAGACTCTAGGTGATGAATTTGATCAGGGTGAGTACGTGCTTGACCAGAGTGGTCGAACTATCAATATCTATCAATTTGATAATATGGCAAAACTCGAACGAGTACTTACCCATGAATTAGGCCACGCATTAGGACTTGAGCACAATGATGACCCAAAATCAGTGATGTACAAACTAAACCAAGGAACCACACTCACACTTTCAGCAGAAGATATTTCATCACTCAAAGCTGTTTGTCGCACCCTCTAAAGTTTTATCTATTGAAAAGTTTGTCGAACAAACTTTTCTTGCTCTGCAATATAACCAATCTTAGAACATTGTTTTTATGCTCTATATACACAACAACTTAAATCTTACTTTGAAAAACAAGGTTATATTGCAGAGCGATAGATAAAATTTTCTAGGGTAAAAAATCTAAACAATAAAAAAGTAGAACAACACAGCAATCAATATTCGATATACTCCGAATACAATAAAATCATGCTTCTTTACAAATGAGAGGAATCCTTTGATCGCAATTATTGCGACAATATAAGAAACAATAAATCCAACAAAGAGTGCCCCGAGATTGCCGCCATGAATAAGCGCGTCTTTGTTCTTTAGAATATCCAACCCTGTTGCTGCGCACATCGTAGGTACCGCAAGAAGAAATGAGAATTCTGCAATCGCCGTACGACTAATCCCCTGCATCATACCTCCCACAATTGTCGCTGCAGAACGAGATACACCAGGAACGAATGCAACACACTGACAGAGACCAATAATAAAAGATTGTTTTATAGAAATTGAATCACTTCCCTTCTCTACTTTCTTTTTATTATAAAGTTCAAAAATAATGAGAAGTATTCCCCCAATAAAAAGTGCCCAGAGTACAATTGATATGTCTCCTAGATATTCCTTTACTCGCTTGTATACCAAAAGTCCAATGACCGCGGTCGGCAGGAATCCAACAAAAAGTTTTTTTAAAATTTCAATATTAAAGAATGATTTAAAATAAAGAGTCACCACAGCCAGAATTGCTCCAAGCTGAATGATAATCTCAAAACTTTTTACAAAATCAGTTTGTTCAAGATGAAGAATTTTTGCACCCAAGATAAGATGTGCTGTAGAAGACACGGGCAGAAATTCTGTAATTCCTTCAATAATTCCCAAGATTGTTGCATCAAATATATTCATAGAATAGTAGTATAAAGTCAAAAGTCAAAAGTGACAACAGCTGTTGATACCGAGAGGGAGAAAGCGAAAAGCTAAATGCACCGTAACACATGGACTTTATACTCCCTACTATGTACGATATACTAGAACCACAATGGAACATTTATTTGTATCTCTTTTTCAAACCCATCTCGACACATTCAAGCATTTTGGATACTGGATAATATTACTCGTTACCTATATAGAATCAGTACCACTTTTGGGAATGCTTATTCCAGGACAAACAATTATCATTCTCGCTGGGTTTATGGTGAAGCTTCATTTCTTTGGTTTTTGGATCACAATCGCAGTCACAACGTTAGGTGCTGTGCTCGGTGATCTCACGGGCTTTTATCTTGGACATACATATGGTCACCATTTCACCGCTGCAGAAAAAAAATTTTATATCAAAAGAGAACAGTTCGAAAAGACCAAACATCTTATCGCTACACACCCATTCAAAGCAATCTTCTTTGGAAGACTTCATTCATTAACACGGACTCTCACACCGTTTGCTGGGGGTGCAAGCAACATAAGCCTCAGTAAATTTCTTTCTATAGATATTCTCTCATCTTTTGTTTGGGCCTTCCTTTCAATACTTATCGGATTTATATTTGGCAAAAGTTTTGAAAAGGCATCAGCATTTCTGGGCAGCTTTATTCTTGTTGCCACATTTATCACCGTTTGTATCATCTTAGCCGTAAATTATGCAAAAAAGAAAAACATAAAGCTCGCAAAGATTGATGTTTTTATGTTCATTACTTCAACCGTAACGATCTATTTATTTGGACTTATTGCTCGAGACCTGGTAACAGGACATCTATTTACTATTTTTGATCAACATATATACATGCTTCGACACATAATTGAAACTCCTCTTATGACAACAATCATGCTTATGTTCAGCACACTTGGTAACGCTCTCTTTATGACATCCCTCGCTCTGCTCTTCATACTCTTTCTTGTAAGCAAAAAACAATACAGACACGCACTGCTTTCTTCATCAATCTTGATTGCAGGACTCGGAGCTGTTGAATTCTTAAAGATACATTATGCACGAATCAGACCCCTTGGAATCATAAATGTGGATGGTAATAGCTTCCCGAGCGGACACATGGCAATGTCAATGATGCTTGCAATTCTCGTCTCTTATATAAGTCTCCGGCACTTGAAACCAATTATAAAGAGAAGAGCTCTTTTGACCCTTGTTTACACAACATCGCTTGTAATTGGCTTTTCGAGGATATATCTTGGGGTTCACTGGGCATCGGATGTCTTGGCAGGACTTCTCTTTGGGATATTCTTCGCAACATTTGGTATAGTGGTATTTAATGGAATTTCGTTTATTATAAGTGTAGGCAAAAAGAAGCATGAGATACCATTACCTTAAAAAGGTAAATCTCAATAAACAAACACCAAATTACAAACAAAATACAATAACAATATGAAAAAAGATTATATTCCATCAAAGAAAATATTAGAAAACTACGCAAAGGTTCTTGTAAACTTTGCACTTAATAGTGGAAAAGGAGTTCAGAAAGGAGAAACGGTATATCTCACAGTAAACGAATATGCACGACCAATGTATGTCGAGCTCTACAAAGCGATCATCAAGCGAGGTGGTAATGTTATCACAAACTACATTCCAGATGACAAAGAAACATATGACAAAGCAAATTCGAATGTCTCTCGGCTCTTCTATGAACTCGCAAGCGACACACAGCTCTCCTACTTCCCTTCTAAATATATGAAAGGCCTTATCGATGAGATCGATCACTCGATCTACATCATTTCTGATACCAACAAACATATCTTGAAAGGTATTGATCCAAAGAAAATTATGGCGCGAGGCAAGGCATTTAAACCATATATGGATTGGAGAAACCACAAGGAGAATCAAGGCAAGTTCACCTGGACTCTTGCTCTTTATGGAACACCTGCAATGGCCAAGGAAGCAAAAATGAGTCTCAAAGAATATTGGGCACAAATCATCAAGGCATGTTTTCTTGATAAAAAAGATCCAATTGCAGAATGGAAAAAAACATACAAATACATCGACAAAGCTGAGAACAAATTAAATTCAATGCCGATTGAAAAACTTCACGTCAAAGGGCCTGATGCGGATCTCTGGGTACATCTCGGCGAAAAGAAAAAATGGAAAAGTGGAAGCGGACGAAACATTCCATCATTTGAGATCTTTACTTCTCCAGACTGGAGAGGAACTAACGGATGGATTAGATTCTCAGAACCTCTCTACCGATATGGCAATCTCATCACAGGCATCGAACTTTGGTTTAAAGACGGAAAGGTTATAAAGAGTAAAGCAACACAAAACGAAAAGGTTTTGAAACAAATGATTGCAACAGAGAATGCAGACAAGATCGGCGAATACTCACTCACAGATACGAGGTTCTCTCGGATCACAAAGTTCATGGCAGAAACCCTCTTTGATGAAAACGTAGGTGGCAAATACGGCAACACTCACCTTGCACTCGGTAACGCATACCATGACTGCTATACAGGTGATGCATCACAAATGACTACAGAAGATTGGGAGGAGCTAGGATTTAATTCTTCATCAGTTCACACAGACATCGTCTCCACAACACCTCGAACAGTAACTGCATATATGAAAGATGGAACAAGTGAAGTGATCTATAAGGATGGATATTTTACTTTCTTGAAATAAATTAAAAGTGAAATCTTGGAACTCAAAACAAATTAAACAACATGAGCTTGCGGGAGAAAAACTTGGACTCATCAAAGATGAATTCAGAGACTTTGTTGTAGAGAAAATAAAGTCAAAGAAAGATATCTTTGAAAAAGACTGTGTTGAATTCATCAAAAAATCCTATAAAAAACACGGACTTATTTGTGAGGACAAAAAGGAATTCGCGATTGTTGCGTTTGGAGTCAATACAAAGGAAGTTCACTATTTCTTTAAAGGTGAAGGATTAAAATTGGTTTCTGAGACTTTAATTCTCCTTGATATCTGGGTACGACTCGACCAAAAAACAGCTCCTTACGCAGACACAACATTTATGTTTTACTTCGGTAAAAGAATACCAAAAGAAATTCAAAAGACTTGGGAAGTACTCGTAAAATCTCGAGATAATGCAATCAGTTATATAAAAAAGGAAATCAAAAAAGGACGAACGCCGCGAGGACTGGATATAGACCGTGAAGCACATGACCACATAGGAAGCAATGGATATTCACATGCGATCAAGCACACAATTGGCCATTCTCTCGGATTTGATTCCCCTCACGGCAAACTTCCTGGAATTAATTGGAGAGAATATTCGCAGATCTTACAGAATGTTGGATATACCATTGAACCTGGAATGTATCTCAAAGATTTTGGAATGCGGACAGAATTGGATTTTTATATAAATGAGAAAATGAGATGGTGATTACAACACCGATACAGAAGGAAATAGAAATTATCCAATAAAAATAGTGAGCAGGATTAGTGCTCACCGAGGCTATGAGTGAAGAATCGAGCAAAGAACTGAAGTCGGAATTTTTCCTCCACAACGATTTGCGATTACGAGCATTAGTTCCAAATCTTTGGCGGATATTTCCTTAGGCAGTGCTCCCACTAAAGCACCATTAACAACATATCTTACCAAACTTACCATCGCTTTATCAGCAAGTGTCTGTAATGCTGTTCGCTCAGAATTAGTAACCGTAACTGAGAATCGGCTAACTCCCTCACCCAGTTTTGGACGCCCTCTTTTAGCCCCCTCCTGAACAGGGTTAGCCTCCAGAGGTGTCACAATCCGTTGCATTTTCCTAAAAATAAGAGCTCGTATTTTGTGCTTACGAACATATTCTTCACTCCAAAAACATGTAGCAGTCCTTTCCGAAATCCCGACTTTTTTTGCCAAAGCAATTTGGGTAATGCCAGACTCCTTCAGCAATCTCATCACTCGCACCTGCTCTTCAGCTAATTCAGGTTTAATTTTCATTTCAATAATTGTTGTTGATTCAAAATCCTTATCCAAGCTTCATACTAATCACAAACCCACAGAACTCTATTTCCCAACACCTTATCTCCAAAAACCCAATAAAATTAATCCATATTATTATAAACTGACGAATATTTTAGTCGTCAATATTTGTAAATGGGAAGCAGATGTGTTAATATCGAAATATATGAAATTAACAAAAATACTATCAACATTTAATCTAACCAAAAAGGAACTCTCTATTTTTGAGACCATTCTCATGCTCAAAGAAGTTAGAGTTGGACGGCTTGCCAAAGAATGCTCTATTCCCCGCCAGACCCTATACTACATTTTAGATAAATTTCAGAATCTTGAACTTGTAACAGAGACAAGGATTGGCAGGGTCAAATTGTATCGAACATCAATCGAAATTATAGAGAAGGCGTTGAAGCTTCGACAGGAATCAATAATCAATGCGATTGAAGATTTTAAAATTGAAAAGAAAAAAATAAAATCAAAAGAAGTTGAAAATATTAATCCAAAGATTGCAATCTATAGAGGAAAGCCAGGTATCTCATACATCCTAAACGAGATGACCAAAACATATGAGAGAAGCAAATACAAAACTTTTCGAGCATATACAATGAGTCAGTTTAAAGAAGGTTTTGAAGAGGAGTTTAAAAAGTTTATCATTGCAAGAAACAAAGCAGGTGTGGAGTCTAAAATTTTTGTGCCGAAGCAAACGAACTTTGAGAATATTATGGGGTACAACAAGTTGGGGCGTGAGTTTAAAGTTTTGGACATGGAAGACTACGGCTGTGCTTTATATATTGTTGGTAACAAAACATACCTGGTGTCATACAGAGACAACGAAGGATTTATAATCGAGAATCAGAATCTTGCACTCTTTCTTAAAGAAATATTTGAGATACATTGGAAGAATATCAAAAATTAAACAGCACCGCGCCTACGGCGCGATGCTGTTTGTATTCCCTCACTACTCCACCCCTTACAACGCATCACTATTACTTATCCCAACTAAATCCATCCCGGTAGCAAAACCTTCACATCGCTTATATTGTGAAAAAATTTCCTTAGCTGGGTTTGCTACGGGACAGGTTTCAACTACTTATCCCAGGTGAAACCGTTCCCAAAATGTCCGTACTTTGCAGTCTCTCGGAATTGTGGTTTTCGAAGCCCGAGTAATTCGATAATTGCTTTTGGTTTCAAATCATATCCTTTTATCTCTTCTTGCATTCCATCAATATCCACTACTGCCATAAGCGGCTCTGCAACACCAATTGCATACGCGATGTGTACGAACACCTCTTTTGCATCTCGCGCTTTCAAATAGTCACACGCAATTCTTCGTGCCATATATGCTGCACTTCGATCAACTTTAGTTGCATCTTTTCCAGAAAAACATCCACCTCCAACAGGAATATTTGGTCCGTAGTTATCTACAGCAAGCTTTCGCCCTGTAAGTCCCGTGTCCGCAGTGAATCCTCCAATAGTCCATTCTCCGTTCGGATTTTGCATCCAAACCTTTTGTAACTCTTCCCAAGTTCCATTGAAATGCGGAAGGATTTCTTCTTTCATACACTTCTCAAGAGTCACATCAGACTGATCTCCTGATGTACAAAGTGAAGTGAGAACTTTGACCACCTTCCCGTCATTTACCGTCACCTGACTTTTTCCATCGTGTCGTCCCATAGCCTTTGCAAGCTTTCGCGCGAGCACAACTTCAAGAGGAAGCATTTCTGGAGTCTCATTACATGCATAGCCCACCATAATCCCCTGATCTCCTGCCCCATCTTGATCAACTCCGTGACCGATTTCTGGACTTTGTTCTACCACGTTCACATTCACCCCTATTGAGTCATTGTTGCCACAATCTCGGTATACATCCTGGGCGATCTGTCGCATATTTACATATGTCTTTGTAGTGAGTTCTCCTGTGATTGATATGATCCCATGTCCACCCATAGTTTCGATAGCTACTCGGCTTGCAGGATCGTCCTTGAGACATGCATCTAAGATTGCATCTGATATCTGGTCACAGATCTTGTCTGGATGACCTACTGCTACGGCTTCTGCTGTTCTTAACATAAATTTATTAAATGATTAATAATGAATAATTAAATACAGATAGTAAAAATCTTTCCCAAAGAGGAAAGATTTTTACTGAAATTATCTTTCCCTGCCCTTGTGAGATTCTTTTGAATCGCAACTAGGGCCGTGAGGGTTGGGAGCACTTTATAAGCCAAAGGGCGAACAAGTTGCTGTGCGGATCAATGGGCCAATTCCCTCCCCGCTCTCTTGATACTATTCGATTGTGATACTATTATACTCACATATGGACAAAATTCAAACTACAAAAAAAGTGCTTGTTTTTGGTACTTTTGATCTTCTTCATCCGGGGCACTTTTATTTCTTAAACGAAGCTAAAAAGCTAGGAGAGCTTTACGTATCAGTTTCCTCAGATGAAAGTGCAATACAGAGAAAAGGTAAAAATCCAATTCACAACATGACAGAGAGAGTAGGAGCGATCAAAAAATTAAATATTGCGGTGGATGTTTTGGAAGGAGACAAGACCCTTAACGAATGGTCTGTACTCAAAATAGTTAATCCGGATATTATTGTACTAGGACATGATCAATATGGACTGAAGACTGCTTTGCTAGACATTCAAAGTAAATACAGATTCGATATCAAAGTAATGAATAAATATGAAAAATAAATCAAAAATAATAAATCAAAAATCAAGAATTTGTGTTTATTGTACTATCCCTGAAATAAAGGCTCGTACTATCGTAGAAAATAAACTCGCTTGGGCTTTCCCTACTAATATCCCGATTGTCCCAGGACACATTCTTATTTCACCTAAACGATGTGTGGCCAAGTTTGAAGATATGACAAAGAAGGAAGTTGAAGCTGTTTTTAATTTGCTTTACAAATTAAAAACAACTTTGAAGGTCTCGTTCAAAGCGACCGGCTTTAACTATGCTTGGAATGAAGGAGAGCTCGCTGGTCAATCTGTCCCCCACTTTCACCTCCACGTTTTACCACGTAAGGCAGGAGATACTGGAATCACAAAATATGAACCTCGGGAATTTTTATACAGGCCAGGCAGTCGTGAAGCATCCCCAGAAAAGGAACTTTTAAAAGTGACAAAGCTTATTAAAAATAATTTGAAATAATATGGCTCAGGAAATAGAAACAAAAGTATTAGATATTCACAAAGATCATATCATTTCAAAGTTAAAAGATCTGGGAGCAAAAGAAAAAGGAGCAAGGACCAAACTTACTGTCGATTGGTTTAGAAAAATAGGTATTACTGAAGGCCAAGATCCGTGGTATCTCAGAATTCGATCTTACGACGACAATAAACACGAGGTGACATGGAAAGCAAAATCAGTTATAGAGGGCAATATCAGAAAGCATAAAGAAATTAATTTTATGATCGAAGAGCCAAAACAACTCAAGGATTTATTTGAAGAGATCGAACTTGAAAATTATGCCCACCAAGAAAAATATCGCACGTCTTTTACTCTTAAAGACTGGCAATTTGATATAGACGAATATCCAGGCATGCCTGCATTTATTGAGATTGAAGGTCAAAGTGAAGAACACATAAACGAGGCGATGGAACTACTTGATATTAAAGATAACAAAACTTGGACAGACGGTGAAAGAACTTTGGTTCAGGATGTTTATGGTCTTGATTGGTACAAAATGAAATTCTAATGAATTACCTCGATCCAAAATTTATCATTGAAGCATTGGGACTTGTGGGAATATTTTCTCTTATATTTGCTGAGTCAGGGCTTTTCTTTGGATTCTTTCTTCCTGGGGACACACTTCTCTTTACCGCGGGACTGCTCGCCTCACAAAATCTCTTATCTCTCCCTCCTCTCCTTGTTGGAGGAATCTTGTTTGCAATTCTCGGAGATAATGTGGGATATTTGTTTGGCAAAAAGATAGGACCGAAACTATTTACTAGAGAACACTCTTTTTTTTGGAACAAAGATCACATAGAAAAGTCACATAAATTCTTTGAAAAATACGGTAAAAAGGCGATCATTCTCGCACGATTTATGCCTATCGTGCGAACATTTACCCCAATCCTTGCCGGAGTTGGAACTATGGAATATAAGACATTTCTTCGATACAATATTGTAGGAGGAATATTATGGGTTTCTGGACTTACTTTGTGTGGATATTTCTTTGGCAAAATAATACCGGATCCAGATAAATACTTACTCCCTATCATATTACTCATCACAATAGTTTCTCTACTTCCTGCATTAAAAGAATTTATAAATAGAAAGAAATAATATGGATACATTAAAAAATATAGTCGGTGAATTCAAGGCATTTGCAATGCGAGGAAATGTGATCGACCTTGCTGTGGGTGTTATTGTCGGGGGGGCATTCGGCAAGATCACCACTTCACTCGTAACCGATATCTTCAATCCGATCCTTGGTATCATTGTTGGTAAAATAGATTTTGCCAACCTTTTCTTTGCACTCGATTTCAAAAGTTATCCTACAGTAGAAGCGGCAAAAGCAGCAGGAGTAACGACAATAAACTATGGACTATTCATAAACGCTGTCATCGATTTCCTTCTCGTTTCCTTTGCGGTATTTATTATGATCCGCGAGATCAACAAATTAAAGCGACGAGAAGATCAGAAAGGAACAACAGAAGATCCAGACACAAAGAAATGTCCTTATTGTGTATCGACCGTCTCAGTATGCGCTACTAAGTGCCCGTTCTGTACAAGTGAGTTACCTCAAGATCCAAAGGAAGAAAAACAAGACAAATTAAACAAATAAAAAAACGGCTCACCTTTGGGTGTGCCGTTTTTTTATTTATTTTTGAACAATTCTTCCATCATCAAGCCTTACGATTCTCTCAGCCATTCTACCGTATTCTTCTTCGTGAGTAACCATAATAATAGTTTGTCCTGCTTTGTGAAGTTCTTTGAATATTTCCATTACCTTGTTTGAAGATTCGTGATCAAGGTTTGCAGTTGGTTCATCGGCAAACAGGATTTTTGGCTTATGTGCTACCGCTCGAGAAATGGAAACCCGCTGCTGTTCACCTCCCGAAAGCTGACTCGGAAGACTATTTATTTTTTTACCAAGTCCAATTCGCTCGAGCGAAGCTGTCGCCATCTCATAAGCTTTCGCTTTTGAAAGTTTCTGCATAAGAAGAGGTAGAGCGACGTTCTCAAGAGCGGTCAAATCTGGAAGAAGAGCGTAATCTTGGAAAACATATCCGAGCTCATTCAAACGGAACTGTCCCTTCTCGTCTTGAGTCATTCCTTTCGTATTTACATCATTCAATATTATTTCTCCAGCCGTAGGCTCATCCAATAGAGACATCTGATACATAAACGTCGACTTTCCTGCTCCACTTCTACCCATGATCGCAATAAACTCCCCACTCTCAGCCCGAAAATCAATACCCTTCAACACCGTAGTCTGTTTATCTCCGTCTATAAATGTTTTTACCAATCCTTTAGTTTGTATCATATAGTTTAAATTATCTTCCTAAGATAGCATCGAGTGTATTCTTACGAACGATCATTCTCGCTGGAATGTATCCTGCAATGAGTGTTGCAAAAATAAGAAGTCCTATTCGAATACTTGTCCCCGATACTGTCGCCACGAGTATTCCATCACTAAATGGGAAATCAATAGGGTGCGCATCAATAAATGGAACCAAGAATCCATAGAGGATCAAAAGCCCAATGAATGATCCGCAGATTGCATAGAACATCGACTGGAATACGTATGATATTTCGATAACATTTCCATGAATTCCAATCCCCTTCATAATACCGATGAATTTTCTACGAGTGATCGCATTGATAAAGATCACAATAAATATTGTGATTGATGCCACAACAAGTCCAATGGAACTTATCATATTACCCAAAAGTGCGAATGTATCTTTGATGTCTTTGAGGAATTTTGGCTGAGCATCTTCGTATGTTTGAATCTTTGCATATTTATTTGCCCCCGCTTTTATCAAAGCCTCTTTTACAACGATCGGATCTGCCCCATCCTTGAGCTTGATCGCAATATCATCAACATTATAGTCATCTCGCCCGATAAGCTCTCGAAGTTGTTTTTCAGGTAAATAGACGCGAGTACTCACTTCGTTAACCTTACTCTTCACAATCCCCTTCACAGTCATTTCTCTTGTAATACCATTTACTGTAATACGAATTTTGTCTCCCGCCTTTACATTAAGTGCGGTAAATCCCGCCGCTTCAACCGGACTGTATTTTTTTACAAATAATGAACCAATCATCACCTGATCAAAGTCATCAGCATTCAAATAACTTCCTTCAACAACAAATTTAGATATTCCAGTTAGTTTATTTTCTGTATCCGGATCAATACCTGTAAAGACAACACCGGACACCTCTTTGTCTGTGACTTTTGTATTTTCTTTGAAATTCGCTTCAATTGTCCCTGCTTCAGAGTATCGTGGAGAATACATCTCCATCTCTGGCAATGATTTGATCATTTCTATAATATTACTCGTATTTTCGATATACTCTTTTTTGTCCGGAGTACTGAGGAGTACATCGCTCGTATAGTACTGCCTCTCAGCTTTAATAGATGATTCAATAAGTCCCACAAGCACACCTGACACAACAGTAAGATTCAGAAATGTAAGCACCATCACAAAAATAATAAGACCCGTAGTCCACTTGCTTGCACGTCTGACTTGCCTATTGGCCAAGAAAAATCCAATTTTGATATGGTCCATCATAATAATTAATTTGATTAGAACTTACGCATTCGCAAAATTTCTAAATATTTTTGAAACAGGATTCGCAGGCGTATGAAATATACGACGGAGAATCATGTTGAAAAAAGATGACGAAATTTTGCGAACCTGCAAGGCGAATGAAAATGCCTGATAATATTTGTTGTTCATTTTCATGAGTGAGTAGTTCTAATTTGTTGGAGGGTTAAGAAGAATAATATCTCCCTCATTAAGACCACTTAATACTTCCACATTTCCTTTTCCATCTTTAATTCCTAAATTCACTTCTGTTTTGACTGGATTGTCTTTTGTTTTGAGATAAACATAATATTTGTCTGCATCTGTCACAATTGATCTCTCACCAACAGAAATAATTCCACTTTTCTTTTGTGTTTCGATAGTTACATCTCCTGTAAGGCCTGAAATAATTCGAGGGTCAGCTGTTACAAAATTTAATTCTAATTTGTAATTTGACACCCCATCTTTGAGAGTCTCTGCTGGATCAATATGTGTTACCACCGCATCGAAAGATGCATCAGGATACGCATCGAGAGTCACCTTTGCTTTGTTTCCCAGATTAACACCAGGGATACTTATCTCTGGAATATACACTTCTACTTGAAGTCCACTACTTATGAGAGCAGATACTTTTGTATGCGCAGCAACAGACTCACCCACCTTTGCATCTTGGAGAGAAAGCGTCCCATCAAATGGCGCATAGATGATCGTCTTTGCGATCTGTGCATCATAAGTTCTTACATTGGCTTCCTTGGACGATACCTTGGCTTGCTGTATTGATATATCTGAAACAGATCCGCGAAGCTTATCCTCGTAAGTTGTGAGATCAGAAAGAGTCGTATTAATATTTGATCTCGCGAGTGCCACATCAGCTCTGTATTCTGAGATCATTGAGTTTGTTAAAACATTTGATTCCTCAAATGAATTCACTGCAGGCGCAACAATATCAAGAAACATCTTTACTTTCTGAATATATTTCTTCGCATCTGTAAGTTTTTGATTGGAGTAATTATTTACATTGAGAGAGTTGGCCAATATGCCAAAATTTTGAAGATCTGTCTCGATCTGCTCTCTGCTATCATTTATTTTTGTCTTAGTACTGAAATAATCGTAAAAAGTATATTTTATTTCGGGACCGGTACGCGGATTCTCAAAGAATTGATCAACTTTGTTATGAACAGCATCATCCGCTGTCGTATAGGCATCAGCTATCGCGTTTATCGCCTGTTCTTTGTTTATGGATACATCTGAACTTGACTCATTGTTTGTGATTCTCGAGAGTTCTGCTTTTGCACCCTCCAAGTCCGCTTCTGCGACATCTCGTTGTGCTATGAGGTCAGATGAGTTGAGGGCCGCTATCATTTCACCACTTCTTACCTTGTCACCTACATTTTTGTAAACAGCGGCAACAGTACCGCCTGTTTCAAATGACAGATCAACATTATTCACCGCAATCACCTTACCTGATACGCTCACAACCTTTGTAAAGTCACCCTTTGAAATACTCACCGTCTCACTTGCTCCTGATTTACCCTTAAATACCAATACAGAAATGATAATAACAAGGGCGACAATCACTAAAATACCCACTTTGCTTTTGAGGAATGTTTTTATTTTTTGCATAGCCGTAATTATACCAAAAAACTTTGCTTTTTGCTATCTTTTATGCTTTAATGTTCCTTGTCCGCAGAGGCGGATTTTTTGTTTATCTCGTAGTATGTTTGGTCAAGAATACCGAACATAGTGCAAGGTAAATTTAAAAAACACTTATTATTCAACAGTTAATTGATTAAGTTTATGAACAACACAGAAATTCGAAATATTGCGATTATTGCTCACGTGGACCACGGAAAGACGACTCTTACCGATGCCCTGATGAAGCAAACTGGTGCAAACGCCGGTGATGTATCAATGGACTCAAACGCCCTCGAACAGGAACGAGGTATTACTATCTACGCCAAAAACACTTCTATCCGATACAAGGATACAAAGATCAACATCGTGGATACACCAGGACACGCTGACTTCGGTTCAGAAGTAGAGCGAGTGCTCCGATCTATTGACTGTGTGCTTCTTGTTGTTGATGCTCAGGAAGGACCAATGCCACAGACACGATTCGTACTCAAGAAATCTCTCGAGCTCGGTCTTAAACCTATTGTTGTCATCAACAAGATCGACAAGCCAGCTGCAAACCCGGCCAAAGCTCACGATGAAGTTTTGGAACTTTTCCTCGACCTCGGAGCAAACGACGAACAGTGCAACTTTCCTACTGTATATGCTATCGGACGAGAAGGAGTTGCAATGAAGCATCTTGAAGACGCGCGAGTAGATCTCTCACCACTTTTGGATGTTGTACTCGAACATGTTCCAGTTGCAAACACAAAAGATGATGTACCACTTCGAGCACAAGCTTTCAACCTTGCATACGATAACTTCCTAGGACGTATGGCGATCTGCCGAATGTACGAAGGTACAATCAAAGATGGTCAGACAGTAACAGTGAAGAAACAATCAGGTGAAGTAAAAACTGGACGACTTACAAAACTCTACACATTCGAAGGTATTGCAAAGAAAGAAGTTGCAGAAGCTCACTCAGGTGACATCATGATGATCGCTGGTATTCCTGATATTTATATTGGAGATACTATTTGTTTCGATGCATCTCAAGAATCTCTTCCATCAATTAATGTTGATGAGCCAACTATCGCTCTCGACTTCATTGTTAACGATTCACCATTCGCAGGTAAAGAAGGAAAGTTCGTAACAACACGACAGATCCGAGACCGACTCGAAAAAGAACTCGAAATCAACGTAGGACTTAAAGTAGATTTCGGTAACAACGATACATTCAAAGTATATGGCCGTGGAGAACTTCACATTGGAATCCTTTTGGAAAACATGAGACGAGAAGGTTTTGAAATGCAGGTATCACAGCCACAGGTTATCATCCGAGAAGTAAACGGAAAGAAAGAAGAGCCTTACGAAGAAGTAATTATCGATGTACCAAATGAATTCTCTGGAGCCATCATCGAAAAGCTTGGAAAGAGAAAAGGAATCATGTCTAATATGAAACAGGATGGGAACCAGACACGACTCACATTTGAGATCCCAACACGAGGACTTTTGGGATACCGAAACCAGTTCGTTATCGATACAAAAGGTGAAGGAATCATGAGTTCACGATTTATCGAATTTAGAGATTACGCAGGTGTGATCGAAAAGCGAGAAGTAGGTTCAATGATCTCAATGGAAGCAGGAAAGACTCTCGCCTTCGCACTCGACAACCTCCAGCAGCGAGGAACACTTTATCTTGGAGCTGGTACTGAAGTGTATGCAGGACAGGTTATCGGTAACACATCAAAGGGTGATGAAATGGAAGTAAACCCGACCAAAGGAAAGCAGCTTACAAACATGCGAGCATCTGGTTCTGATGGAACAACTTACCTCACACCATTTTACGAAGTGGATATCGAACGAGGACTTGAACTCATCCAGGATGATGAATATCTCGAGATCACTCCAAAAAGTGTTCGACTACGAAAGAAGTTTTTGACAAACAGCGATCGAGCGAAAGCAAAGAAGAAATAAATTTTATAAAAACAGCACCG
The DNA here is from genome assembly GCA_040389185.1 of Patescibacteria group bacterium. Lineage (GTDB taxonomy): Bacteria > Patescibacteriota > Minisyncoccia > Phycocordibacterales > CAIRYW01 > JAQBQZ01. The sequence goes on from JAZKAJ010000005.1 coordinate 84,738, forward strand.
CGCCTAAAGGCGCGGTGCTGTTTTGTTTTAAATAAAAATGCCGCATCCGAGGATGTGGCAAAAAAACTAAACAGAATTTACACTTCCTCCCTATCTGAAGGAGGTTCTCGATCCAAGTCGGCTTCTTCAGGACCTTCAGGTTCATCATCCGCTTCAGCACGAGCGGCAATTTCTCTCAGTTTTTCTTCAGTTAATATCTGAGAACGAACAATGTTAATCATGATCTTGGTTGGTTGAATTGAGGAGAACAAGCTTTGGCCCTCCTGGCACTTATGACAGCGCCAAGTAAAGTTACCTATAATTCTAAGCAAACAGAAACAAAGCGTCAAATGAGATATCCACCTACCCTTGTTCTCTTAATAGAATATGCTAGCGCAGGTATACCAATTTTAATTCCTAAATTATATGCAAGAGACCTCATATATGTCCCACTCGAACAAGTTACTTTTATTTTTACAATCCTAAATTTATTTTCTTGCACCAAATTTTTCTCCCACAGATCAATAATTTCCGGCTGTCGAAAATCCCCTTTCACTTTCAAAATATTATTCTTAATTTCTTTGATCAAAGTTTCAGAATTTATTTCCCGCTCCTCCAATATTTGAATATCATAAATCTCAACTTCATTAGTAGGCATTTCATTTGGTAATTCGCCTTTGTTTGCAAGTGTATGAAGCTGTACCCCATCTACAGTCTTTGATGAATATGCTGGATATTCTTGTACAAACTTCCCCTTGAATTTTTGCAGCTCTTGCTCAATTTCCGTATTCTGAATTTCCCTCACAACTTTTACCTCACTACTCACCACTTTCCCTAGTACATCATACGTATCCGTTTCAAATCCAAATAGTATTTCTACCTCGTATTCTTTATCCAATCCCAAATATTTTTCTTTGTTTTTACACTCTTCACCCGTGAGCACTATTAACACCCCTTCTGCCATAGGATCGAGTCGTCCGGCATATGTCATAGGAATTATAGAGTCCAGACCCTCACTTATTCGTGTTCGTTCGAGAGCTTCGAGAGGTGTTTCTCCTACAGCCTTATTTACAATATAGAGGTTTTGTTTTTGGTCCATATTACTGTAAAATACACTAATATGACAGAAAAACCAATAACAAATAATAGCAAAGTAAGCACAGAACCGTACAAAGGAGTACGAGATTTCTATCCTGAGGATATGGCGATTCAGAACTATATTTTTGACACATGGAAACGTGTTGCCAAAAAATTCGAATATGTCGAATATGCAGCATCAATCCTTGAACCAGCAGAACTCTACAAATCAAAAGGTCAGCGAAATGAAGAAATGGTAAACGAACAAATGTACACATTCATCGACAAAGGTGATCGTGAAGTCGCACTTCGTCCAGAAATGACACCAACACTTGCTCGCATGGTTGCAGCACGAAGAAAAGGTCTCAAGCTCCCTCTTCGATGGTTCTCTATTCCCAACTGTTTTCGATATGAACGATCACAGCGAGGACGACGACGAGAACACTGGCAACTTAACTGCGACATAATGGGTAATAACAAAGATTTTTCTACAACCGATGCAGAAGTAGAAATCATTTCTCTTGCTTACAATATCCTAAAAGAATTTGGAGCAAAAGATGAAGATTTTTTAATAAGAATCGGAAGTCGTATTTTTTTGGACAATCTACTTATCAACGAATTAGGAATGGATATTGAAAATGCAAAGAAAATAAAACAGACATTGGATAGAATAGAAAAAATGACTCCAGAAGAAATTGAGATTGCAGAATCAGAACTTTCAATATCTTTTGAAGAAATACTTAAAATGGAGAATGAACCACCCAGAGAAATCAAAGAGGTTTTGGATGCGCTTAAAAAAGTAGGCATTTCAAATGCAAAGTTTGCTCCAACTATTGTAAGAGGATTTGATTATTATACCGGTATCGTTTTCGAAGTCTTTGACACAAACGAAGAAAACAAACGTGCCCTCTTCGGTGGCGGACGCTATGACAACCTCCTCGAAATGTTCGGTGTTGAGGCACTTCCTACTGTTGGATTTGGTATGGGTGATGTGACTATGAGAGACTTTCTCGAGACTCATAATTTACTTCCTAAAGATTTAAAATAAATATATGCGAAAGATTGTATTCGATATTGAAACTCGAAATATTTTCGAAGATGTAGGTAAAGCTGATCCAGCTCTCCTTGATATTTCACTTGTTGGTGTATATGACTCAGAAACTGATGAATATTCAAGCTATCTTGTAGAAGATCTCCCAAAGCTCTGGCCGCTTCTTGAAAAAGCAGATGTGCTCATCACTTTTAACGGTGATCATTTTGATATTCCCCTTTTGAACAAATACTATCATGGCGACCTCACAAAAATGCGAAGTCTCGATATTCTCGTAGAGTTTCGAAAAGCACTCGGCCGAAGAATCGGTCTTGGTAATATTGCTGAAGCTACGCTTGGAATTGGCAAAAGTTCAAACGGACTCCAAGCTGTTGAGTGGTGGAAAAAGGGAGACATTGAAAATATTCGTAAATATTGTCTTCAAGATGTGAAAGTAACAAAGGATGTTTACGAATATGCACTAAAACACAAAAAATTAAAATATAAAGATGGTGACAATATTAAGAGTGTTATAATAGATACGACAAATTGGGAGACAGCGGATAATAATAATGCGATGACATTTTCGTTGCCGTTTTAAACCAAAATAATTATTAATTTATTAGTTTTTTAAAATAATCTATGGAACACGATCACACAAATCACGACCACAATCATGAGCATCATGCTCACCACCCTCACCCAAAGGGTCAGAATCTTGCGATTCCAATTTCTATTGTTATTGGATGTGCTTTTATTGCACTCGCATTATTCTTTACTAACCAAGGACCAAAGGTTCAAACACTTGAATCAACACTCGAAAAAATCGCAAAACTCTCTGGAGTTAGCACTTCAAAGTTTGATAAATGTCTTGCTTCTGGCAAATACACTCCAATCATCACCCAGGATGTTGCGGACGCAGTTGCTACAGGTGGTAATGGAACTCCTTGGAGTATTGTTGTTGGACCTACAGGAATCAAATACCCACTTTCTGGTGCACAACCAATCGAGAAAGTGAAAGCCATTATTGACATGGCACTCGCAAAAAGCCCAGCACCAGCAAACACTGATAAAGCGCTTGAGAACATGAAGCCAGTCACTGCAGATGATCACATCATGGGAGACACCAATGCTCCGGTCAAGGTTGTTCTCTACTCAGATCTCGAATGTCCATTCTGTAAATCTTTCCACCAAACAATGCAACAGATCATGGCATCATCATACGGAACAAACAAACAAGTGGCTTGGGTATGGCGAAACTTCCCTCTAAAGCAGCTACACTCAAAGGCCCCTAAAGAAGCAGAAGGTGCTGAATGTGCAGCAGAACTCGGAGGCAATGATGCATTCTGGAAGTTCATCGACAAGATTAACGAAGTGACTCCATCAAACAACAAGTTGGATGAAGCACAGTTTTAAAGTGAAGCTTTAAGAAAGTTTAACAAGTATTCAATAAAATACAAAAGCACCGCGGCTACGCCGCGGTGCTTTTG
>JAZKAJ010000006.1:0-2271 GCA_040389185.1 Patescibacteria group bacterium
GGCTTTCTGTGTTAAAATATCAAATTTTTAATATTCAATTTCTAATTTTCAATAAAATTCAATAGCATTCTGAATTTCTTCCCCTCTTTGAAAAGGAGGGAAAAATACACAAAACAAAAACCACCCTTTCGGGTGGTTTTTGTGAGAGACTAGATTCTAGCCTTCTTCTTAGGAGCTGCTTTCTTAGCCTTCTTTGCTACCTTTTTCTTTGCTACTTTTTTTGCTGCCATGTTATTTGTTACTTCGATTCCTCTTCACATTAAATATTATTTAAACTTGAGAAAGAACGAAGTGAAAAAATTATTTTTTTTAAAATGTTTCTCGAAAAAAATTTACGACCATAAACTAATCTCGAGCGGTAATACAATTATCTAATTATTTTTTTATTAACACAATATTTTTTTTCAAAATGTTGTGGATAACTTTTTTATTTTTTAAAAAAATATTTTTTTAAAAAATAAAAATAAATTTAATATAATTTGAATTTTAAAAAAAAGAAAGTAAATATTTAAACAATATAAAAAATTGAAATAAAAATCGCCCTGGTGCAATGCACACAGGGCGAGTAAGAAAATTGAAAGATTTTCTTATGGAATGAGGTTTGTCCAAATTTCCACGACGAGAGCTCCGAAGAACTGTCTCGAAATCATCTTACGCTTTTCAGGTTGTTCTGGTAGAGGTTTATTAGCCAACCTCGCAGTGTTGCAGGCTTCTTCCCAAGCATCCTGACGCAATTGCTCAGCTTCATCGAAGCTTTGAACAATCTGCGTCCACATACTTTCGATTTGCTCATCGGTAGGTTTCTGCACATCCACATCAAGCCGTTCAGCTACCTGCTGAATATGCGCAAACATCGAACCGTGTTTCTGGATCATGTCAGTGACCAGGTTCGCTGTTGATCGGGTATCGGCAGCGAGAGACGTGTAGGCACCAGCAAGACGCTGGACCAATCCTGCTCGCTGATCTGCATTCAATTCATCGGTTTTCAAGCACATGGTAATAATAATTCAGTGGTTTCAATTATGCTTTGCGAATGGAAAATCGCTTCAGCAAACATATAACATAGTCAAATGCGTTATATTTGCTAAAGCGATATAGACCTCTATAAAGAGCAACTATTCACACAATAACACACTTATTATATTTATGCAAGTATCACCTCCTCCTCAATCTTAATCCCAGTTTTTTCTTCTACAATACTTTTTATTTTTGATACAAATTCTCTTACTTCGTTTGATGTAGCATGTGCGTAATTGACTACTACTAAAGACTGATTTTCATAGAGTCCCACATTCCCTTCTCGAAATCCTTTGAGCCCACAGACCTTATCGAGTACAAACGCAGTAGATATTTTTACCATCCCCTCACCTGCTTTATATACAGGCATATCAGGATAATCCACTCTGAGCTTTTCTATATCCCCTTCATTACAAATAATATTCTTGAAAAAAGATCCCGCGGTACCGTGTATATTTAAATCTGGGAATTTTCCTTTTCGAATCACCGTCACAGCATCACGCACCTCAAATGGTGTAGGTATTGTATCTTTAAAATAATTTGAGAGGTCTTTATATAAAATATTTATTTTTGGTACAAGGGATAACTTGAATGTAACAGCTGCAACAACAAAATTCTTGCCTTCTTTTGTTTTAAAAAAACTATTTCGATATCCAAATCCACATTCAACATTTGTGAACGTCTTGTATTCAAGAGTTAGAGTATCAAATACTTCCACACTTTCTATACAGTCCTTTACTTCAACTCCATACGCACCAATATTTTGTACAGGTGATGCGCCAACAGTTCCTGGAATAGATGAAAGATTCTCAAGCCCAAAAAAACCATTTTGAATTGTCCACCCTACAAAATCATCCCACCCTTCTCCCGCTTCTGCAGTCACCAAAACTTCTGTATCGTTTATCTTCTTATATTCCCTTCCTTTATTTAAAATTTGAATCACAAGCGCATTAATCCCACTATCAGCAAAAAGAATATTTGATCCTCCACCAAGCACAAAAATAGGCAGATTATTTTCTTTTGCAAACATTACAACATCTTTCAAGTCTTTTTTATCTTCAAGCACAAAAAGATGGGATGCGTCACCCCCTATCTTAAACGTCGAAAGTCCCTTAAGAGGGACTTGGTTTTGAACTTTAATTGTCTTGTTTTCTTGTACCATTTAATTAAATGTATGTGATTTCGTCTTGAGATGGCCGATGAATGCGGGCTCCAAAAGCAAACATCTTTGTGAGTGCAGTCATCGGCCATCAC
>JAZKAJ010000006.1:2371-70928 GCA_040389185.1 Patescibacteria group bacterium
AAAACAAAACCACCCTTTCAGGTGGTTTTGCCGATGTTTGCTTATTTGGAGCTCGAATATATATCCGCAACTCACAAGATACATAATACCATAGTCCTCTAGAAAAAGCAAGCTATTTCAATAACCCTTTTCCTACAAGCATATCTACAGTGTTTTTATCAAGATTGATCTTTGGATCTGGTATTGTAGCAAGTAGAGCACTTGCCTCACTGAGACGATCTATTGCCACAAGTGTGTTTAGGTAGAGACTTCTTGGTTCAGCCATTTGAGGATCAAATTCATACGCCTGCTTCAGATACGCCACAGCCTTGTCTTGATCATCTTTGTTTTTTTCTCTATTGAACTTGATGAGATAGGCTTTAGCAAGAGAATAGTATATTTGTTGTTTTTTTGGAGACATTGTTCTCGCCTGTTCGAGAAGCGGAATACCATCAGCATAAAGACCAATGTCAGTGAGAAAGGTTCCAAGTGTCAGAACACCCCTAATGTCATCTGGATTATCTTTATTGTAGGCTCCAAATGCGTTAAATGTATGAAGCGCGAAATCGCCCTTATCCTTATCGGGAATACCATCTGCAGATATCACAGATCTTGCAATATTATCCATTTGCTCCAAAGATTCAAAGCGCCCTGTTGGACCTGCATTTATTGCAGCCTCGATGAGCTCCAGGTTCTTGGTATAACCTCCTGGTTGAGAACTAAGAGATTTACTAAGTGTTATGTTCTGTTTGTATGCACTGTAGTTTATCAAGAACATGACAATCAAAAATATTCCAATAAGCATTGCTAGAGTTGCTCCACTTAATTCTTCTTTTTTGGACTTTGTTTCCTCCACAAGATTTCTTTCTCCAAAACTTGCAAGTGCAAGAATGAGAACAAAAAGCATGTAGCTCGTTAAGTTATCAAAGATAAATAAACTTTGGAATGCAAATGCACCAAAGAGTCCGAGGAGTACCGCTTTTTCTGGGACATTGAAGTTTTTGCTTCGTACAATTGATACGAACGAAAATACATAAAGCAAAAGCCATCCCAATAGCCCAAGCAATCCTCCGGCTACCAACCAATCTAAGAATGCATTATGAGCTCGATCAAACCAAGGTTCCTGACTTATCATTTCTGGAACATAATATTTGGTGAATGCAAAAATAAAGTTGTCCTGTCCCCAACCAAGTACAGGATGTTCTTCCCATGCTTTGATAGCCATAGGCCAAATCATGGCACGAGCCTGCGTTGTATCATGAAATGATATGGAAGCAAATCGATTGAGCACTGGATCAGTTTGCACAAAATTTGTATTTTTTACTACAAAGAATCCAGCAACAATGATAAAAAGGGTGGCGAGGATGGCTATAGCGGCTTTTTTTATAAATTTATTTTCCTTTTCAAATATGATGACAATAATAGAGGCCCCGATTGCTCCACCGATAAATCCAAGCAACCCTCCTCTTGTCGAGGTGTAATAGAGTGCCACAAGTTCTGCAAGAATAAGAAAAACATACAAACCGAATGCATGTATTCGCTCATACTTTGCGAATACTTTACTGAATCGAAGCCAGCACATTTTTACAATTGTAAGAAGCGCAATTGCGAAAATAATCCCTCCAGCCTTTGTATAATTAAAAGAATCATCAGCTGTAGCAATTCTCATCAGATAATACAAAATATAGATTGATGAACCATAAATCACTGAATCTGCTATGCCCTTCAATTTATTTCCATTTGATATCCAAAGATAAAGAAGAAAGAATATATGAAAGACAAGATATGTGGCCAGATATGCAGAATTACCGAGTGTTCCATCAAGTCTTGTATTACTTTGGTTGATCACTGCCCCGCCAAAAAATTGTAGGAATGCAAAAAAGGTCATAAAGATCGAGATAGCTGTCGTTGAATAGAGCATCCGATCCCAATCCCTCTTATCTCTCAAAACATTCGCAAGGATTACAAAGTATGCGAACAAATGCGCGATCAAGACAAATCCTTCCATTCTCTCGAAGTTGCTGAAAAATGCCTTTGTCTGGTTGATCGCGAAGATATCAGCAATAAATATAACAACTACGAAATAAATAAAAGCTTTCAAAATATTGCTCCATTTTGGACGATAGCTTTTGTCCACAAACGCGAGTCCTATGTAGAGAAAGAGGCAGAGTTCGACTGCAATCCTAAATAAAAAACTCTTGCCTGTAATAAACGGAAAATACATCCCGTCCGCAACAACCAACGAAACCGCCGGGAGCGCATAGATGAGAGCTTTGAGGATCTTTTTTACTATTGAATTCATACTTTATATTATTGTTTAATTTTTAAAATGAAAAACCTGTGATATTTATTGAGTACTGGACTGAATTCTTCAATTATCTCAAAATGCTTGCGGAGAATGGAGCGAATGGTCTTTGCTGCATACGGGGCCCTGCCAATCTCCCAATAATGTTGTCCCGAAGTATCAAATCCTCCAAATTTAAGAGGAATACCTACGGAGATATCAAAGAAATTTCTCTTGAATATTTTTCGTATGAAAGGAAATTTGAGAACCATTTCAAAATATGTTGATCGATATGGTAAAGAAATGACAACAAACTTTTGAGCCACCCTTTTTAATTCTTTGAGTGCTTTCTCAAAATCCTCAAATGGGATATGTTCAAGCACTTGGCATGCCATACTCACATCAAATGATCGATCATCAATCGGCAATGCTCGCACGTCAGCCACAATATCTGGCAAAACACTTTTATCAAAATCACAAGTCGTAACTTGCAATCCATATTCTTTAAGAGAATTGGCACATACCTTGCTACCGACCCCGATCTCTAATATGCTTTTCACATTCAGTCGCTCTACCGCTCGAATCTGATAATAGTAAGAAATGAATCGTTCCAAAGTATTATATGATCCTTTTGAATAGTGTCGCTCTTCCACTTGTACATTATGTGCTTCTTGCATATCGCATATTATTACACTAAACAAAATTTATCTCAAACAAGCAATATATATAGTATAATCAAGTGTAATGAAAAAATTTAACTTAAAATCTGACTGGTTTGTTTTTGTACTACTTGCCCTCTTCTCATTTATACTTGGAATATTACTAATAAGAATATTGCCACCATTCCCTGTAATTTCTGACTTTTTAGACTACGACAACATAGCAAAAGCCCTGGTTGAAAAAGGAGGCTATATAACGATATCAACTGACAATTTAATTTATCCTCCACTTTATCCTATTTTCCTTTCAATAATCTACAGAATGTTTGGATATTCTTACAGTGCCGTGTATCTCGTTCAATTTATCTTTCTAGGCGTGATTGCATTTATATTTTATAAAACAGGAAAAAAATATATCGGACTTAGTAAAACATTTTCTATTCTTGTATCACTTACTATTATCATATGGCCGTATATGATGCTTTATTCTCTCGTGGTGAGCAGTGAGATACTTTTTATTCTATTTCTCAGTATTTTCCTCTATCTGTTTTTAAAATTTGTAGATCTGCCAACTCGCCAACTAAGTGTTGGAATGGGAATCGCGATCGGACTTGCGGTACTGACTCGGCCTGTCGCTCTCCTTTTGCCACTCTGGCTTATTATTGGAGTCACTTTACTTCATTTTATTTCCTACTGGAAATTAACTTTGCAACATTTTAAATTATCGCTCCTTTCCCTCTTGGTTTTTATCATCACTCTTTTGCCTTGGATCGGATTTGTCTATCTAAAATTTGATCGCCTCATTCCAGTCGCTTCAAATCTTTCTGCGGTAACAGACAAAGCAAACAATTCTTTTGAATACCTCAAAGGTACCATTGGCGAATCTTTGATGCATTCAGGTGGGACCATGAAAGAAACTCTTGAGATAAAAGCCTTAAATGTGATCCTCTTTTGGAATCCAGGAGCGAGCGGATACAATGTCGCATCTCTTGTTGAGAAACACCCAAAAGCAGAAATTTTTGTTACATTCTACAAAATTGGATTTATTATCATTGTTCTGTTGGGACTTGGAAGCATGTACTATATGAGAACCAAAAGAAGTATTGCTCTCCTATTGTCTGTCCTATTGTATTTCTGGTCTGTGCATACAGTACTCTTCCCATTCCCTCGATACACACTCCCTATCATCCCTATCCTTATTTTACTTGCGTTTTATATGCTAAATACTATAATTGAATTCTCTCGAATATGTCTCAAAAAATATTAATTTCAATTCCTGCAAAGAACGAAGAAGCGATGCTGGGCTCTGTTATTGATTCAAGCAAAGAGGCACTTATTCAACTGACAGGGGAAATTCCGGATATTCTTGTAGTAAGTGATGGCTCGACCGATGGCACAGAAAAGGTAGCACTCTCGCACGGCGCAAAATTGATACCTTATAAGGTGAGTCAGGGACTTGGCTATGTGTTTCAAGATGCTGTTGAATATGCAATCTCGCATAACTACGATATCCTTCTTACGATCGACGGAGACGGCCAATTCGATACAAAAGACATTCCAGCACTTCTTGCCCCTATACTCGAGAAAAGAGCTGATTTCGTCACAGGCTCTAGATTTTTGGGCGGATCAAAAGTCGAGGGTATCCCTTATGCAAAAAAAATCGGCAATACAATGATGTCATCGATTATAAGCTCGATTGTTGGAAAGAAGTTTATGGATGTTTCTTGCGGTTTTAGAGCTTACAGCAGAGAAGCTCTCCTTAGTCTTAATGTCTTTGGCAAATTTACATATACCCAAGAAGTGTTCATCAATCTTGGTGTAAAAAGAATCTCGATTGAAGAAGTGCCGATAAACGTACAGTATTTCAAAGAAAGAAAATCAAGAATAGCCGCAAACCTATTCCGATACGCGATCCAAACCTCGAAGATAATCTTAAAATCGGTTATCCATTATCAGCCAATGAGAATATTTGGAAGACTTTCGTTCGTTACCGCACTCATTGGTCTTCCTCTCATTACAGCAATAAGCATTCGCTATGCAATGACTGATCTCATTACCCCATTTAAGGGCATTGCCATCACAAGTATCATTCTTCTTGTGGTAAGCTTCGGATCGCTTGTTGCAGGAATAACGCTCGAGGTCTTGAGCAGGATTCAATTAAGCACAGAAAAAACAATATATTATGCAAGAAAAAAATCGTAACATCACACAGTTTACTGACAAGTATGAATTTACAAATCCTATCACTCGAGCTATTCTCGATAACTTTTTTAAGGCAGTTCTTTCACTTTGCCCTAAAAAAACGAACAAAGTGCTTGAGGTTGGCTGTGGTGCTGGATATTCTACAAAGATCCTTTATGAGCATATAAAGCCAGAAACATTTCATGCATCTGATATCGATCCAGAGCTTGTAAAACTTGCAAAGGAAAGAACTCCGCAGATCACTGCAGAAAAAGAATCAATCTATGAGCTCCCTCACAAAGACAACTCATTTGATCTTGTATTCACTCTAGAAGTGCTTGAGCATTTAGAAGATCCAGAGAAAGCCCTCAAAGAATTAAAGAGAGTGACAAATAAATACATCATCGTGAGTGTTCCACACGAACCAATCTGGAGAATACTTAATATGCTCCGCGGCAAGTACCTCAAGCATTTTGGCAATACAGAGGGTCATATCAATCACTGGTCTAAAAGAAGCTTCACAAAATTGGTTGGAAAACATTTTAAAGTGATCAAAGTCAAAACTCCACTTCCATGGATCGTTATCCTTGCAGAAAAAAATGAAGAGACTTTTTAACATTGGAGATTTATTGCGGTACGGCACAGTTGCAGGAATAAGTTACATCATATTATATGGTGGCACTTACCTTTTGGTAAATTATACCAAGCTTACTCCGAGCCTTTCGTATATGATCGTCTTGAGTATTCTTTATATTGGTGTTTATATCTCATATACAAAATTCGTATTCAAAACCAAATTCACAAAAAAGAATATTTCTCGTTTCGTAGTTGTACTTATAGTGATCTGGATCGTTAACAATAGCGCATTCTTTATATTGAATGATATTTTGAAAGTTCATTATTTGATCACAATTACGATCAATATCATATTGTTTGGGGGCCTAAAATTCCTCACACACAAACATTATGTATTTAAAGAATAAGCCCATGAAAAAAAAGGTGATGCTCACGTTTGATCTAGAGTTTTGGTACGAAGGCAAATGGCTAAAGCCTTATATCACTCCAGAGATGGAGGGAAGGGATGCACTGATTGAATCAATGCTCCCAATACTCGCCATTCTTAAAAAAAATGGACACAAAGCAACATTTTTTACCACCAATTCAGTTGTTCTAAAGTATTCAGACCTTATTAAAAGAATGAGCGATGAAGGGCATGAAATCGCGTCTCACAGTGTCAGGCACCTTCGCTTAGAAGAGGTGGGCAAAAATACCTTTGAAGCTGAATTTAAAAACCATCTTGATCTAATTGAAAGCATAACTGGCAAAAGACCAAAAGGGTTTCGAGCCCCCCATTTTTCTTTAAACAACAAAACGCTGTGGCTGCTTCCGATTCTCAAAGCTTGCAGGATCTCTTATGACTCGAGCATCTTTCCCATCAAGACTCCAGAATATGGAGTAAGTGGTGCTCCGCGAAATAGCTACCCTATTTCATTTAGTAATGTCGCAAAAGAAGACCCTTTGTCTTCTTTGATTGAAATTCCCCAAGCTACTTTACAAACAGGTTTTGGATTAGTACCAATTGCCGGGGGGATTTATTTCAGGCTTTTTCCCAGGATTGTATTTGAATATCTGTTCAAAAAAGCATTGAGACAAAACACTACCCCAATGCTCTATTTCCATCCCCATGAACTATGTAAGAACACACCCAAGATCCAGGGACCCGTCATCAAAACAATGCTAAAATATTGGGGTACAAATAAAAGCCTCAAAAAATTTGAGAAACTTTCAGAAAAGTTTGAATTCGATTCAATAGAAAATATACTGGAGATCAATAGGTAAGCATATGAAAAAAATAAATAGTTTATTAGATAAAATAGAGATATTTCTCAAAACCGACATACGGTATCTTTTAAGCGGTGGATTTTGGCTGACAGCAGGCCAAGTCACCGCTTCACTATCATCCTTCCTTTTATCTATCGCATTTGCAAACCTATTATCGAAGGAGACATTTGGTCAATATAAATATGTCATCTCACTTTTTGGGATCATTGGAGCTTTATCACTTTCAGGTCTTACTACATCGATCACACAATCTGTGGCCCGAGGATTTGAAGGAGTGTTGGTAAGATCATTTTGGATGAGTATGCGATGGGGTTGGCTTCTTACCATCACCTCTTTTGGTATTGCTATTTATTACTACACCCTTGGGAATATTCCCTTAACAGTATCGATGATGCTTGTTGGGGTTTTTAGTCCACTTCTTTATAGCGCATTGTTTTATAAATCTTTCCTTAACGGAAAAAAAGAATTTAAAACTCTTACATTGTATGGAATCTACTACAACATCATTCCAGTACTCTGTATGGTTGGCGTTGTATTCTTTACTGACAATGTCAACGCGGTTGTATTCGCCTACCTCTGCTCAAACACACTCATTTCTCTATATTTTTTGAATCACGTACTCAAGAAATACAAACCGAATAATAAAGTTGATCCCAAGAGCATGATATTTGGAGCGCATTTAAGTTTTGTAAACGTGCTTGATACTATAGCAACATATTTGGACAAGATACTTTTGTTTCATTTTCAAGGAAGTATTGATCTTGCAATCTACTCCTTTGCCGTTGCAATACCAGAGCAGATAAGAAGCCTCCTAAAGATTATTCCCTCTCTTGCAATACCAAAACTTGCAGAAAAAACGAACGATGAGATACAAAGAACCGTTTATCATAAAATTTGGAAGATCTCACTTATTACTCTTCCGATTGCGATTCTCTATTATTTTGCAGCCCCTTTTATTTATACTTATATTTTCCCTCAATATATAGAATCGATCGCATATTCTCAAATATTCATTCTCATTATTCTTGTTGAGGGAGGGCTTCCGGGAGCGGTCTTTAAGGCACAGTTAGCTGTGCGAGAATCTTATATTATGAATACTGTGGGCAATCTCATACGAATCGGCATGCTCGTTCCTTTTGTTATATTCTTCGGGATCTGGGGAATCGTATGGGCAAGAATCCTTTCCAGATATGCAATATTTTTCATTTCTCTTTTTCTCCTCAAAAAAATGAAAAAAACTCAAATATCTGATAAGATACAAAACACCCTATGAAAGCAATAATTCTAGCCGGAGGTCAAGCAACTAGACTTCGTCCTATTACACACAACCTGCCAAAGTGCCTCCTAAAGATTGGTAAAAAGACCATTATCGATTTCCAGATCGAGACCCTACAAAAAAACAATATCAAAGATATTATTATTGTTACTGGATTCAAAGCAGAACTTTTGAAAGAACATATAATAACAAACTATAGTCAGACAGATATTACATTCACTTTTGTCTTTAATGAAAAGTATGAGACAACACATGCCGCGCACAGTCTCTGGAGCGCAAGGGATTATTTGACCGATACAACGATTTATTTAAATTCAGATCTAATCTGTGATCCAATGATTATCAAATCAGTCATTGAAAATAAGAACGATTCCGTCACTGCAATACAACAAAATGATTGGGATGAAGAAGAAGTGAATGTGATCACTGACGAAAACATGAACGTAGTTGAAATTGGAAAACTGATCCCTGAAAAACTTAGTAAAGGAGAATTTATAGGCGCAACAAAACTCAGCTCTTCTTTTTTGAATAAATTAATTGAGGTTCTAAATGATATGGTTCAAAAAAATGACACAAAGAAATTTGCAGTGGATGCAATAAACAATGTAATACATTCGAAAGGAGAAAACCTATACGCATTGGATGTATCACATTATGTTGCGATTGAAATTGACACAATTGAAGATTTTGAAAAAGGCAAAAAACTTTGGGAGCAGTACGAAATCAAGGGTTAATTATTATCCTTACTGTGGAGTAAGCACAAGATTAAGCCCTGCTTTCATATCAAAATTAAAATCTACCAATCGATAACTTGGAATATTGAAAAAAAACAAGAAACTCCGATAAGGAATAATAGCTTGTATTTTGTAGTTTGGAGGAAGAATTTCAAAAATACTTTTCTCATTCTCAAATGTTTTTTTTGTATCGCTTGAAAACTCCATCATGATAGTTGGACGATTTTTCATTAATGTTTCCCGAAGCCCCAAAAGAACTTCTTTTTCAAATCCCTCAACATCTATCTTTATGAGATCTATTTTATCGATCTTTTGTTCTTTAAGATAAGTATCTCCTTCCACCACCTGCAATTCCAAAGAGTCTGATGAATTTCGATTGTGAGTAACAAAAGATCCTGTGCCCTCATTATCTGTTTCTGGCGGATAATAGGTTAAAGTTTGATCCGTACTCCCTAGTGCCAAGGGATGAACAATGATATTTGAAATATGATTGTAAGAAATCTTGTCTACAAGTGAAGATCTTACTTTTTCGTATGGTTCAAAAGAGTGAACGGTCTTGCAATACCTCGAAAGAAAAAGTGAATGATGGCCAATGTTAGCTCCAATATCAAGACAAATTGGATCCTTGTACTTCAGTGCTACATCTCTCAAAAGATAGAGTTCACTTTTTTCAAATCCACCATAGAAATAGACCTGTGAATCAATATGATTGTGAAGTAATCCTTTATAGTGAAATCCAAAAAAACCTACCTCAAATGGACAAGAGGGATTGGTATTAATCAAAAAATTTGCTACCCTATACCTAATCCCGAATCTTACCCAATCTTGCCTGCAGAATAAGCGTCCAAATGACAGAAAGAATTTCATATACAATTACGATAACATTTAATTAACATTTTTACAAAATGACTCGAATATTTGGCTTTTTAACGGATTGGACTTATTCATTTCTCTCTCACCTCACCCCAAGGAATAAGAATTTGTGGGTGTTTTGGGGTTGGCACCTTGGTGAAGTAGGAGAACTTTTTGCAGATAATTCAAAGTATTTTTATCTTTATATAAACAATCATCATAAAGAAATACGGGCAGTCTGGCTGACAGGCTCAAGCGAGACAAAAAAGCGCCTGCAGGCGAAAGGCTTAGAATGCTATCTTTTTTATGAATATAAAGGTGCGCTATCTGCAATGCTCGCAGGCTTTACAATCATTGATGGACTTATGAGTCGCTCCACTTGGAGATATGCAGGACGAACAAATATAATACAACTCTGGCACGGCAAAGGAATGAAAAAAGGATTACATCTAAGTCCTTATAATAATTCCAAAAAAAATAATTATTTCATTACACCTCAGCTATTCAAAAGACCGACGAAAATAATAGCCTCATCAGCATATGCTGGGAAGCTCATGGCATTAATGTTTAATGAACCGATGACGAAGATTATCACAACTGGATTGCCAAGAAACGATGTCTTATTTAAAACTATAAAAAATAGTGAGGTAGACACGGATCTCGAATTAAAAGAAAGCATCCTCAAAGTAAAACAAGTATGCAAAGGGCTCGTCTTATATGCCCCCACCTTTCGTCCTGACGGTAAAAACCCATTGGATGCTATCGACTGGGAAGCCTTAAACAGTGATATCAAAGAGGCAAATATATACATCACTGTCTTACTCCATCCAAAATTTGCCCGCAAAACTCACTCGAAAATGGAAAGTTTTTCAAATATTATCTATGGAAAACCAGGGTTTG
Source organism: Patescibacteria group bacterium (assembly GCA_040389185.1). GTDB lineage: Bacteria > Patescibacteriota > Minisyncoccia > Phycocordibacterales > CAIRYW01 > JAQBQZ01. The sequence continues at coordinate 13,079 of JAZKAJ010000006.1, forward strand.
ATATTTATCCACTTTTAATCAATTTTGATGCACTGATAACAGATTATTCATCAATCTATATTGATTATTTACTCCTTGATCGACCTATGATATTTTTTGATTTTGATATTGAGGAATACAAACAAAAAATGGGTCTTTTTGATGAGTATGCAGAAATGACCCCAGGACCCCATCCAAAAGATCAGAAGGATCTCACTGTCGCAATAAAGGAAGTTATAAAAAATGATACCTTCAAATCAGAGAGACAAAGAGTTATGAAACTCCTCCACGAACATACACTCGACGGAAATTCATCCGAAAGAGTATTGAGCGGGATTAAAGGCCTGTAGCCGCTTTAGCAATGAGCGCTTCATAGCGCTTTGCAGTTATGCCTATATCATAGTGGCTTGCAGTCTCTATTGCGCACTGACCCATCTCAACTATTTTCAAATAGGATCCGTCCATTTTAACGAGTACATCTCTCACACCTTCAGGAGTTCTGTTATCAATAAAATAACCGTTCTTACCTTCACTGATCATTCGGTCAGGACCAGCAGTTCTCGTTGAAAGGACTGGTAATCCACAAGCAAGAGCTTCAGCGTGCGCAATACCAAAGCCCTCTATATCTGAGGTTGAGATAAAAAAATCTGAGGCAATATAATAGCGAAAAATATCCATTTGAGAACCCATCATAAACACCTTACCATTAAGACCGAGATCAACAATTCTTTTTGAAAGAGTTTCTCTTAATGTACCATCGCCTAAAATAAGTAATTTATAATCAATATATTCTTTCACAAAAAGATCAAAACCTTCGATGAGTAGTTTCTGATTCTTTTGGGTAGTTAGTCTCCCCACATTTATTATCAATCGATCACTATCTTTAAATCCAAGTTCTTTTTTTATTGCGGACTTATTATATGGTTTTATAGTTTCGTTAATTTTTTGAATATCAATACCGTTTTGAATCACTTCAAATTTGCTTTCAGAAATGTTTTCCTGTTTTGCAGTAAATTCCTTTACAGTCTCTGAAACTGCCACAATTTTGTAAGTAACAAAGGAAAGCCACTTATCAATAAAAATTTCAAAACGGGTCTTTTTGGTGTAGGTATTATGCTCGACAGTAATGATCTTGAATCCTAAAAATAGCTTTATGATACGAGTTACGGTGTTAGAGAAAAACAAATGCGATACAACCACGTCTGGGTGAATCTTCCTTAGAGTTCGAAAAAGGGACAACCATCCTTTTATATCTTTGATGCCCTTCCAAGAAAGTTTTTTTATTTTGATATCTTGAGGAATCAGATCATAGAATGTCTTTTTGCCCTCAAAGGTGATTAAAGTTATCAGGCTATAGTCGAACTTTTGTCTATCAGCATGATTAAGTACATCCACAATAAGTTTTTGTGCGCCCGCAGCAGTAAAATCATTTATAACTATTACTACCTTTATTTTTCTATCTTGTTTTTCCATTTTTTAGACCTTCGTAGATACTGATCGCATTTGATAATTTTGTCTTAAATTGGATGAATGATGTTTTTGAATCAATCGAGTTTCTTTTCAACTTAAAAATGTCATCATGAGTCTTTATCAGTCCACCTTCAACCGTCACTGCCCCACTCCATTCATTGTCCCTTAGGTAATCAATTATAGCATCAGTATATCTACCCTTAGGATATGCAAAAATATCTGCCTTAGCTAAAGTTAGGCTTTCAATGTATTTTCTTGATTCTGATATTTCAGAGGCAGCGATTTCAAACGAAACCTTATCAAGTACTACATGGTGTGCAGTATGAGGCATTAATTCTGCAACATCTTTGTCTTGAGCAAGCTCTGCAAGCTCACTGTTTTTCATAAGCGATATCTCCACCCCATCACTTGTTCTCATTGTCTTATTGATATTTTGGGTTGCAATAAAAAATGTAGCTTTTATCCCTAATTCCTTGAGGATGGGATATGCAATCTCAAAATTATCTTTGTAACCGTCATCAAAAGTAATACACACAGTATTCTTGAATTGCTCACTTTTTTTCATTTTATCGATCAATTCTGATATGAAAATAATATTATATCCATTATCCTTTATATATTGCATCTGTCTCCCAAATGCTTCTTTTGTGACAGTAAAATAAGCATTGTTATCACCTATCGAGTGATACATGAGTATCGAGCATCCACTATTCCTCTTGCCACATAGAGCAAAGAGAATAAAACAGATCAGGTCTTTGAGAGACTGCTTTAACATACAATTTTTTGAATAAGGGATTTTAAACTATGTTGCTCAAGCACTATACTTCGAAGCATCACACCTATTTCTTTTTTGGTTTCCTTATCTAACAGATGGATCTGTTTTATTTTCTCTGCGAGATCGATTGCATCATTTTCGTTGAACATTAGAATACTGTGCCATTTTTTTGGAAAGATATTTTCATATGACCGGTTTGAAACAAGTGCGAGCCCCCCGCACGCCATCATCTCAAGAATCACTTTATCAAATGAACCAGTTGGCGTGAGATTCACCAACACTCCATGAGAATTATATATCTCTACTGTTTTGTTGTTTGGAACAGAACCAGGAAATGATACAAGATTTCGTTCTTCTATTTCCTTTGCTTTTTCTTTCAAGTTTTCAAAATAGCCTTTTTCAGAATCCACTTTAACAGGACCACCATAAAGATCTGCCTTAAAGGTATCGCTTTCTTTTGAGAGAAGGAGAAGTGATTCAACAAGTATTTCCACTTTTTTAATTGATGAGATTCGCCCCAAATAAAGCAAAGGTGAATCAGATCTTTGATCATCATGATTGTCCCTAAAGTAATCTGTATCAATACCAGCAGGCATGATCTCAGTTTTTTTGAACTTTGCAGTAAATGAAAACTCTGAAGTACAAAATACCCTATCGGAAAGAAATACCGCGAGCTTTGTTTTCCAAGTGCCATTCGGATGATTTCTCCACATGAATATCTTTTTACCCCGAAGCTTCCAAATAAGGGCACCAAGTAGCACGTATTCTTGGTTCATATGTACAAATACTGTGTCATATGTGCTGTTCATAGAAATGATTCTCTTATAAAAATTTGAAATGTATGAGAACCTTGACTGTTTCGTCTCTTTTCCAAGTGAAAAAACTGGAATCGATTTTGGAAGGCTATTTACCCCCTTTTCCAAGCAGATCACAGAAACACTCGATACTTTTTTTTCAAATTCCTCCACCCAACGGATAAAGAATCCTAAAACATCATCATCTTTATCTATCTTTTGGGTTATAACAAGTAATTTCATATGTTTTCGCCATAGACACCGCGAAGGAGATGTAAATCTTTATGTGTTTTTTTGAGTAATTCAATATTTTTTTCTTCCATTGCCCTGAGCATTTGTATACCTTTTTCATCCTTTGTGTGTATAGAATAAAACTTTGAAAGTGCGGCGAAATCTTTAATAAAACATTCACCCCCTGCTCCTCTACCTGATTTGTGTAGTGCATTTGCATAAGTTGGTCCATTATCTGGATCTGCAGATATCGCTTTTTTGATATTTTCATAATCTACACCGAAACTTTCTGTCAAATCATGGAAAATGTTTGCCATAAGTACTCGTGCGTATCCAATAGAGTTTCTTGCGTATTTGATAAGCTCAGCTTCTGTTGAGTCGCATATAAGCTCAAAAGGTGCTTCAGGAAGGATTTCCATAACCCCTCTTGCAATATCTTTATGCTTTTCATCGTTTAAAGGAATACCAATAATATTTCTCGCAGGATTTGAGGCATCATATTTTGCGGTTGCAACAGACAGAAACTCAGGGTTGACCAAAACAACAATATCTTTGAAATCTACTTGGATCTTTTTTAAGGTTCCTGGTAAAAGGGTTGATTTGATTACGGCAACCTTATCCTTACCCACCAGTTTTAATGCCTCTCTCACAATTGAATCATCAAACTCGCCGTGTTTTGTTGGTGTAGGAACAGCAACAAAAACGAGATCGCAATCCTTTATCATGTCTTTATTCATCACATACTCCTTTTCCAAGGAATATCTAACCACCGTTAAACCACGCTCCTCAAAATCATCAGAATAATTCTTACCAATCCATCCCTGTCCTATGAATCCAATTTTTTTATTTTTAAAGTCCATTTATTTATAGTCTAAATTATTATTCTCCTCCGCTTCCTGGGATGAGTGTGAGCACTTCTTTGATCGGCATACAAAGCTTTTCTGCATTGCCAGCGCTCCCGTCCTCTAGGATCATCTCAGCCACCTTTGTCATCGCGGGATATGCACTTCGAAGAAGTTGATTAGCATAGATCACGACATTTACTCCCGCTTTTTCTAGTTCGTCCTCAGTGACAGAAGAATAGGTACTTGGCACAACAGCAAGCGGAACTCTGTTCTTGAATTTTTTGTACTCTTTGCAGAATTCAAATATTTCCGTCGGCTCCTTTTCTTTGCTGTGAATAAGGATCCCGTCAGCACCTGCCTCGATATATGCTTTTGCACGAGTAAGTGCGTCTTCCATACCCTGCTTTAAAATGAGACTTTCTATTCGAGCAAAGATCATAAAATGATTGGTTACCTGAGCCTTTTTACCCATAGAGATCTTGTAGCAAAAATCTTCAATGCTGTCCTGAATCTGATTTGCCCCTGTTCCAAAAAGTGAATTCGCTTTAAGACCTTTCTTGTCTTCAATAATAACTGCTGATGCGCCCAATCGCTCCAACGTCTTTACCATAAGTGCAAAGTGTTCTGGGAATCCTCCGTTATCCGCATCTACAATCATTGGCTTTGTTGTTACATCAAATATCTGATCGATAGTACTTTGTCTTGAAGTAAAATCAACAGAACCATTATCAGGCTTTCCTTTTGCAACAGAATCAGTGAGCGAAGAAAGCCACATTCCATCAAATTCTGACGCTTTTTCTTCTTTTGAGATTTTGGTCTTTTCTACAATTCTCCCAGTAAGACCATTGTGGACTTCCATAATTCTTATAAGCGGCTTTACAGATAAGTATCTTCGAAGAAGCTTCATTCGTGTCTCAGGTGTAACACCTTGTCCAACGAGCCCCTCTATAAGATTGGTAGTTGATGGAATACTTTCTATTCGCTTAGGCTCAACCAATTCACCCCCGTATTCATTTAAAATTTCTATTACTTTTTTTCTTTTTTCTGATTGAACGCTTTCCTTCCAGTCATCGCCATGAACAAAATAATCTGGTTTTAATTTTCGAAGATTTGGCTCAAAATCGTGAACTTCTTGAAGCATTACCGAATCAACCCCGACAATACTCTCAATGATCTTCTTTCGCTGATCATAAGTAGATAACGGCACTCTTTTGTATGTAGCTATAGCTTCGTCGCTCAAAAGCCCGATAACAACTTTCCCGAGTTTTCTTGCCTCATTGATAATGTAAATATGACCATAATGAATAAGGTCCACTGCCATTGGCAAATAAACAACCTTCTCTTTTTTATCGTTATCCTGGCTAGTTTTTTTAGTCTTTTTCATAGAGATTACTATACATTATGGCAATACTTATAACAAGTTCAAACCCTTAAACTAACTCAGCAGTAAAAGTTTTTTTACTTAATAATTCATTGTAGAGCATTGACCACTCTGCACTATATTTTTTAAATTCTTCAACTTCTTTTTCATCCCAGATTTTCTCTTTGTTATGCCATGGCTTTATGCCCTTTTTCTGCATCTTCTTGATCTCTTTTTCACTCAAGATCGGTGTCAATCCAAACTCTTTTGCCACATTCTTATAGTAGCCATAATAATCCTGTCTTGCTTCATTCAATTTAAATATAAAGATCTTCTCTTTTGGAATTTCTTTCAACTGTTCCCAAATATCTTTATTCATCTTATTTCCCCACCACGCGATCTTTCCGACTCGAGTGAGACCATCCCATTCTCTATAGAATTCTCCGTTAGGCACCAGTCGTCCAAAGAGATAAAGCCAATACCATTTCTGTGGAAAGTTAGGTTGAAACCCGAGTGCCATATCGACATTATCTCGCACATATTTGTGCTCAAAAAATCCCTTATTGTAAATCGATTGGACTGTAAACTTTGGATCATTGATCGCAAAGATGATTCGTTCAGGTCGAAGCAAAGTATTGAGTTCTACAATCCCATGTGAAAAGAAAGGGCTGATAACAAGCGCAATATCTCCTTTTTTCCAATCTTCAACAATGCCGTGCTTTATAAGCTTTATGATCCCTGCAGTATCAATCGGTAGTTTGTTGTATTTTATGTATCGATAGAAACATTCCGGCTCAAAATATCTTTCAGTGATTCCTGTTGCATTTGTATGCAAATTAAAAATATCTCCAAGCAAACGTGTGCCAGAGCGAGCCGCTAAAGTACAAAGAATTAACTTTTTCCCAGCCTGAAGTCCTTTTTCGTATTCCAAATCAACTGATTCAAGTATTTTGGAATCGAGACCTCCCCTATCCCATGAGATCAAAAGCTTTCCTATTTTCATAATAAAATTAGATGATGGTGTTTAGTATTAATCTTGCGTCTATGAGGGTCATATTTCTCGGATTATTCTTCATTCGTTCTATCGATGCTTCCTTGAGAATCAGATCGATATCCACCGGCTTCAATTTATCAAAATTCACCTTAAGTCCTATTGCATTAAAAAGTTCATCTAGTGTTTCTGATGCTTCTTTTGGGGTCTTAGTGCCTAGTATCTCGACGATCTCATCGATCGTCCCCTTTACATAACTTACTCCCCGAGGATCGTTATTATTTTCTTCATTAACCTCGCTATTATATATCAAAATCTGAGGCAGAGTAAGAGATACTGCCTGGCCGTGCGGAATGTTGAAATGGGATGTAAACGGATAAGAAAGGGCGTGGCAAGCGGTAGTTTTTGAGATATTAATAGCCTTTCCTGCCAAGTGCGAACCTTTTGCTATAATTTCTCGAAGTTTTTGATCTGGTTTTAATACCACATCTTTCAAATTTGGATATAAAAGAGATAGAGCTTCTCTTGCATACTCTTTTGATTCTTCAGTTGAAGCAACAGACCACAATGATTCAATCGCCTGACAAAGTGCATCAGCACCTGCCTGTGCCGTAATCTCTGCATTTAAATTTGATGTGAGTAGTGGATCAACGATTGAAATAGTAGGTAAGATCTTTTGATCGGCAAGCGAATATTTTGTTGTATCAATATAAACCACTGCAAAATGTGTTGCCTCGCTTCCAGATCCAGATGTAGTAGGAATCGCAACAAGCGGCAAGCCATTTGTTGTTAATTTTTTTTCTCCTTTAATACAATCTTCCAAATCACCCATCTGAAACGAAAGTATATTTACAAGTTTTGCCATATCGATCACACTGCCACCTCCAACTGCAACAACTATATCAGGAACAAATTTTTTAAACTCTTCTATCCCCTTTTTTACATCTATAATATTTGGATTTGATTTGAAATCAGAGAATTGAAAAACATTCTTACCTTGAAAGATAGACTCTAATTCTTTTTCTGCCCCCGATTCTTTGAACGAATTTTTGCCCGTTACAAGAAAGATCCTTTCGCTTTTTAAATTGCTTAGGACCTCTTCAAGTTTTTTAATGCTACCATTCCCAAAATATTCTACTTGTTTTTCCATTTCTAATTATTCAAAAAATTCATAAAATCGTTCTTATTCTCTAAAGGAGTTCTTGTTGGTCTCCCAAGATCTTTTCTTGCACCAGGTGTTACAAGGATTTCCATAAGAATTGGTCCTTCAAGTTTTTCAATCTCTTTAAAATTAACCTTGATGTCATCCTCTGTTTTTGAGCAAAAAACATGTTTGTAATTTGAAGCTTTTGCGATAGATCCAAAATCCATCACTGTTGCGGCTGTCGGTTGACCACCTACAGAATCGTGCACCTTATTATTAAAGACAATATGTATAAAATTCTTTGGTGCAACCTTGCCCGCAGTACCATATGCACCAAGATGCATTATAGATGCGCCATCACCATCAAAACAATATACTTTTTTCGTAGGCTTCGCGATTGCAATACCAAGTGCGATCGAAGATGCGTGACCCATACCTCCAACAGTGAGAAAATCTCGGTCGTGTGTGTCATTATTTTTTACTCGAAGTTCAAACAGCTCTCTTGAGAGCTTACCTGTAGTACCGACAACGACAGCATCTCTTGAGATCAATTCAATAACACTCTTCAATGCATCTTCGCGACTGATTGTGATATCACTTGAAATATTTTTCTTTGATCCTTCGTAGTTTGAAAATGTACCGCTCTTTACTACAAGTGCATACGGCGCTGAATTCTCTATCATTATTTTATATGCTTCTTGTACAGCAACCTTGGCCTCCTCATCATTATCAGGAAGAATTTTGTACGGAACTCCCATTACCTCAAGCATTGAGAGCGTGATCTTTCCTTGTTTTTTATGCTGTGGTTCATCTGGAACCCCTTCTTCACCTCTCCATCCCACAAGCAAAAGAATGGGTACAGAATATATTTCTGGATCAGCAAGAGAGACCAGTGGGTTTAAGGTATTACCGAGACCAGAATTTTGAAGATAGACAAGGCCGATCTTTTTTGAGGCAAGATAATATCCCATTGCCAGAGCAACCGCATTCCCTTCGTTAGCAGCAATGATATGTTTATCTTCTGAAACATTATCATTCACAAACCCGCAGAAATCCTTCAAAAGCGAATCTGGCACACCAGCAAAAAATTCAATATTATTCTCTGCAAGCGCTTCAAAAAATGATTTGGGTGATACCATAAAGAGTGGATTATAGCTTTATATCAAGTGATTATATCATATTACTCCCTATTTTTATTTGCCCTTCGAGTCATAATTCCCTGCCAAGATTTGAGATAGTCTTTCAAAGTTTCATCAAGTGATAGCAATTTGTTACAGATCTTATTATTATTTTCTTTCACTATTTTTCGAAAATTCTTGTTCTTGATCATTTCTATCATTGCATTTACTAAAGCATCTTTATTGTTTACGGGGATCACGAGTCCATTTTCTTTATCACCGATCACTTCGTGAGCACATCCAACATCAGTCATAATAACTGGCAAGCCAAAGCACGCAGCCACGATCGGTGCTAGTCCGTACCCTTCTGCATTCGAGGTCAAAAGAAAACAATCAGATCGAGCGAAAAAGAGTGTTACATCACTCACAAATCCTTCAAATAAAACCGAATCTTCAAGTCCTAATCGCTCAACCAACGAAACAAGATTATTTTTTTCAATTCCCTCACCCAGAATCATTAATTTTGTATTAGGATATGATTGAAGAACTTCTTTCATTGCTTCAATTTGAAGAGGTATATTCTTGATCGGTACAAGCCTGCTTGCTGTCACAAAAGTTAAATCCTCATCTTGTTCTAACCGAGCTGCAGCTGCAACGGCTTTTGCCTTTGTTTCAGCACAATCAACAAAAATTGGAACAACTGTAATAACCTCTTCTTTAATATTAAAATTCTTTATGAGGTCTTTTTTTAGCCTATTACTTACCGCTCGAATACCGTCCGCTCTTTTGAGTACAAATCGCGCAATTGCTTTTCGTACTGGATTTAATTTTTCAAAGCCGTGTACCTGAATCTCAAGACCCAAAGAATTTCGTCTGGAGAGATAAAGTGCAAGAAGTCCTAAAAAGTAAGGGTCTCTCGTTGTAATGAGATCGTATCCATTTTTTTTTATTATTTTTTTTGCAAGACCAAGTATACGAAAAAGGTCAGAGATCTTATTAGTTTTTTTTATGCTGTAGACCATGACTTTGTCTGTAATAGGTGTCTCAGATGCACAAGGTGCTGGGACAATAATATCGTGTCGGCCCGTTAATTCTCCATAGAGCTTGAATCGCTCGCTAAGTGGCGAATTTTTATCGAGAACCGTTGCATCAAGACCTATTGTGAGTATTTTCATAGCACTTTCTTTAACTCAATAATAGTATTTTCAAAGGAAAACTTCTTTGATCGAAGTATCGCATTTGCCGATAGTCGTTCCATCATCGCCCTATCGCTTCGAAGCTTATTTATGAGAGGTATCATGCCATAAGGTTCGGTACTCTTAAACAAAAGTCCCGATACACCGTCTTCAACTATTTCCTTCAGACTTCCAGAATCTGCCGATACGATCACACATCCCAAAGCCATAGCTTCCACCACCTGAAAAGAGAAGCTCTCAAATCCAGAATTTAAGACAAAAATATCTGATTCAGACATGAGGGATAGAAGCTTTTCGCGTGGAAGTCGCCCTGTGATATTTACAGCATGCTCAAGTCCGAGTTTCCCTGAGAGATCTTCTAATTCATTTTTGCATGGGCCGTCACCGACGATAATAAGCTTCGCGTTTAAAATATTCTTTCTGACCTCGGCAAATGCATTTATAAGTTCGCCAAATCCTTTCCATGGAACAAGCCTTCCTGCACTGATTAAAACAAAATCATTGTTTGAGTTATTTTTTTTTCTTTCTATATTTATTTTCTCGATCCCGTTGTAGATCACGTGTAGTCTTTCTTCTTTAACTCCCCATTTAGACACTACGGTCTTAAAGTAATGACTCGGCACTATCACAATATCCGAATACTTTGCAACAAAAAATTGTACTCTTCTTATGAATCCGAGCATTCCACCAGATTTAGTATCTTGAAAATGATCAATATCTTCTTTGACACCAAATCGCTGAACTCCTTGCTCCCAGGCATAATCCCCAGGCACGCGAAGTATCATTTTCTTTCGAAGAATCTTTGAGACCATGAGTGCAGGCAAACCAACGCTTACTGTATCCTGAATAAACAAAACATCAACACCAAATCCTAATAAAAAAAGTTTAGTAAAATAAATAGAGTGTCTCAATACTTTTGGATACTTTCTGACAACATCAAAAGAGAGCACTTTTACATCGAAGCCTTCTTGCGGGAGCAGATCATTTAGAAGTTTGGCATAGGTAGCAGGCCCTCCAATTGAAGGCGGGTAAATTCCTGTAGCGATGAGAATTCTTTTAGTAGTCATAAAGTCAAAAGTCTTAAAGTCTTAAAGTCGAAAGTTATCTGATTTTTTTAATAAATCCTTGAATCATCCTAGAAATTTCAATTGATGATTCATACATTCGAGTAAACTCAGATTGATTGATATATTTAAATTCTAAAGCCAAATAAAGCATTGATCTAACTTCTCCACACGAACCCTTTGAAATATAAAGAAATCTTGCAAATTCTTTATCGCCCATTCTTTCGTAGCCTTCGGCAATATTATTCATAATAGAGACAGAGGCAGACTGAATCTGATCTCGAAAACGAAAGTCATTCAATTTACCAAATAATTTATAGACCAAAATTGTTAATTCTTTTGCTTTTTGCCAAATTAAAATATCTTCAAACTTTTCTATTTTCATATTTGCATTTTACTTGTGACTTTCGACTTTAAGACTTTTGACTAATAAGTATCTCTGCCAATTCCCCGATCGTTCCCGCTCCCATTGTTATCACGACATCATTTTCATTTGTAGTCTCATTTAGTTTTTGGGCAATATCTTTAAATTCTGCAATATAAAAAGCGTTTGGGTTATTTTTCTTGATCGTATCGATCATAAGTCCACTTGAAATAGATCCATCAAACTTTTCTCTGGCGGCGTAGATATCTGTGAGATACACAGTATCAAATTTTGACAATACGGCCGCAAAATCATCAAAATGTTCTTTTGTTCTCGAGTAAAGATGGGGTTCGAAAACAACAGTTAGTTTCTTACCAGGAAATGCCTCTCGAGCACCATTCAGAGTTGCCATTATTTCATGCGGATGATGTGCATAATCGTCATAAACGAGTGCTTTGGTCCCCATGTTTCCTTTGTACTCAAAACGTCTCCAAGTGCCTCCAAAGGTCTTTAAAGCCTCTTTCGCATCGTCTAATTTGATACCTAGATACGATGAGACCGCGAGCGCTACAGAAGCATTTTGTTTGTTATGGAGCCCAGGCACCTTTAGACCCAAACTTACATCTAGAAACGCGCGCGAATCTATCACTTTTCTATGACATCCCTCAACTGCTCTCTGTGAATTCTCATCGAGCATATCAGCGATCACAATTCCATTCTCCGGCAGTTTAGCGATAAATTCCTTAAATGAAGAAATAATATTTTCAATATTTCCATAAAAATCGAGATGGTCTGCGTCAATATTTGTAATACAAATGACAGTTGGATTAATATTCAAAAAAGATTTTTTATACTCGCAAGATTCTGCAACCAAATAATCACTTGTTCCTGGAATGTAATTTGTTTTTTCTACCACTCCATCATGTTCGTATTTCATAAGAGAACCGACAATTACAAATGGAGAGAGTCCGAGCTTAATCATCATGTGAGCAATCATCGCGGTTGTTGTAGTCTTACCATGTGTTCCACAGATTGCGATTGTTTTCTTACTTTTTGAAACCTCTCCTAACATTGCCGCATAACTTAAAACTGGGAGTCCGAGTTCTCGAGCTTTTACAAGTTCAATATTATTTTCTGGTGTGGCGAGCGTATAGACTACCGCATCAATATCGGTCGTTATATGTGATTCATGATAGCCTTCAAATGTTGGCACACCTGCTTTAACAAGCCCTTCACGATTAGAAAATCCTGTGTCACTTCCCGACACATCTTTACCGTCATGCTTAAAAAGCAGCGCAAGCGCCGACATCCCAATGCCACCAATGCCAAGAAAGTAGACCTTTTTTATATTACCTATATCCATTTGAGTAATATAATACCACAAAACTGGAGTTAAATAGACCTGATTTTCTTCACAAATTCTCCAAAACCTTTGATTTGTTTTTCAAGTCTCACCTTTTCTTTTTCTCCTGTGAAATTATCTTTTTCATCAAAAAGATTCACGATACTCCCGAGCATTACCTTTTGATTGAAAATATACCCTTCCTTGTAGGTGATAATGTCCTCAAGATGCCCTGACGCACGAATCCCTGACCACATTCCAGCCGAGACAGATGTAATAGCAAAGCATCTATTCTGAAAGGCTTCAGGAAATGGCAAAAGATCAATAAAAAACTTCAATACTCCTGGTACTCCACCGTTGTATTCAGGAGTCACAAAGTGAACTCCATCAGCTTTAAGAATTCTGTCTGCAAAACTTTGTATTGGGAGCGGTCGAGCGTTTATCGAGTCTCCAGAAAACGCCTCAAGAGGTATATCTTTGAGATCAATGAGTCCCACTTCAATTCCTGCCATCTTATACATTTCAAATATCATCATCCCCACTTTCCTTGAATACGCCCCCGGTCGTGATGTTCCAATTATTATTTCGATCATTTTTGATTAGATTTATGATTAAAGATTTATGATTTATGAATAAAACAAAAATCCTATTTGATAAATTGATAATGTAATCTTACAATTCCTTCAGTTAATTTTTTGACTTCAATTAAATCTAATCTTGAATGGATATCAATATCTCCAAACAATTTTATACCTTTTCCAAATACCTGAGGCTCAATATCAATATACACTTCATCTATCAAATTCTGTTCCAAAAATGCAGTATTCAAAGTAGAGCCTCCACCAATAACCATTTCACTCATTCCTTTATTGCCACAAATCTCTACAGCTTCTTTTGGTGATGAAACAAAAACAGTATTTTGAGTATTGTCTAATGGAGTTTTTGTAACAACAATAGTAAATGGATTCTCGAGTTTCTCAAATTCATTCACCTCTTTCATCATTTCATAAGTAGTTCGTCCCAGTACAATATTTTTTCTTTCTTTTATGAAATCATAATATCCCTTCCATACAGTATCTGACCAAGGAGCTTCGTTATTTTCCTTAGCAATGTAGCCATTGAGTGTCATCGCCATAAATAATATTACTTTCATATTATTTTATTTCGTTAATTATTTTCATAAATTCATCATTTCTCACGTATTCATTTTTAAATAATCCAAAGGAAGCAAATGCGGGGCTGAAGAGGATTACATCGCCTGGTCGCGCTTCCTGCATAGCTTTTGTGATTGCTTCAAACAGGTTCTGCACAGGTACGACTGGAGCTGTTAACTGTAAGCTGTTAGCAGTTAGCTTTTCTGATCCGGAGCCTGGGAGAAGGATGACAGTTTTGCAAGTTTTGTTTATTTTTTCCACAAGCTCATCTAATTCTAGTCCTTTGTCGCTTCCGCCCGCAATAAGAATTATATTTCGGATTTCGGATTTCGGATTTAGTGCTTCCAAAGCGACTTCGGTCGCCTTTGGTGTTGTGGCATTATTATCATTATAAATTTTGACGCCATTTATTTCTTTTACAAACTGAAGTCTCCCTTCTACCCCATCAAACGTCTCTACCCCTTTTTTTATATCTTCAACACCAATTCCAAGTGCCCGGCAAGCTTCGATAGCACAAGCAATATTTGAAATATTATGTTCTCCAATTATTTTTGGTTTCCAATCAGTTGGTACTTCCGACTTTCGTGCAATCACCATTTCCCCTTCGCCATGAGGTTTTGAAGCAATAACATTTGATATTGTTTCCCCGGCCACTAGAGTATCACCATGCTTTTGGTATAAATAAATATTTGCTTTGTCTGCAAAATATCTTTCATGTCCTGACATCTCAGCGGTCGATTTGTAGTAGTTGGTATGGTCGTGCATAAATGCAGTAAAGACCGCAATATTTGGAGAGATCTTTGCATCTCCAAATCCCTGAAGCTGCCAGCTATCGAGCTCAAGTACGACGATTTCATCACCTATTATATCTTTAATGAATGGAAGGGTTGCCATATCACGAACATTTCCTCCAAGAATTGTTTTTTTACCGACACCTTTTAAAATATGATTGATGAGATGAGTTACAGTTGATTTGCCACGAGTTCCTGTCACTCCTACAATTACAACTTCTTTTGGAAGAAGCTTACAAAAGAGTGATGAATCCATTTCGATCTGAATATTATTCTTTCTTGCTTCTTCTATATATATTGAATCGAGTGGCACTCCTGCACCTTTTAAAATAAAATCCCTATTATTGAAATCTTCAATAATATGCCCTCCAAGATGAAGCACAATGTTAGAATATCCTCTGAGCTTTTCTACAGAAGTCGTAAGCTCTTCTTCAGTCTTAAGATCCGTCACAATAAGTTCTGCTCCACATTCAGCTAAGAAAATAGCGTCTCCAAGTCCACGACCTAAGAGCCCTAGTCCTAATTGAGTTATTTTTTTACCTTTGAAATAGTCTTTATAATTCATGATTTAAATATTATTAAAAATTTTCTTCATTTCTTCTGCAATCATAGGCCAATCATATTTCTCTTTGACCATTTCAAATGACTGTCGTTTTATTTTTGACACAAGCTCTGGATTCCGAACAAGCTCAAGTACAGCAGAGGCAACACTTTGTGGATCACGGACATTTGCAAATATTCCCGTCTCACGATCACGAAGGAAATCAAGAATCCCTCCGACAGGAGTTGTGACACATGGAAGTCCACAAGCCATTGCTTCGACAAAAGAATTACCAAACCCTTCTGAGATAGGTACACGAATGAATATGTCAGAAGCTTTGAGATACTTTGGCATATCATTATGTGTTAGCCAGCCTAAGAATTGAATTCTATTCTCTACCCTAAGCATTACAGAGAGCTTTCGGATCGAATCTTCAAGATATCCTCTTCCTCCGATAATGAGTTTAATATTCTCTGGCAAAAGAGGCATCGCTTTGACGATATCTTCAACGGCGTTCTTTGTGACGAGGCGTGATGTAGTGATGAGAAATATATCTCCCCGCCTGCCGTCGCCTGCTGGCTCGGTCGATGGCGGGCAGGCTTCTTTTTTATTTAGTTTATTTTTTACTTCATTAATCTCACTTTCAGAATATTCTCGTGTGAAATGTTTGATATCAACTGCATTTGGCACGACAACCACAGGACACCTTGCACCCATATCAACTCCAAAGTCCGCAAGATATTTTGAAATAGCTTGGATTGTATCCGCATGAGTAAATATCATCTTAAACAAAGGCCAAAGCGGTCTAGCGCGTCGTTTAATAAATGGAATTGGATCACCTTCTTGAAGTGTGAGGAGGAATTTTATTTTAGGATTTAAGAGTTTAAAAAAGAGTGCAGCAAAAGAATTGTATGTCGCCATCATACTCCATACTACATCATATTTATGTTTTCTTTGGAGTTTCATCGCTTGCCAGAACCCTGTCACAAGCATCGCATATTTATTGAGATGGAGCGATTTTGGAAGTGAATCTGGAGACACATTGTCATCACTCGTCCACCCTACTCGATATACAGTCACATTACCTATTCTCTCTACCTTTGGGAGATGTGAATCGAGGTGAAGAGTTACCATATCAAACTCAAAATCCCGCCCTAGACGATCGGTTATTTCTTTGATTGCCACCTCTGCTCCACCTATAAAATTTGGGTAATAAACAAGAGAAAATATAAGTATTCGCTTCTTATTATGCTGAGTGTCCATTCGAAGATTATCTCATAAAATGGCCTAATTTGAAATTAGAGTATTTCGGAGATTTCGTATTCATCTGCATCATTTTGGGCCTCAATTTTAGAGCCTTTATTTATATTTAAAAAAGCCACGGCTCCCACTCCTCCTACGATAATTATAAGAATGAGAAGGAAAATCATAGCTAAACTAGAAGTTATTATTGAATTTCAAGAATTCTCTTCAAAATATCTTCTGGCACTTCCTTTTTTTCTTCCTGCTTTATTTCGGGTTTGATAGGTTCTTTTCTTTCTGGAGCTTTTTCTTGTACTGGAGAATGTCGCACTTCAACTGATCTAGGTTCACTTTTTGGGGCACTTTCAATATCATCTGATGATACAACAGATGCAAGAGCACTTCTGAGTTCTGCTAAATGTTCTTCAGAAGGTAATTTCTTTTCTTTAGGTTTTTGATTGGTTTGCCTGAGATAGCTAAGCGACACTGCTTTTCGAAGATCTCGCTCCCTATCATATGCCGGATCTCTTTTTTGTTCAGTGGGTTGTGAAGATGGTTGTACTGGTTTTGGTGCCGGAGCTTTGCCTAATACTGCTGCAAGCGCTTGATCTATTGGACTTGGTCGAGAACCAAATTTTTTGTTACGATCGTCTCTTCGATTTTCTGAGGCAGAGATCTGAGCTTCTTCGTGCCAAGCTTTGATCTCATTTTCAACATCAGCACGAGGACGAGCAAATGTTTTTCGTGATTCAGCAATTATTTCTTCACGCATATTGTGCTCTGGCTTTGCGAGCGGAGGAAGTGTTGTAGCAGAGAAAGGTCGTGATGATACACCATCGATCATAAGCTTTAGATAAATCTGTGCAAATCCAAGAGATACTAAGTCTTGCGCTGTAAAATAAGGTCCATACTCTTTTTCTAGAAATTCAGCATCAAAAGCACCGACTCGAAACGTAATCATTGTTCCGACGTTACCAAATACCGCAGCACGTACCTCTTCAGTCATCTGTTCGATATATTGATGTGCTACAGTCAGGTTCAATTTATATTTTCGAGCTTCAGAAAGAATATCTGCAAAAGATTCATTGGCAAAGTTCTGGAACTCATCTACATAAAGATAAAAGTTTGGAAGTGCATCAAGTTCAGCCTCTCTTTTGTCTGCGCGACTCATTGCTGCAAGATAAATCTTGGTGATGAGCATTGCTCCTAAAAGGTTTGCATTCGCTTCTCCCACAAGACCTTTGGAAAGGTTCATGATAAGGATTTTCTTCCCGTCCATCATTTCTCGGATATCAAAAGTAGACTTTGGCTGGCCTATAATATTTCGAATCAATGGATTAGAAATGAACTGACCAATCTTATTTTGAATTGATGCACCCGCTTCCTGCATATACTTTGGACCATACTTCGCAAACTCGTCCACCCAAAAAGACCTAACCGACGGATCAGTAATGTGTTCAATCACTTTTTTACGATAGTCTTCATCAGCTAAAATTCTATTTACACCAATCAGTGTTGAATCTGGATACTCGAGAAGTGCCAAGAGAATATTATTCAAAATATATTCCATTCTAGCGCTCCATGCATCCACCCAGATCTTTTTGAAAGCAGACATGAGTCCGTTTGCAACGAGATGTCTCTTGTCAGGCCCTACATCTTCAAGCACATTGAAAGAGATCGGGTTATCGAGATCAAATGGCGCAAAATAAAGAACATCCTTCATTCGCGATTCAGGAACATATTCCAAAAGAAGATCGGCGGTCTTGCCGTGAGGATCGAGAAATGCCAGACCTCTTCCATCTTGGATATCTTGAACTGCGAGATTTTCGAGTAGAGTTGATTTACCCATACCAGTCTTACCAATGACGTAGGTATGGCGAGAACGATCTTTAATTTTGATACCAAAACGAAGTTTGCGATTGCGCGCATCTGTTTCGGCAAAATATACAACTTTGTTAGGATCTTCAGGATTCATATCATAGATATTATACCCTAAAATTTTGCTAAGATGAAACTATTTATTCTTATTGGAAGATAATTTCTTTTTTAGATACCTTGCTATCAAGAAAACAATAAGGAGATAGAGAATAATGTAAATCCAGTTAATGAGACCAAGTGACTGGCGAGTGTACTGTTCACCTGTAGGAATGATATCTAATCTTTTGTTTGATTTGAATATTCCAAAACGAGTAAGATGATCAACTGTAATAAACACTTTACCATCTTTAAATACAGCATCAGGAATGAGTGCCCAATGAATATTTCGCTCATTAGATTCATCAAGATAATATGCTCCCAAAAACTTTTCATCTTTTAGTTCTTGTGGAATATCGATCGTAATTGTGATTGGCTTATTTAGATGATGAACTTCATTTCCATTTTGATCTTTTGCAACTATGTTAAAGATCGAACCACCTACAAGAAATGTACCGATGCTTAATGTTGGAGTGGTTCGGTCTGATAGAGATTCTGGAGTTATAGTGATTGTGATATCACCATCGAAAGTCCCAGTAGGAATATCAACCGAAATCTTTTTACCATCTGGTGAGGTTGCAACAATTTGTTTACTCTCTCCTTGCTTGATTATTTCTGTAGTTGAATTTTTTTTCGAGTCTGTACCTGCATTGTTTATTTGAGGGGTATTAGATTTAGTATCATTTTGATTTGATTCATTACCTGAAGTATTCACATTATTGCTCAACGAACCTGACAGATTGTTTGTTAATGGTGGCGTTTGCCTATTTGAAAGAGGTCTCCAATCTGTTATCACATTACAATGATCACAATCAAAAGATACTCTTCCTACCGCACTTCCCTCTGTCCCTCCGGTACCCGTAAATTTTCCTGAACTATTTATAGTTACTCCGTCCATTGAAAGCCATCCGAGTCCCGCGACCCAGGCAGAACCTGACAAATGACCTTCCTTTGTGTTTAGAACACCTTGGTCCGAATTGGTTGGTGAAAAATTGATCCATCCAAGCACAGCACTCCAGGCATAGCCTGTAATTGCGGTATCGGAAATATGAAGTCCTGAATATTCAGAATTTGTTTCTGGGGCAAAGTTGATCCAACCCATATTTTCGCCCCATGCATACTTTGAACCGCTTTGGATTGTCCCATTCGTTTCCGATGCAAAGACCGTCGTTATAGTGAAAGCAAGATATACAAAGAAGAGAAATGTAAATAATCTTCTCATTGTAATTTATTTTGCCTTACTTGTCGTCGCAGTTGCTTTGGGAGTAGGCTTAGTCTGAACTTTAGTATCTGCTGATGCACCAAGCGCACTTCCAGGAGCGGAAGAAAGGGGTCCAATATTTATGATTTTATTGATTGATGGTCGATAAAGTACCGCTCGCATAGCAGCGGGAAAGATAACAACATCATCACCATTTTGTGCATCATTAAAAAATGATTGATCTTTGAGCTTTGTAATATCAGAAACAGTAGCGAGCACCGCATTTGGATCATTTGGTACTACAGCTAGCTCTGAAATTTGTTTGATGACCTCTGCAGTCTTTTCTTTGGCAACAGCATTTGGATCTTTGGTTAGTTTTTTATATTGCAAAAAATAATAAACCAAGCCGAGAGCTAAGGCAATAAAGAGAAGTATAAGTAAGTTTTTCTTTGTAACGAGTTTTTTTATTTTTTGCATTTTGCTGGTTTTGTTATTTGTTAAAACAATTTCTTCGTTATCAATGTTCATCCCCCCTGTTGGCACACCCCTACTTCGAGTACGAACTAATTTAGGTTTTTCTTTATTTTCCATTTAAATATTATATCTAAAGTAAAGCTATTTTCATAGTGTAAAAGTATCGCAAAAGATTTATTTGCCCATCAAATATAATTGTTTGATCTGGTCTGAAGTAAGTGCGGTTGTATAGGCACGAACATCATCAATCTCGCCGTCAAAAAAATCTCCGAAACCGCCCCACACATTACATCCAATACTAAATGTGTCAGGATTATCAGTGACATAATTACCGACACTTGCATTTGTTTGAGAAACATTCTGTCCATTAATATATAAAATCTGTTTTGAACCGTCCCCGACAAAAGCAACATGACTCCATTTATTAAGTGGTGCAGCATCAGCATCAAATAAAATGTTCCCACTCGATTGTGTCCAACCTGCAATATTATTACTGCCGTCAAATCCAAATTCAATAGTATCATTCTGTCCAAAAAAACTAGTATGATCATAATTACGTGGGTAAATCCAGCCAGCAATAGTAAATGCAGTTGGATTATTAAAGATCACGGCGCTTGTTGTAATACACTGATTACCTGTATTAAAATCAAACGCCTGTCCGATAACTCCAGGTGCGACAGAATTTTTTTGATCTGCACCAGAAAGGGTCCCGTCATTATTTTCCCCGCTTCTGTCATAAATATCAGCCTCACTACCATTTATCCAATGTGTATCCTTACCATCAAACGACCAGAGTCCCTGAAGTCCGTCTGTTATCCGAGAATTTCGTGAATCATTTATTGTTGTATTTCCTCCTGAATGATACAGATTGTTAATCTCATTTGCTGATAATACACGATCATAGACCCTCACTTCATCAAGATCGCCGTTCCAATAATATGCACTATCAAATCCAAAACCAATACGAGCACTCCCGTTTGCATTGAGACTTAGAGTTGAACCCGTTCCTCCACCACTTAATACTCCATTAACATATAATTTTATTTCGCCACTTGTTTTTTCACGCGTCACACATCCAGATACCCACGAACCAGTATTAACAGTTGCAGTGCTACTAAATGTATAATCTCCTATATTTGAATTACCATCGCCAAACACAAGCTTGCCATTTGAGTCTACCCCAAACCCAAAATCATTTGTGACACCGCCCACTTCTGTATCGAGGATTGCCATGCTCTGCCAATGATTAGTACCCGATCCAACAGAAGTAGTTTTGAACCATGAACAAATAGTAAAGTCATCAGTCGCAGGTCGTGAAATATCTATATATTGATTGGCGCCATTAAATTCAAATGCTTTACCTATCTTTCCATCCACCGAACCAGGAGAATTGGATGATGTGCCATTATTTCCTCCGCCACTCACATCATCTACAGTGCTGCCTGAAATTGTGTCTGGTTCAAAAGACCACCAGCCCGTAAGACCGTCTTTGGTAGGTGAAGTCAGAATTGTTGCAACACTATCAGTATTGCTCGAACGGAGTGCCCTCACTTGACCTGCTGAAAGCGCGCGATTATATACTCGCACATCATCAATTGAACCTGAAAAAAATCCAGTATCAGCAGTACAACTCGCTCCTCGCGCAAGTTGTACATAAATAGAATTACCCGCTGCCGCAAAAGTAGGCTGTGCTGTTGTCGCTTTTAAAACTCCATCAACATACAGCTTAAGTCCCTCTGTGGAATTCCAAGTGGTGACCACATGATGCCAAATATTAGTTGTGGGTGTATCCTGCTCAGTCGCATATTTTGCAGATCCATCAAAAGAAATTGCAGAAAATTTTCCATCTGTGACAGCAAGAAATGGGATACACCAACCCAAGCCGTTTTCACTATTTGAGATATGAACAATATTTCCATTTGTTTCTCCGGGGTCTATCTTTGCCCAAGCAGAAATGGTATACGGAGCATCGGCAATACCTAAACTTTCGATACTAGAATTGCTTTCGGCATATTGGTCATTTCCATCAAAGGAAAGTGCTTCACCAAACCTTCCTGGTTCAATCCATGAAGGAGGGGTTGCGCCGTAAAGAGTTCCCGAAACACTATTTCCAGAATTGTCAGCAAGTGTTGTGCCCGTTCCCTCATCAAGTTTCCAATTAAGCATTAATCCTCTATTTGCAGTTCCCAAAATTTTAACCGCACCATATGCCGAAAGACCGATAAGTAAAAGTGCGACAATAATCGGAATTGGAGTGATTTTTTTTCTCATTGATATTTTATTCTGCACTAGGCTCTGGCACTTGAGATGATGGATCAGGTGTTAATTGTTCAGGATTAGGTGCCGGATCTTCGATTGGAGTTGGATCAGGTGTTGGCGCGTTTTCAGTTGGCTCTACGACCTCAGATGTTGTAGACCCTTCGTCTAAAGAGTTTACATCTTGATTTGAAGATCCACTATCTGATTCAGATGATGAATTTTCATCTGGTATAGAAATCATGTCTGGAGTAGTCGATGCATCATTCTTTGGTACAGGTGTTACACCTGCAGAATGAACCATTTGAATGAATTCTGCTTCAGTCACACAAGTATCTCCAACACAAAGCTTATGGGTTGTAAATTGATCCGTAAATCCTGAAAGTTTGTCAGCAATTTCTTTGACCGCTTTTACAAGAATTGCAGTTATCTTCTCATATCGCACTCCATGAACTGTCGTTCCATCTGCTTCAAGAGTTACAAGTCTTGGATCAACCGCATTTACTTCTTCCGCAATAAATCCAAGCTGTTCACCGCTGTAATTTGGGTTTGATTGAAGTGCACCATTGAATTCTGGCTTATAGAAGAATGAAACGGGATTCAATTTCATAAGTTCAGTCAAACCAGAATCATCGGTCAATGAATTTATATTATCCTTAAATCGAAGAGATGAAGAACTACAATCACTGTTTGATCCAACAACTAATTCTCCGCTTGAATTGATACAGAGATATGAAAGCTGACCTTCATCTGATACTGGCAAGTTTTCCATTCGAACACCTGTATTTTCAATCCCTCCTTCTCCATCATCTTCGCCATGGACTGTGAGAATTGAAAGTCCTGCGATTGATGCCGTGTATGATTCGACTGTTCCTTGTGATGCATCACCAGAAATTGGAAGGTCAACCCACGATACTGCGCCCGCATCTTCAGCAAATGTGAGAGCCCCCATAGAAAGATTATCTATACTTGTTACTCCTGTTGTACTGTTATAAAGGAATGATCCGTTACCTATTGAGACATCACCAGTATTGTAGGCAATCCCTCCATCAAAATCCGTCCATTGACTACCTGTGAAGAGCTGTCCGTGCTGATAAAGATTGCCGCCGAAGTTAATATCTCCGTTTACACCACCTGTAAAATCAGTCAGTGTAATATTTGCTGAATGATGAGTAGGGTGTATTTGAGGATTATTCTCATCATCAGGAAGAATATTCCATACATTACCCGAAGCGCCAGCACTGAGCTGTTCAATAATAATATTATTACCAACTCTAGTCGCGCTAAAATATCCACCATTATTAATAACATTTACAGTTGTATTAATAGTTTCAGAAAGTGTGTCCCCGATTGGTATTGGATATGCTCCTGAATTGGTGTCATTATCATCAAATTCATAAGCATGCATGCTATTTTGACTATCAAAAAGAAGGAACGCATCTCCATCTATTACTTCACCAATTGTAAGTGTTGCTGTTGCTTTAATTGCTCCAACATCAAGATTAAAAGCCGGATCGTTTGTGCCGATGCCAACATTGCCACCATTAAATAGTGCGGAATAATTTTTTGGAGCATTGAGCACTACTATACCGTTATCACCATCAGCCACAAACAAAACATCCTTGTATGCTGCGACCGCATATGAATCTCCATCAGTTGTTCCGTAACCAATAGTTATAGGATTATGAGGGTATGAAATATTTATCGCATAGACACTGTCTTCCGCACCATCAGCAACATAAGCAATATTTCCAGAAATAGTGATTCTTGTATTGTAGCGCCAGTCACCAATAGAAGTGCTACCAACTTTAACCAAATTTTCTGGATCGGACGCATCAAATACAACAAACCCTTCTCCATCATCAGTATCACGGGTGGCATAGACATAATTTCCTTTTGTTGCAATACCGCCATCAAAATAATCTGCTTCGGAAGGGTATAATGACATTTGTTCAAAATCAGTTGGATCAGTAATATCTACTACCTCGATTTCAGTGTCTTCCTCTAGATATGCGTAGTGTCCATTATCTGAAATTGCGATTCGGTAAGCACTATCATCTGCTTGATAAGGTTCAGAGAAAAACACTGGATCACCCGAATGTCCATGACTGATAGCAGATACATTGAGAGCATAGAAATAACCGTTATTATCTGTCACGTACACTATTCCATTTTTAACTTGAATATCTTCAATTTGTGCAGGACCTTCGTCAGATACACCAAGTAGTATTGGAGTCTGTGAGGTGTCATTCACATCAAGAACATAAACAGAATTCCCAGCCGCAACATAAGCAATATCACCCACAACACGAACGGCAGTTGGTGTTACGTTATCTCCTTGGAAATCATAGTAGGTGAGAAGTGTCTCATCTACGGGATCGGTAATATCAAAAATATCGAGATGGTAACCATCGACAGAATAGAGTTTGTTGCCAGATACCACAAGATCCATAACCCCAGTTTGTACATCGTGATATCGAGTGATCTGTGAAAATCCAACACCTGCACTTCCACCAACAACATCGAGTCCAGCATGCGGTGTATTGGTACCTATACCTACATTGCCGTTAGTATAATCAATTCCATCTTCATTTGTATTCCACTTCGAATCACCACCGGCAATATCAATCCATTCACCTTCATTATCAGTAGTATAGTACTGCATCGTCTTCGTATCTGTATTGAAAATAATTTGATTGTTGGTCGGAGATTCTATATTATCACGCTCCATCGTAGTAAATGATTG
This sequence comes from Patescibacteria group bacterium, assembly GCA_040389185.1. Classification (GTDB taxonomy): domain Bacteria; phylum Patescibacteriota; class Minisyncoccia; order Phycocordibacterales; family CAIRYW01; genus JAQBQZ01. The sequence continues at coordinate 38,131 of JAZKAJ010000006.1, forward strand.
CATATCACCTCCCGTACAGTTACCGAGATTTTGCATACAAACAGTATCAATGCCGCCCATTAGTGATTCAAGTGATGGCAATTGGTAGCCATAGTGCGCATCATCATCGCCAGATAGGAAAAAAGATGCGGATTCAGTATGTCCAGGATCACTCGTTGTGAATTTGATTCCTGTTGCATCTGTAATTTCACCCACATCAGCACCAATAGAAACAGAGACTGGTGCATTCGAAGCCATTATCGTAAGTCCAGGCGCAGTTCCCGTCTCTTCAGATCTCATGAGTGAGACATTACTGATAGATCCAGAAAAGGCACCTCCTATTGGCATGAACTCAACAGTAAACGAATCGGCAGACCCATTAAGAGTTGAAGAGAAGCTAACATCCCCATTACCTGCTGAATAAGTATTACAGGTGTCTTCTGAAACACTTCCAATGCATGCTTCTATCTCACCCTCACCTTCACCTATGGTAAAGCTGAGTCTATACTCTCCCGCATCGAGACCATCACCTTGAGAAAGATTTGAGCTCTCTCCCACTTCTGTATGAAAGGTCGCAACCGCACCACTTCCAGATGTTGCAGTAAGACTGTACCCTGCTCCGTCAGTGTATCCATCACCCGCTGTAAGAATGGTGTTGCCATTGAATCCTCGTATCGCACCTGAAGGAACATCCTGAGACAAATAGCCACCACTTCCTGTACCCCCTGAAACAACTTCATTCATATCACTACCGAAACTTGCTGTATTTGAAATAATCGATATCCCAACAATTGCACCATCTCCATCTACAGAATCAACACTCAAAGTTGCGTCTCCATTAAATCCGGATACAGTAATCGTATCCCCTTCGGTATATCCGGAACCGGCAGTCGAAACACTGAAGCTATCCGGCACCCCACTAACAGAAAGAATCTCCATTGTTGCATCTCCATTTCCACCGTCAACATGCACAATTTCATCTGGAACATATCCTGAACCACCATCTGTCAATTCGATAAAACTAGTAATTGGGCCTGATGAATCAGTCGCCTCATCAGCCACAACATCATTGTCATCATAGGACCAGCCATCACCCAACATCCAACCAACAGCGTTTCCATCAAATGATCCATTTGTGAGTTCTTCCACATTGACACTTTCTGAATTAGAAGTCTGCCGGATCGTCAAATTTGCATTACTCAACTCGGTCGTGTTGATACCCACCTGACCTAAATGACCAAGTGTCATTGAAGTATGATCATCATCAGCACCAAAAACGAGATCACCGTCACTGTTTAAAAATACCCCCATTTCTTTATCAGTTCCGGCCAAGTCATTTTGAAATGTAAGCCCCCACGGATTACTGTCAGTCGTATGAATATTCAAAAGTGATGGATACCCTCCCGCAAATTCTCCTGAACCATCACCAAAAATTTCAAGTGTAGATCCGGGAGTAGTGGTGCCAATTCCAACATTACCAGATAAAAAATTAATTCCACTTTCATTACCGTTCCATGCTGAATCACCCGACCCGCTACCGAAATCGGTCCACTCATCACCATCACCACTATTTCTGAATTGCATTGTGCCATTGTTATTGCGAATACCAAAACCACTCTCGCCGACAGCCGTGCCAAAATTGAAATAGCGTCTATGAAATTCATCATCAGTGCCACCAATGAGTACATCTCCTCCCGATGTTTTGAGGGCGAGCTCAGGATTTTGATCTGTACTCAAGGTAAGTGTATGAATCCCCCCATCACCTGCCGCAAGTATGATTGTACTTCCCGAAAGTGCTACTGCATCTGAATCACTTTCACTGTTGTAATTGGCAAGTTGCGTTATATTTGCCGGATCGCTCACATCAAAAATGTAGAGACTATCTGGAGCTCCATCAGCAACATACGCATAATTATTTTTAATCACAACAGATCCGTTATAGCGATAAGATCCAATATTCGCATATCCTGCAAGAGTAATGTTTCCATGATTAATACTATATACAACAAAACTTTGCGTTGCATCATTCACATCATTTGTCGTATAGAGATAGCTACCAGAAATTGCAGGGCGCCCTGTCAGATTACCGTCGAGCGCAAAATCTGTAATGAAAGTTACGCTGTGGTTGGAGCCGATAGCGTATGAAAAAATATCTGACCCTGATGTTACATATGCATAACCGTCATCAGAGAGTGCAATACCTTGCGCAGATGCTTCGCTTTGACTCAGATCAACGACTGTAACCGGGGCATCAATTGTAGAAATATCGATATCAACAAATCCTTCATTGGTTGCCGCATATAGATCATTTCCCTTTACAGCAATATCATTCACATTAAAATTACCGTGCCATACAGCAAGAGAAATAGGGTCCGATGCGTCCTCGAGGCTAAATATTTCGATATCAGTTCCCTCAGCAGCAAACAGGTAATCCCCATTACTCGATATTGAAAGACGGCTCGCTCCATCACTCGTAGGAGCGACGGAGCTTACAGCGGTCAAATTGCTCGGGTCACCAATACTTGTGATATCTATAGAATTTCCACCATTGCCGATTGAATACGCATAATTACCAAGCATGACAACATCCTTTGTATCACCAAGATCAGACTTAGTACCTAAAAGCTCAAGCGCGAGCGCTCCTCCAGTACTCGCATTGACGGAAAGTTTTGCATCATTTGAAGTGCTACCTATACCCACAAGACCTTGTGGTAAAAAGTTTATTCCCGATCCGACATCTGTCCATTGTGATGAAGTAATACCCTCGGTACAATTGCCGAGATATTTCATACAAAATGTATCGTTGCCGTCATCCACTGTTAAAAGAGAGGGTAAGACATACTCATATCGAGAATTATTATCATCTGGAAGATAGAGTGATGCTGCGTGAGAATTTCCACTACTATCGATTGTTTTTATTAAAAAACCATGCTGACCTTCTTCACTGTTACCTTCTTCATTATCTATCCCCAAAGAAAGAGATGTACGATCGTTTGGAGCAAGGAATGTTAACCCTTGGACTTCTCGACTCATAACCGAAACATTATCAATTGTTCCATCAAAATCATTTGATGGACTAAAACTTATTTTTTGATTATCGTTTTTATGCCATTGACCACTGAAAGATACATCACCTTCCCCAGCATCAATTGTTTCGCAATGCCCGCCACCGAGACACACAAAAACACTCCCGTTTGAACCAGTGATAGTAAATGAAACATCATATGTAGCCCCCTCATTCAAATCACCTGTCTGATAAAGTGTTTTATTAACATCCTCATCATAATCAGCAGGAGCAAAGACTGCTGCGCTTTCATCATCATTCCACCCCAAGCCCAAATGCCATTCTGATATACCATAATTAAATCCTCCATCTGCGATTTGGTCCTCAGCGCCCGGATCCCGCTGTTGGATCGTCAACGTTCCTCTATCACCCACACGTTCACCACTTCGAGCATAATTAGTTGCATCACCTACGGTAGCCATTCCTGTAATATCAAGAGTATCATTTACCGCAAGACCTCCAGTGTCACTACGGAGCGCACCATTCCTGCCCACTATAAAATCCGCCTTGTTGCTTGGTAACGAGTCTTCATCATACACTCGCAAAAGATCAACATCTCCCGCACTCCAAATCGCTGTCATATCACCATCCGCATAAAATCCGCTCCCTTCATTATTTTTTGTACCCTCTATCCAAATACCACTACTACCTGTATCTTCTGGATCTGGATCAGGATTCGGATTCCAATGTTGCGCCTGACCATAGAGACCTGTTGGACCGTAGTGAATACCTCCAGTGTTTATTGCAGGATTACCAAAAAACATTGATCCATTCGTTAGCGTGTCTCCAGCAATCGAGAGAGAATAGTTTTTATCAGGCGCAACACCAATACCAACAGTCCCATATGTCTCATCGACTGCAAGTGGAATACCATTTGGCATTGTTTGTGAATCAACAGTGAGCCAATCAACATTATTATTATCTGAAAAAGAAGTTTCAGTAGTATCTATATATGCAGTAAATGAGGTACCTCGACTATATTCATCCTCTGTACCATCTGCACCAATGCCAGAATGAAAAACTCTGTAACCATCCGCACCATCTACAGGATCCCAAGAAATAGCAAAATTATAATTTCCCTCAACTTGATCCAAGTTTACTTTTAAAAATTTTTCTGTGTATGTACTTGAGTACAACCGCAGACCATCTCCAATGTTTTTATAGGAGTAAACACGATAGGCATTAGTAAATGGATAGTGGATGTCAAAAGATTCTCGTCCATAACCCCCGTCCTCACTTGGAGACATCTCAACACTGACAGATGTAGGGGCCGCAATCTCATGAGCGAGCGTACCAATGTAAGTGACTCCATTTAGAGAAAAAAGGTTGCCAGGCTCAGCAATTGAGACCGTACAATTCTCATTTGTCGGGGCACATTCAGGGTTCAGTGTCTCGCCTTGAGAATATGGTTCACCACTCCATGTTGCAAAAGCATTTTGTGAAAGAGAAAAAGCACAGACAATAAAAAAAACAAGCAAAACACCCTGTGCTCCATTGCTTTTAAATATCTGTTTCATTGATACTCATAATAATACCAAAAAATGAAGACTATATTAAGAAAATATTAAGAAAATATGGGGATAACCCAACTAAAATTAGACAAAAATTTCGCCATCAAAATTTTCTGACTTTAATATCGTTTGATTCTCTCGAATGAGAACAAAATCAAAATTGTATGCGTCAGAAAGAATGTTCGAATCAACAAAAAAGAGACAGGTCGCAACACAATCGGCGACAAGCGCCGTATCTGCAACAACCCATACCGCCACAACATCGGTTACTGATTTTAACGTCTTTGGATTCATAATGTGATTAAATTCCGCCCATTTTCTTCTCGTTCCCGCCGAACCACATATACTTTTATTTTTGAGATTATATACACCCACCACTTCATCGAGACTAAATGGATTTTCAAGTCCAACTTTGATACTTTCATTGTTCTTGTGCAATATATCTCCACCAGCATCAATACAATATTTTGTAATATTATTCTGTTCTAGCAGGTCTCCAACAATGTCTATCAAATAACCTTTACCCCCTGCACCAAAATCAAGAATTGCAGGTATTTTTATTTTAAGTTTAGGGAAATTAAATTCCATTACATCTTCCCAATTTCGTGGGCTCATTAATTCATTTTTTTGTTTAAGAGAATACTCTGCATCATATCCAGCATCAGAAAGTATATCCCCTACAAGTGGAGTAAAAAGTCCTTCAGTCTTTTGATAGAGATCAAAATATATATTTAAGAGCATCTTACTATCCTCTGGCAAAGTGTAGATACCTGGTTTCTGCGACATTTCTGTTATCAATGAATCAGATCGAAATCGAGAATATGTCTTGTCGAATGTTTCGATTCGAATATTTATTTTTTCAAAAATTTCTTCCTCATCTTTTTTGTCGAGATAATCAAAAATATCTATCTGCCAAGATGTGCCAATTGCATCAAAATTAAACTGAGGCATAGAAAAGATTATGCCTTTGCCTTTGCCTTTGCCTTTGCCTTGATTTGTGCAACAGCATCATTAAATCCTATCGGCGTAAGGGACGCACCTGATACTTTTGTAAGTCTTATATTTGCTATATTTTGTCCAACGACAAATTGCTGGTATCCAGAGATAAATCTGTCTTGATACCTTGATGATGTGTTATCACCCGCACCGTTTGTCACAGTAGCACTAGTCACAATATCATTTGAAATTGTGAGAGTTACACCAACAGTATCGGGTCCGCCCGGAGATCTGTAACTTCCCGTCGCTGAGTAAGTACCATTTTTATATACACTTACTGTAGTAGGTTTTTTGGTTGTGTCAGCTGGTGGAGTTGTGACTGCAGGGGTAGTCTGTTTTACAGGAACATTATCTTCTTGCCCGTCATCGCCAAAATCTCGCGTCTCCTCGACTGGTACACCCGTGACACTTTCTTGAGGTGCAATATCTGTGTATGTTTGTTGAGATGGATTATTATTATCTTTAATACTAAAGATAAGTGCATATGCAATCCCGCCAAGAACAATTATCCCAATAACAATTCCAACTATTTTATTTGTTTGATTTTGTGAATTCATTTTATTAAATTATTTTTTACCATTAACACTTTCCTGAAAAGACAGCACATCACTTCCATTCATAAACACCACAAATGTTGCAACCGCGAGTCCAAAATCTCGGACACCGATCTCTCCATATCCCACAACAAACATAATATCAAAAAGATGAAGAGATAGAAGCAATGCAGAGACACGAGTCAATATTCCAAAGAGAAGCATTATTCCAAAAACAAGTTCAAATGATGCATTGAAATAAACAAGCGTTACGGCGCTTAATCCTGACATTGATACGGCAGAATCTGGCACATATGCAGTCCAATCCGCAGTATGCAGAAATTGTTCAGTACTGAACCAAAGGATAACAAGAGACATACCAATACGAAGCACACTTCCTGAATAAGTTTCTAATTTTTGAAATAAGGCATTCATATGTTTATTATACATTAATACGAAATCTTTCCAAAAAAAGTTGCAAGTGTATTATTTTCCTAGAGCAGTGCGAGTACCCTTCGAGTGATCGATCCGACATATCCTACAATAGGTGCAATGGTATGCGCAATTTGAAATTTAATTACCGCCGCACGCGTCGCAGAGCCAAAATATCTTGTTTCATTGCCGATAGATCCCGCTCCACTTTGTGATACCACGAATCCGTGGTTATTTAGCCATACCTGAAGAGCATATACATCGTCACCAGTAATTCCCAAATAAAGGTCTCTTGAGAGCAATAATCCACTGCTACCATTTGCAGGAATTATATTTAGATCATCAATCGCATCGACAATAGGTTGAGGTAATTCAATACTTTCATTTTTTGCATCAATAAATACACTTCGAAAGTTTTTTACCAAGAATTTAGATAACTTATCTTCATCTGTGGTTTGTTTTAATATTTGAGTTAGATCATCAATTTTGTCTTCTAGAGATAATTCTTTTGTAAGTCGAGGAAATGGATCGACAGGAGTACCTGAGTTATCGTGTATCTCGAAATGTAAATGCGCTGGTCCACCCGCCGCATTACCAGTATCACCTACATACCCTATTAAGTCACCGGCTTCCAAGACAAGTCCAGATACTACCCCTTCACCAATATGATCTAGGTGCATATATACAAAAGTTTCTCCTCCAGGGTTTGCAGTGTATACATAGTTACCCTCTGTCTCGCCCACTCCCGTACGAATCACTACCGCTTCTGTCGGTGAAACAATTGGCGTACCTAAAACAGCCATAATATCCTCACCCTCATGTGTTCGCCCATCAGACCGAGGATCACCAAAATTCGGTGATATGTCACTTATTCCTACGCCAAAAAGCACTGGCATAGAGACTGTTTTATCGGAAGTATCTGGAAGGGCACTTATTTTCTTTTGAAGTTCGCTTGATTGTCCACGATATTGTCTTATTTGAATTTGTCTGGTAGTTGAAGATTCGGCAGAACCATCAGTATTATATAGAGTCCTAAAATAACTATACCGAGTCGATGTTGATGTGGCAGCGAACGCAAGAGTTGGCAATATAAAAATTGCCATCAGAATAACGAGTTTAAATGTAGAATATTTCATTGTTTGTTTAGTTAAAAAATTAGACAGCAGAGGTGATAGAACCAATCCATCTATATTATAGAAGACGGGTTGGTATCGATATGATTACTAAATAAGCCGGCACCAAAGGGCCGGCTTATTTAGTAATTTTTTTACAGCGCATCTGATGCATCCTCCGCCTTGCGTTCCGCTTTTCTTGCCAAGCTCTCAGCATCGGCATAATCTTCATCATCATATTTTATTCTCGCATTATTAAAGAATTCCGTTGCATCATTAAAAAGACCCTTTGCATCACTTGTATCTCGATTCTTTTTGTCAGCGAGAGATATATCAGATCTTGCAGCACTCATCGCGCTCTTTGCTTTATTTATGGCATTTAGAGCATCTGTCTCATCACCATTATTATTAATAGCATCTTCGGCATCACTACCTTTGTCTTCTGCTTCTTGAGCGAGATTATTGGCATCATCATAATTAAGTGCATCTAATTCATCTTTTGCATTCTGTAATATAGTTCGAGCGCTCTTAAGGAGACTTTTTGCTTCTGATACATCCTTCCCACCATCATCTGCATTATTTATTTTGTCTTCAATATCATCAAGCCCATGATCAACTTCATTAATTCTATTGTCGACACTATCACCTTTGGTTTTACCGCCAGCAGCTTTGAATGCATTCACAGCATCACTAAAACTATTATCCGCATATGATTTTGCTTTTGAATAATCACCACTTATATATGATTTCATTGCCTTAAGTATTTCTTCTCTTGCGGAGACCAAGTCCTTATTGGACTGATCTACGTTTACGCCACCATGTCCAGAATCTACAACTTCATCTTCCGAATCTTGAAGCTGTTTGATAGCCCGAGTAAGTGCACTTTTTGCATCAGAAGAAGAACCACTTGATGTTGTAGTTGTAACGACAGGCGTAGCTAAAGTTTGTGACGAAGATGAAGGTCCTGCCACTATAATATTATATTTTTGTCGTGAGAGTGGGCCGAAGTATCCAGTCGATGCAAGTCCATTATCTTTTTGCCATTTTTTGATCGTTGCAACTGTTAATGACTTCAGTGTGTCTGTTTCCTTACCAGGAGAGCCTGCACCAGTACTTGATATTATATATCCAGAGCCATTTAAGAATTTTTGAAGACATCTGACATCTTCTCCCTCAGCGTTAAGTGAGAGGTCTCTTGTGAATCCACAAGAAGCAGCATAAGTAGTATTCGCAGCAAGAATGGCAAGTGCAGATATTCCGAGAATAAATAAATGTTTTGAGTATTTCATAAAAGTTCTATTTGTTATAGATACAATTATATTACAAAATGACAAAATGAACAGAACAAATTCAGATTACTTTCAGTAGTTTGGTACACAAAGCCATAAAATTCTGTAAGTATTTAATTTCTGTCTCGTCATATCGTATATGAACTATTTTAAAGTCAGATTTAGGAAAGAGAACCAGGATCTTATCAATTTTGGAACTTCGACCATCTCTTATCTTTTAATCCTAACAATACTCACCTTACATCTGAAAAATGAACGCGGGCTCCCCAAAGGAATCAATGTCTTTGATTTTGTCTTAATACTTCTTGCGACGCTTCGACTAACAGAATTATTTGTCTATGACAAATCAATGCAATTCTTTCGAGATCTCTTCGTCAATATAAAAAAAATAGAGGTTAAAAAGAATGAAGTAATAATAGAAAAGTCGCCCACCAATTACGGACTCCGACGAACTATCCACGATCTTCTTGAATGCCCTTGGTGCACGAGCGTGTGGACCGGTACCTTTATTACTTTTTTATATTTTCTCTTTCCAAGTTTTTGGATATTTATTCTTATTCTTGCAATATCTGGTGGAGCAACAATGATACAGCTCGCAACAAATGCGATCGGATGGACCTCAGAAAAGACCGAACAAGAAGTCGAGAGTACGAAGTAGGAAATTCTAAAATGACAATATAAATGCAGCGAGCAATATTCCCACAAGCTGATTTGAAACAACTATAAGTACCTGCCACAACTGCTGACTTCGTGCAGTAGGACCCCAAATAATTCCAGAGATCTGCGTTGGAATAATAAATCCAATAAGTAAAAAGAGGGCTGTTACTATTGGGCTAAATGGGAGCGCGATAAGCATTACACTAAGCGCAAAAGTAAAAACCAGCGTGAGAAATATTTGTAAAGCATAAAACAGAGCCATCTGTTTCTCTGCTTTTTTAATTTCTTTTTCAGTGCATTTATCTGCCCCCATTATCTTCATCCACCATTTCCCAAACATGAGTGGAGAATACCACAAGGCACCGAGTACAAACTGAGCAAGAGTTGCGATGATTATATATGTGTAATTCATAACTATTATTTATTAACTTTTATACTAGTATATTAACAAATTTTTTAAGATTTGTTTTTTGGAAAAATAACAGCAAAAACGGTACCGACACCTTTCTCACTTTTAACAGTAAGGGTGGCATGATGCATCTCTACAATCTCTTTAACGATTGTCAGTCCAAGTCCTAGTCCATTTTGTATTTTTCCCCCTGATTCACTAGCACCTCTATAAAATGGTTCAAAAATGTATGGCAAATCCTCTTCCAAAATACCTGAACCATTATCACGAACTACAAGCGATATCTTTGGACCCTCATCTGCGAGGCTTACCTCGACAAACCCAGTGGTTGAGTGTGCAACAGCATTTTTTAAAAGATTCGTGATTAGCATAACAACCCCTGCTTTGCTACCTGTTATAAAAACCGACTCCGGAGCTTTAATAACTATAGAAACATCTTGACCCATCGTATCTTTTACTTTTTCTATAGCCTTTTCTACTTTTACACGAAGATTAATCTCTTCTTTCATAAAAGTTCTTTTCTTATTTTTTAATCCAGAAAAAACCATCAAAAAATCGGTGAGGTTTGAGAGCTCCTCTATTTCCTCTCTATTACTTTTCAATATTGAAATTGCTTTCTCTCTTGTGAGAAATTCCTCATGCCGTAGTGCCACTTCGATACTATTTTTCATTACAGCAATTGGGGTTTTAAGCTCATGTGATACTGTTGCAGAAAATCTTTTTTGAAGCTCTGCAGATTTTTTGACTGGACGAAGTGCATATCGAGCCAAAAAATAAGCAGCAACTACAAGTAAAATAAGTTTTACACCACGCCAAAACCAAAGCTCTTGCTCAGCCTTAATAAAGGCTAACTCCACCATTGGCCCAGTATCAAGACGGGCAATCTCATAAACAGCGTCACGAAGAAATCTGTCAGCAATATCACTTATAATAATTGATACAACAGTACCTACAATAAAATAAAGTATAGCAATCTTAATCTGCGCAACCAGAAATGGGTCGGAAGTAAGCTTATCTTTCCACCGCGTAACCAACCCCTCGAACTGTGCGTATAATTTTTGAATCATAGTTATCATCTATTTTCTGTCTCAAGTGTCGAATATGTACATCAACAACATTTCCAAAATCATCATCTTTTCTTTCCCACAGTTTCTCATATATTTCTTCTCTTGTCTTTACCTTACCATCACTTTCAATAAGGTATTCAAGAAGTTCAAATTCTTTAAATGTGAGATAGATTTCTTTTCCCGCTCTAAACACCCTTCTTTCCCCAATATCAATTGTAAGATCAGAAATCTTGAGCTGTGGAGGATTGCCTTGAGATCTTCTTGTGAGAGCCCGAAGTCTTGCCAGCACCTCATTAAATGAAAAAGGTTTTGATACAAAATCATCTGCACCACTATCAAGTGCATTTATTTTATCCTCTAGAGAATCTCGTGCAGTCAAAACCAAGATAGGAACCCCCACACCTTCTTTTCGCAAAGTTTTACATATCTCAAACCCATCTTTGCTTGGGAGCATAAGATCGAGAATCACAAGGTCGGGAATATGTTCTAAAACATTTTTTTCACCCAAAATTCCATCATAAAATACTGAGACTTCATATCCCTCTCCTTCGAGACCTTCTGTAAGTGATGCGGCAAGTTTTTTTTCGTCCTCGATAAGTGTGATTTTCATCACTCTATTATAGCAATAATAGAGAGCGCAAACAACAAAAAACCCCTGTATTTACAGGGGTTTTTTGGGATTTAAGTTAATTTAAACTTAATCTAGTGTATGACTTGTATGAGATTGCGAGAATAATCATGAACGCGGCTGGGAGTATAAGCATTGGTCCAAATCCTGCTACTGCCCAGATACTCACGAATGCTGAAATAAAATCGATTCCAAATCCAGCATACGCCCACTCTTTCATATTTCTTGGAAATTGAGGAAACATAAGCACGATTGATCCGAGAATTTTAAACGTAGCAAGAAGCGAAACGAAATAAAGTGGATAGCCAAGACCAACAATGCCGTCAATTGACATTTGACTCCAGCCAGTGAGTGCTACAAGCACTCCTTCCATAAGGAATATGATTGTTGTAGTAATCCAGTACGCGATTTTTTGAGCTTTCATAAAATTATAACTTAACCTAATATACCCATAATATTAGCAGAAATACAGAAATGTGAAACTATCACTTCTTTTCAAAAGCAAGACTCTCTTTGACTCGAAATTTAACAATCTTTGTAATGAGTCCGTATGGAATCTTCTCATCGATTGGAAACTGAACAGTTCCTTTAGAAAAAATATACTTTGATACCTCCTTCTTAAAAGCTGTAACACCCGAAGATGTTGGATAAAATCCAATATGATGTTTATACCCAGCAAAATGCACCAAATGATGGCCATCTAAATCAAATGTTGGAATGCCGTAGCTTATAGTTTCTGTCGCCTTCGGAGCGGCTTTTTCAATAGTTACTCTCACCTTCTTCAGGATGATCTGAATATCTTTTGAAAAAGTTTTTATATATGAGTCAATATCTTTATGGGATTTCATATTAATATTTTAGCAGATAGAGTTAACTATTCAAATCATCTGTGATAAATTGTAAAATTTTCAGTTTGGATGTAGGATGACAATTAGAAAACTGTCCTAATACAAACCCTAAACAACCTCAAAACTATGAACGAAGAACTCGTAAATGGAGATGGGGCTGTCGGAGCTCCAATCTCAAGTAGTGCTGGCATCAGTCATGAAGCAGCAAAATGGCTTATGGTGAGACTGCAAAAGCGCGATAATGAGGCCTTAACAACCTTGTTGAATCAGTACAATAAACTGATTGTGAGTGTGGCCGCTGCAAAAGTTGGCTCAGCACATGCAGAGGATGTGGCCATGATCACCTGGATGGAAGTGCTAAATCACGCTCACTCATATGACCCATCAAAAGGAACGCCTATAAGCTGGATTATTTCCATCTGTAGTAGGAGGTCAATAGACTGGATAAGGCGTACCGTGGCAAGAGAAAGAGCGCATCAAGGATTAGAAAACGAGCAGTCAACAAGTGAAGATGCGCATGATGGATGCGATGTCTTGGATCGCAATGAAGTAGGGAGCGTACTCAGTGAGCAACTTAAAAAGTTACCCGCTGAACAACAAGAAGTTTTGATTCTTCTAAGTCGAGGCTTCAGTCAAAGAGAGATTGCGGAGATAACCCACACTCCTTTGGGTACCGTCAAAACAAGAATGGAACTTGGCTTGAAAAAGTTGAGGCAAAATTCACGGATTTCATGTTTACATGTTAAAAAATCCGCGAAAAGTTCTAAGCGGAAAGCTGACTCAACTCCCTCTCGTCAGGAAACTCTTCCTCCTGAACCGGCACTCGAAGTTCTTTCACTGAATGAAAAAGTGATTGATGACACAAGCTCTCTTCCCGTGACTGAGTCTCCTGCCCCAAAAGCAGCCCAGCACACTGAAAGCAACCTGCCATTGAGAGCCAATTTCATGCCCAAAAGAAGACGTCGAGTGAGCAATGTTTGGTGGAAGGAACTTGCTACCAGACTCAGATCAACATGAGATAACAGGTCATCGCCCTCGGCGCTGACCTGCTTTTATTTTAATTCAAAACTTTCTTCTTCCCTCCAATAGCGATCCAAAAAATACCTTTTCTTCCCGCGTCATCAGGCAGAATATCTGAATAAGTAATTATAAATCCTAAATCTTTCAAAAGTTTTTCGATTTCTGTTTTTGAAAAATATGTGTAAAAACGATCGTTCTCTCCCGAGAGAATATCTTTGACGAAACCTTCTCCTTTACCTTTTCTCACCTGAATGTGAACTAATCCACCAGGCTTCAATATCTTATAAAATTTTTAATCGCTTTTGGTACATCAGTTCTTTTGAGATGAAGTAAGACCGCTTGAGCCCAAATGCCATCAAAATGATTATTTGGGAATTTTGATTTTAAAATATCTTCACATTTAAATACCGTCTTCGAAACTTCTTTTTTTGCCTCATTTATTAAAACACTTGAAACATCAATACCTATTACGCGCAAGCCATTCTTCACAAAAAATTTTGAGTCCCTTCCACCTCCGCACCCAACATCAAGAATAAGTGACTGTTTTAAAAAAGAATTGGTAAATGGTAGCCGAGCAGGCACAACCAACTTTTTACTGGCATCTAAATATTTTTTTCCCAGTCTGTTGTACACTTCTACAGTCTGCTGGTAAATACTTTTACTCATATTTTTCAGCTTATTGCCCTGTATGCTTTCTAAATTTAACTCCCATATAATATGGCCAAACTATAATTGCTAAAACACCTTTCCAAAAAGAAAGATTTAAATATCCTATAGTAAAAAGCCATCCAATACACCACAAAGTCCCGAACAGATCCTGATTGTTTATTATTTCATTATGCATAAGTTAAGTATACCACTTTAACAACTTCAGAAAAATGCCCTGCAACACTATTATCGAGATACTTGTTTTTTTTGCAAAAAGACACATTCTATAGATTGTGGTTTTAATGATGCTCTCAATGATCGATACAAACAGTCTTGGATCATAGAAAGGTATATATTTCCATCTTCTCTCAATATTACATATCCATTTCAAAATTTCTAACATATCCAACCGCAGGATTGAGTACAAAATACTTCTTGGAAAGTAGCACATGAATTGAGCATCTTTACACTTCGGCAATTTCGGGCGGATAAGCTGTGTCTTTTGTAACAAATAGTTTGTTATTGCCAAAGAAAAATCTACTCCAATATGTTTTGCGGGTTTAAACCAGACCTGAGGCCTCAGATCAGACTCGATAAGATAATGCGCTCGTGACTTTTCATCTCTCATAAATGTGATAGAACTAAATCCGTTTAGACCAAAGCTCTCACCCATTTTTTTCAAAATTTCCTCAACTTCAGGACACTCAACATACTTTCTTTCACAAGATGCGCTGAACTCTCCGTTCGTAGTCTTTTTTACGATCGAATATGCGTAAGCCAAAAGCGCGCCGTTTTTAAACAATGCTTCGACTGAAACATTTTCCCCAAAAATATATCTTTGAAATAGAAGGTCCTTGTTTTGTTTTGCCGATAACTTCGAAAGACAATCCTCGACTTCTTGTTTGTCATGGCACAAGAATACACCTTTACCTCCACTACTTTGGTCAACTTTGAGAAGCATGGGGAAAGGAACCTGCTCGTATATTTTGTTCAAATCTTCAAAAGAATTATGAAGGTAAGATTGTGGAGTCAAAATATTATACTTTTGACAAAGGGAATTGAGTCCCGCTTTTGATCCAAGTAATATTCTATTCTCAAGATTAATTATCGGTTTAATAAAGAGTTCCGCATCCTCCGTTGAACATTCGTTTATTATTCGAAGCGTTGTATCATCTGAAGCAACAAACCAATCATATTTGTTTTCTTCTAGACTACTTTTTAGTAATTGAAGATACTCAATATTAGATAATCCCTCAGTACTGATATGGTCATCCCAAAAACTATTTTTAAGAAGCCATGATCCATTTGAACAAAAAACATCAACTATGCATCCGGCTGTTTTGAATAAATATGGAATCTCGGCTGCGATCTCAGAATTTTTGCGATCCGCGATCAAAATTCGAGCTTGATGCAGATGTTCATTCTGCGATTGATCATTATTGACTAATAATTTAAACTTCACAAATTGATGAAAATAAAATAAAAAATTGCATTCAAAAACTAAAGCTTCTGAAACGCCATCTTGAACATTCCTGGTGATTCTATGAGTTCAGATTTATTTAGTATCTCTCTAAGGAACCCGTGGATAATTTCTTTTGTCTTGGCAACCTCTTCTTTATTCTTCACACTAATTTCTGCCTCAAGAAAATATCTGATACTTGGCGAGTGGTCAAACTTTATACTATCAATTGTGATACTGATATTTTGTCCATCAAAACTAGCCGCAAACCATTCCCGGTCTTTTTTAATTTTTAATGAATCTGGATATTCCACAAGCTTGGATTCGTATTCTTCTTTTGTTACTTCGTGTTCATTTTCTCTTCGGACGGGCTTGCCGCCTTCGAACAATTCCCACATCTTCTCAGTATAAAAATATTTGTCTCCTTCTTTTCGATACCGCTTGATATCATAGCCTCCGTATTCTGACTCTGTAGCTTCTGGCCAAAAGTCATTTTGAGGAGTCACACCCTTAGACAAAAACCCTCGCTCTTTAAAAAGACTGATCAGCTTTTCTTTTTCATCTTCAGTAAGTTCAATTTTAAGTTCTACTTCGTACATACATTATTTTGTTCTATTCACTATTAACGCTTTTGCAAGTATCACAATATTCAACTCTCCATATTCCTTTTCTACAGTTTCAATAAGTTTATTGGTGAAATCAATCCACTCTGGATAACGAAATTCCCGCAGTGCACCATCATATAGAGTTGCAGTTTTATCATATAATTTTAGCAACTGTGCTTTGGCTGGTTTTTGCAAAGTCTCCTTTACTTCAATTTCAAAATTTTCAAATGTCATATCTTTTATCATTGCCACCACTTCTTCTGACAAATCTGAAGGGAGAGCTGCTGTAGTATCTTCAAGAACATCATGGAACAGGAGCGCTTCAGCACCAGGAATCCTAATCGATTCAGGCAGTTTTGTATCCAACAGAATCATCATAGAACACCACAATGGATGGGTGAAATATGGATTAGTTTCTTGACTCGGAAACTTTCGGTGAGTCTTTGCAGTAGGCAAAGCCATTTCTTGATGCGCTTCTGCCTGGAGCTTTATATATTCAATAAATTTCTCGTAGTCCATATTATTTATCCATTCTATCACGAACCTCTAATTTTCTTTTAAAATGCTTCAAATATGCCACAATAATGAAACAAATGATCACCAAGAGAAACCACGAGGTGATCTTATTAAAACTCACCACATGCCATTCGTGAAGCTGACCTGGATACTTCCATGCACCCAAATATGTCGCAATATTTTCTGCAACCCAAACAAAAAATCCAATGAGAATGAAGCTCAAAACAAGTGGTATTTTGTACTCTTTGATGCGGATAGTGAAATGTACCATTGTTTTGAAATACACAATAAATATGAAAACAAACAGAATCCATCGCATATCGGGTATGAAGTGATTCGTAAAGAAATTAAGATAGATAAGTGAACACAAAAGAATACTTAGTCTGTATGATGGATGATCAGTTAATCTAAGTTTAAACATCTTCCATGCATAGGCAATATAGCTACCAACTGCCGCATACATAAATCCACTATAAAGTGGTACATTAAATACCTTGAAATACCCAGCTTCAGGATACGACCATGAGCCAACACTAGGACTTGTTTTGAATATCTCAAGACAAAGCCCGATGATGTGAAAAAGAAAAATGGTCTTCATCTCATCTTTTGTCTCGAGTTTAAATATGAGAAGCAAAAGTTGGATGATGATTGCGCCTATAAACAAAAAATCATATCTATATAATCCCGGGATAGATATGTAGTTTGAAATAAATAAGACAAATATGAACGAGAGTGCAAAAAGAAGCGACCGAAGCTCTTTTACGAGAAAGTAAAAAAGTTCAGCCACAAAGAATTTCATATTTTCTTTTATTTTTTTCATCAAGCTAGACAAAGAAGCTTGCAACAAAAGCAATAAGTACGAGTGTCACAAGATTTGCACCTATCTCAGAAAAGAATCTAGGATACCTTATACTTTTGTCAGTATTGCTCCAGATGATGCCTGAACCGATTGTAGGCACAATAAAGCAAAGCCAGTTCATCGCAATGAATCCAAGCGCCATTCCAAATGAAAGCCCATTTCTCATACCTGTTGTCACAATAAAAACGACAGCAAATGAAGTCAAAAACGAGAGTCCGATCTGCGCCGCATACATCTTCCCCATCATTGGCTTTGCCTCTTCCATTTTTTTCTTCATTTCTGCTGGAGTGAGGTTGTCACAGCCGAGAGTTTTCATATGAATACGTCCCATAGGTGTAGAGTTCGAATACCAAAAACTACCAACAATTGCAGCAATAGCTGCTCCTAGAAGTGAAAGTAAAGTAACAGTGATCATAAAATTTAAAATTAATGTTAACTAATAATTACAAATAAATCTTCTACTCATATCATGCTTCAGATAAGAAGGTTGCAGTCACTGTGGTTATTGTGCTCATAGTAACCATACATGTTCCAGTCCCTGAACAGCCACCTCCAGTCCAACCAAGGAAAGTGGCACCTATACCTGGAGACGCAGTAAGTGTAACAATACTACCTGACGCAAACGAATGGGAACAAGTCGAGCCACAGGCAATACCTGCCGGGGTACTTGTGATCATCCCATCTCCCACAAGGATAACATTTAAAGCATAAGTATTAAGAGTGAACGTCGCGGTGACCGTTGTGTCATTATCAAGTGTTACAACACAAGGACCAGTACCTGAACATGCACCAGACCAACCAGAGAATGTTGAGCCAGCATCAGCAGATGCGGTAAGTGTCACAGTGGTGCCTGATGAATATGAAGAAGAACAAGTCGAGCCGCAAGCAATACCCGCGGGAGTACTCATGACCACCCCATTTCCAGACCCAGATTTAGCAACGGTGAATGAATATGTAGGTATTGGAAGTGTTGTCACATCGAGTATTGATGAATATTCGGAAACATTACCTGCAACATCTTTTGCCTTAATCTGGTAACGATAGAGTGTATCAGCACTCAGGTCTGCATCATCAAATGAGGAGGTAGTTGGATTACCAATCTCAATAAAATCAGTACACCCATCACCTTCACATCGCTCAAGAATGTATTTTAAAAATCCTGAACCTCCTACATCAGTAGAATCCGACCAATCCAAAGACAGAGTTGTCTCTGTAATATTTGATGATTCGAGATCAGTCGGTATCGTAGGTGCTGTTCTATCTGCATGACTGCGAATGATTGTGCCCGACCTCACCTTTGGCAATATTAGACCAATCGTAGTCGTACTCATATTAGAGATCTGTAGAGGAGTGGATAGATGAGCTCGAGTAAGCGGACCAACAATTCCTATAGGAACAATTCCGTTCGCCCTTTGAAAATCAATAACAGCCGTTTTTGTTAGTGGTCCAAAATATCCTGTCGCTGTTGGATACGAGAAAAAACCTAAACTCTTTAAGATATTTTGCAGAGTCAAAACCTCACTTCCACTTAATCCAAGATAAAGACTGTGAGTAATAGATAGTGATGGAACAGAAGATAATACTTCCGCATTTAGCGTTGTAGAAATACTAAAAATACAAAAGAATGCTAAGACAACCTTCGAAATACTTATTTTCTTCATGAGAATATAATATCATAAAGGAGAAATTAAATATTTATAGACCACTTTTGTGTGGAAAACTAAACAAATAGTACTGCCCAATCTTCTATATTATTTTTTCATTTATTTTTTCTGTCCCAAGTTTTACAAGCTTTTCATCCGCCATAACCTCTTCTTTAAGATTTGCTTCGAGAAGTTCGGACACTTCAGAAAATCCTAATTCTTCAGCCCAAATCAAAGCGGACATATACCCCGCCATTTCATAATGCTCTGCATATGATGCGGCAGCAATCAGATTTGCGTCGAGTGCTTCTTTTGGTTTTACATTTTTTATCACCCATCCTCCGTCTTCGATAATTCCTCGAATACCTGCAGATTTCATACTTCGTTCAGGTTTAGCACCAAGAAGTGTAAATATCTGCTCCAATCTTTTAGCATGACCCTTGGTTTCTTCAAGATGTGTTGTAAATCCGTTCTTAAGATCCTTGTCAGTTGCTGCTTTTGCTAGTTTTGGCAACGCTTTTATAAGCTCTTGCTCTATATCAAGAAGCACGGAAAGTTTAGTAATAAGAAGCGCTTGTAGATCTTTTGGTTTTGTTGTCATAAAAATTAAGTTAGTTGGTAATATCGTTCCAGAATTGGTGACGCTTCTTACTTAATGTTATGACAAATGTGCTTTCTATTATTTACTTACCTCAGGATATTTTTTCTTTCGAAGTGGTGTATATTTCCACCACATTCGGGCCTCTGTACCATTCATAAAATCAACCGCAGCTATATAAGTATCCAAAACGCATGGATCTTGGCGCGTCTTTGTAATTTTGCAAATTTCTAAATAGAGCTTATAGGGATCTTTTTCTATTAAATCTTTTGGATCATTAAGCCCTAGCAATTTAAAATCTCGTGTCATCGCAGGTCCGATGTTTGGGATGTCTGTAAACTTTTTTACAAAGATATTCTTAGTTGCTTTCATTATGAGCAAACTGACTATTGTAGAGAGATGCGTAGAAACCATTTTGTGAAAGTAGATACTCGTGATTTCCCTGTTCAACAATATTTCCATCTCGCATTACAAGGATGAGATCTGCATTTTTGATGGTCGAAAGTCTGTGTGCAATTACAAAACTTGTTCTTCCGTGCATAAGTTTCTCCATCGCACTTTGAATTAATGTTTCTGTTCGAGTATCAACAGAGCTCGTCGCTTCGTCCAAAATGAGCATCGGAGTGTCTGCAAGCATCGCTCGTGCAATTGTCAAAAGCTGCTTTTCACCTTGAGAAATATTATCAGCCTCTTCGTTCAATTTCATATTATATCCACCTGGAAGAGCTCGAATGAAGTGATCTGCGTGTGCCGCTTCTGCCGCGTGCACAACTTCATCATGAGTTGCATTCGTCTTTCCATATGCAATGTTTTCTTCGATTGTACCTGTAAAAAGCCAAGAGTCTTGAAGCACCATTCCAAAAAGTTTTCGGAGGTCCGATCGTTTCATATTTCTAATATCAATACCATCGATCTTAATAGCTCCACTATTTACATCATAAAATCGCATAAGAAGATTCACCATTGTAGTCTTGCCTGCTCCTGTTGGGCCTACAAGAGCCACTTTTTGTCCAGGCTTTATATTTGCAGTAAATCCGTGAATAATAGTCTTCTCCGGTGAATATCCAAAGACAATATTATCGAACTCCACACCACCTTTAACATCTGAAAGTACAATAGGATTTTCAATTTCTTTTACTTCATTTGATTCTCTAAGAAATTCAAATACTCGCTCTGCAGCCGCCGCAGTCGACTGCAAAACGTTTGCAATGTTTGCTGTCTGAGTGATAGGTTGAGTGAACTGGTTCATATATTGAATGAATGCTTGAATGTCTCCAATTCTTATTTTGCCCTGGATCGCAAGCCACCCACCAAGTACCGCTACACCAACATATCCGAGATTTCCCACAAATGTCATAATAGGCATCAAAAGTCCTGAGAAAAATTGAGACTTCCATGCACTATCATAAAGCTCATCATTGATACCTTTAAAAATATTTACAGATCTTTCTTCTCCATTAAACGCTTTCATCACAGTGTGTCCCGAAAACATTTCTTCAACATGTCCGTTTATTTTTCCAAGCGTTACCTGTTGAGTGACAAAATATTTTTGTGACCTGCCTACCACAAGACCGATAAGTCCAAAACTTATAGGCAAAACAATTATTGCAACAAGTGTCATCTGCCAACTGATCGTGAGCATCATGACAAGGATTCCAATAAGTGATGTCACCGCAGTCACGATTTGAGTGAGGCCCTGGTTTAATGTTTGACTCACTGTATCAACATCATTTGTGACACGACTCAATACTTCTCCATGAGTTCGATTATCAAAATAACTAAGAGGAAGCTTATTTATTTTTTCTGAGATATCTCGCCTTAGATTGAATGTTACTTTCTGAGAAACGCCAGCCATTATCCATCCTTGAATATAACTAAAGAGCGCACTCACGACATAAAGTCCAACAAGGAGTTCAATAATTTTCAAAATTGCAACATAATCAATCCCTGCTCCACCAGATTGTTTATTTATAAATCCTGCGACAATATCATTTGTCACTTCACCAAGCATCTTCGGACTTACGATTGCAAATACAGTACTCAAGACCGCAAACACAAGCACAACAATGATCGAGAGACGAAAAGGTCTCAAGTATTCGAGAAGTGTCCGCATCGTCGCCTTAAAATTCTTTGGCTTTTGCACAGGCATTCCCATTCCAGCCATTGGTCCTCCACGACCAAAACCATGCTGTGGGGGCGGTGGCGTTTTAGTCTCTTCTGTTTTTTTATTATCTTTATCCATAATGTTTGTTTGTTATTTGATATCCTCTAGCTCCTTCTCCGAAAGCTGTGACGATGCAATTTCTTGATAGACAGGAGAGCTCTTCATAAGTTCTGCATGAGTCCCTTCTCCAACAATCTTTCCAGATTCAAGCACTATGATTTTCTCTGCGTGCATAATAGTACTGATTCGTTGTGCAACAACAATCATCGTCTTACCTTTTGTCTCGGACTCGAGTGCCTTTCGGAGTGCCGCATCAGTTTTGAAATCGAGCGCAGAAAAACTATCGTCAAAAATATAAATCTCTGGTTTTTTTGCAAGTGCTCGAGCGATTGATAGTCGCTGCTTTTGTCCACCAGAGAAGTTGGCTCCAGCTTGAGCAATATGACTTTCAAATTTGCCTTCCAAACCTTGGATAAAATCAGTTGCCTGAGCAACAGTAGCCGAGTGTTCTATGTCCTCAGTTTTTAGATCATGACTTCCATAAGCAATATTTTCTTTTATTGTCCCCGAAAAGAGCATTGCTTTTTGAGAAACGTATCCGATCCGACTTCGCAAATCATTCTGAGTCATCTTTCGTACATCAACCCCATCAACAAGAATTTCTCCTTTTGTGACATCATAGAATCGTGGAATGAGATTAATGACTGTTGATTTACCGCTACCCGTACTTCCCACAATCGCGGTCGTTTCTGACGGATTGGCTGAGAAAGAAATATCTGCGAGCACTGGTGCTTCAGCACCAACGTATGAAAACGAGACATTTTTGAATTCAACTTTACCTCCAAGATGTGGAGCTTTGATAGGATTTTGTGGATCTTGGATAACTGGTTTTGATGCAAGCACTTCTGCGATTCGCTCTGCTGACACAGCAGCACGAGGCACCATAATAAAAATAATTGAGAGCATAAGGAATGCAAATATTGCCTGCATCGCATACTGCATAAACGCGAGCATATCTCCGATAGCGAGATTTCCGAGATCAATTTGATGTGCACCATACCAGACGATTGCGATCGATGTGATACTCATAATAAGCATCATCGCAGGCTGCAAGATTGTCATGAGTCGGTTTACAAAGAGGTTTACATCAGTGAGTATTTTGTTGGATTCTCTGAATTTATTCTCCTCATATTTTTCTTTGTCATAAGCACGAATCACTCGAAGCCCTGTGAGTATTTCTCGAGTCACAAGGTTTAATCTATCTACCAATTTTTGAAGTTGTTTAAAACGAGGGAGTGCAATACTAAATATCATTGCAATAACAGCAATGAGTGTAACAACCGCCACAGTCATGATCCACGTCATTCCAGGCGCGAGAGCATATGCTTTGATGATAGCCATAACTCCCATAAACGGAGCCATGAGAGCAAGGCGAAGGAGCATAATGAGAACCATCTGGATCTGCTGAATATCGTTCGTACTTCGAGTGATGAGTGATGCTGTCGAAAACGTATTGAATTCAACAAGTGAAAATCCTTCGATCTTGGTAAATACCGCATCACGAATATCTTTTGCAAATCCTGTACCAATTCGTGCCGAGAAATATCCAGCACCGACCGTGAGAATTCCACCACCTAAAGCAATAAGAAGCATAATGAGACCATAGCTATAGATCACACTCTGATTCCCACCCACTATTCCATCGTTAATAATATGGGCCGTGTAGTCAGGTAAAGAAAGGTTCGAAAACACCTGTCCAATTGTAAGAATGATCAAGAAAACAATAGGCCAGCTATAAGGTTTTAAGTATTTAAATAAATTAATCATGTGAATTTTCTATGTAGAGAGAGTACATTTTACTCCAAAAAGGCTAATGCCGCTATGTTAAGGAAGACGGATTTTTTGAGGGGTTATGACAATGAGACCTTAAAGAGATAAGGATCTGCTTATCCAAAAATATTTTTATCTTCTTCTATAAGCCAAGCACCAAAAGACCTAAGCAAGTGCTGCATTTGCACTTTATTAGATGTTGGATTCTTAGTATATTCAAACAACTCATCCAACTCTTCTTTTTTTTCAGGATAATATTGAGAGACCATCTGCACCAATTTTGGAATTTCCATTGTGTAGGAGTTTTCTTTCCACATACATAACATACCTGAACTACGGATAATTCGTTTTGAGATCCATTTACTAATTTCCATTATTTCTTTAGCATCATTGGTTCCTGCCAGATCCTCTTTTGCAGTTTCAACATCTTTCTTGACATCAACTCGAATTCGACCCATTGTTTCTTTATCTAATTTATAGTCAGGCAATTCTGGATTAAAATCCTTTCCATACACCCACGCTGAAAAATCTTTCATTTGAAATTTTTTCCCTTCGCTTATATGATCGACTGAGATAAGATGAATCTCCACCCCTCGCTGAAACGGAAATAGAGTATCAATTCTTTTTTCCTCATCTAAAACCCAAACATCATCCAGCCGCCCACATTCTTCCTCGGTCAAATCCACGATTACATATGAGTCAACATCTGATTTGTTTTCTATCGCTTCACCATGAGAAACACTGCCACCAATATATATAGAAATGAGCTTTGAACCTAAATGTTCATTGCAAGTTTTTATTATCTCATCAACAGCCTCTTTCCATTTTCCAGTTATCTTTTCTGGAGAAGCTTCTTTAATAAGGATTCTATTCTCATCAATATGTATGGTAGGCATAGAATTAATTATACCACTTGAATCTATCACCTTGACACCTTACACCATTTTACGATATGATACCTTTATACAACAAGGTACCTAAATATTTAAACAATATGGACCACAACAATGAAAAATTTGGCGCAATACGTAAAGGACTCCTCGAGTTTATTCTTTTGAAGATGATTAATTCGAGAGCACTTTATGTTGCCGATATTTTAAAAGAGATCAATCAAACAGACTTTGCTACCCAAGAAGGTACTCTCTATCCCCTCTTGAGCCGCATGCGTCGTGATGGATTTTTGGACTATGAGTGGAAGGAATCAGAAGTAGGACCACCTCGCAAATACTACAGCCTCACCAGGAAAGGCAAAGCAGAATTAAAAGAAACAGAAGATTATTGGCAAAAAATTAATACTATAATCAAAAACATATGAACAAAGTAATCACAATCAATCTCGCAGGCAGATCATACTCAGTCGAAGAAACGGGATACAATGCACTAAAAATTTATCTCGATAATGCGGCCATAAAACTTGAAACTGATCCAGACAAAGAAGAGATCCTCAAGGACTTCAATCTCGCCATCGCAGAAAAATGTGACACTTACCTGAGTTCAACAAAAAATGTTGTCCTATCATCAGAGATTGAAACAATTATTAAAGAAATGGGGGCAGTCGACACTACGACAAATACCACTCCTTCTGATAAAAAATTAGAGGATGAGAATGGACCAAAACGCCACAAAAAATTCTATCGCCTTCCAGACGAAGGTATTATTTTCGGAGTATGTAGCGGACTTGCTGCATACCTTGAAATGGATGTGACGCTTGTCCGAATTATATTTATCGCTCTTACAGTGCTTACTCACGGCGCTTGGGTCGCTGTTTATTTTGTAATATGGATGCTTGTGCCAAAAGCTGACACTCCTGAAGAAAAAGCTGAAGCGTGGGGTGCGATTCGTACTACCGCACAGGATTTGTTGCATCGAGCACGAACAGGATTCGAACATTTCAAAAATACCGACGAAGCAAAGAAATGGAAAAGACAACTAAGAAATGAGCGGAAGCAATGGCAGAAGCGAGAACGATGGCACGCAACTCAAAACAAGTCCCCATTGTATGAATTAGTACAAAGTATTATTGGTATGGCTTGGCTCATACTCATCATATATATTATGTGGTTTGGATATGAACATGTTGGAGCGGTTCGAGATCTCTTTGATGCGATCGGTAATCTACTGGACAGAGCCGTCACACAACTCACAGAGTGGTTGAATGAGCAGGTGGGATAGAGATCATATTTTTATTTAAAAAACGATCCGTGTTTTTTTACACGGATCGTTATTTTTTAATTTAGAATTGTTTGAACTTATCCCAATTTCTCTGCCAACTCCAAAATAATTCCTTCTGGTCCGCGGATATAGCAGAGTTTGTATACATTTTCATAATTGTATATCTCACCCATAAGTTCAAAACCTTTCTGCCTTAGTTTGGCTGTGATTCCCTCCACATCCTGAACATCAAAACAAATATGCCTAATACCAAGTGTATTTGAAAAAGAAGGCTGTATACCTTTGTCATCTACAGGATTATAGAACTTTACGAGCTCGATGTTTGCTTCACCATCAGGGGTTTGCATCATAACAATCTTATCCTTAACGTTTTCAAGTGCAATGATCTTTCCTACCCATTCACCTTCCACCTCCTGTTCGCCCACCACCTTGAGACCAAGCTCGAGGAAAAAGCCTTTTGCAGCTTCCAAGTCTTCGACTATGATTCCTACATGGTCTATTTTGTTTATTTTCATATTTTTTATTATTTCCTCAAAATATCTTCCATCTTTTTCCCTTTCGCAAGTTCATCAATAAGCTTATCGAGATATCGCATTTCTTTCATGACCCGATCTTTTATTTCTTCTATTCGGACTCCACAAATCATACCTGTGATCAAAGTTCTTTTGGGATTGAGCTTTGCTTTGCCAAAGAAATTTTCAAAATCCGTTTCTTTTTCCAAATGCTTTTCAAATTGCTTTTGTGTATATCCTGTTAACCATCGAATGATCTCATCCACTTCGTCCTTTGTGCGACCTTTTCTCTCCGCTTTTGCGATGTAATACGGATATACTTTTGCAAAACTTGTCTTATATAAATTTTCTAGTTTCATAATACTTTAGAGAGTTTGTTAAGTAATGAGTCCTCATTATACAGCTGGCTCATAATTCAAAACTTCACGACCTGGAAAATCCTTGTTGAGAATTTCTAACACTTCGGGAAATGACACTTCACCATAGACACTACTCTTATCCCACACATAAATATTTTTATCCTCGATTTTAATTTTTGCACCTCCTTTTATGCTTATAATCTCAACACCTTCATTCTTCATTTTCTCCACAATATCTTTGTGGAATTTAACACTTGGGTCACCCCACAATAAAGTCCCTTTTTCTGTTTCCACCATGACAAACTTCATAACTCTATTTAACTCGAGATTATTTTTCATCACTAGATTATTTATTAATGTCCCCCGTTTTCAATTCCCCTACTGGTTCGTAAGTTGCAATGATAACACCTGTCGTTGAAATTTTTGATTCAGCAAGTTTAAATGTTTTTGGTTTTGTACCGTTTTGAAATAGACGTTTGCCACACCCAATAGTCACAGGATAAGTTAATATGTGCATAATATCTATAAGATCCTCTGCAAGCAAGGTCTGAATCAGGTTCCCACTTCCCCATACCCAAAGATCAGGACCATCCATTTCTTTTAGTTTTTTTATTTCCTCAACCACATCACCTGATACAAGAGTAGAGTTTTGCCATGAAAGTTCTTTGGGCGTGTGCGAGACGACATATTTTCGAGTACTATTGAAAGGTACAGAGACTTCATTATCGATAGTTGCGGTTGGCCAATATGAAGCAAAGATATCATAAGTAATTCTACCCAAAAGAAGTTCGAATGGCTGGTTCATAAATCCACCTATAACATTATCTGATATAGAATCATCAAATTTTCCATACTGCCATCCGCCATATTTAAACCCCTCTGCAGTATCTTCTTGTGATCCACCTGGAGCCTGCATAACTCCGTCTAATGTAACAAACGTTGTTGTGATTATTTTTCTCATAGTTAAATTATAACGCTAACCAATAATTTATAAAGACGTAATATTCAATGGTTTATTTCCAACAAGCGAGGTGAAAAGCGAATACATGGAGCTTTGCAAGACCTTGAATATTTTGTATTCAAAATGTGAAAGGTGTACAGTTCCTGTAAGGAAAGTGTGAATGAGTATCCTCATACACAACGTCCGAGGCGAAGTTGGAACAAAGGATTTCTAGATCCTTTATCTTGCAAAGGCTTTAAATATAAAGTACCCGATCACAACACCAAGTCCGTTTAATATTACATCATCAATATCAAATATACCTGTTTTCAGTACCACCTGCACCCCTTCAATAGCAACTGGAACAAGAACTGCAAGAACTAGACATTTTTTAAATGTCATATTTCGATAAACGCTTGCCGCAAGAAATCCAAATGGTATGAGCAACGCGATATTCCCAATAATATTTGCGCTCGCAATAAGCCATCCACTACGACCCAAAAGGTATGGCCAAATAGTTTTAAACGGTACGAAGTTTGACTGACCATTTGCATCTGATCCTCCAAACTTAAGCATGAGGTGTCCAATCCGAATAACCGGAATCTCTCTAAACACCATTACTTTTATGAGTATTGCGCTGTAAGCAATGAGAACTAGAGTTGATACTGGATGTTTTTTCAAAAGAATTTCTTAAGCTTTGATTGTCTGTTTTACTTTGAAGTTACCGCGGAAAAATGGTCCTCCATCTACCCCTTCACCAAGTTCCCCTGTCATAATGTCATATCCTCCATCTTCATGAGTAAAGACCCCAATCTCATCCCCTGCTCCCGCAAACCAACACTGTGCAGCTGATACTTCTCCCGCGAGAAGTCCCTTACTATCTATACCGCCTGTGCCGCCTACTACACTACAACTTCCCTGGAATTTTCCTATATCATAAGATTGGTTATTTATGACCGCTTCAACACCCGTATAAGATATCCCATCACTCTCGCCTACAACTTTAAAATTCCACACAACTGAAGTTTTTTTATCAGTTGCAACACCTTCATTTGCAGGATGATCTACTTCAGGATGATCACCGGGTGCAGTTTGCATTACTCTATCTCCATAATCACCGACCACCACTTTCTTATTTATTTCAACATTTGTAAATACATATACCCCAAACCCTACAATGATAATGGCAGCAATAGCTGCAAAAATGTTTTTATTAGTCATGTGATAATTATACTACTTAGAATTAAAATAAAAACTATAAATTCACACCCTGAAAAGATTCAAGTTTCAGCTTACAAATGCTATACTTCCACTATCATAAAAAATATGAAGAAAAAATATTCACACTTACATCCAATCTTTCAAATTGTCATCGCAATCGCACTCTCTTTTGTATTTGTCTTACTCATCGGACAGATTAATTTTTCTCATACTGTTTACATAGCTTCTGATAAGAGTTTGGCAAAAGCTGCAACAGAAACAGAAAGCGATATAAAAGTACAAACATTAGATAAGGCACTCTATGACAAAAAAATGCTCGCACTCGCAAACATTCCCCTCATCTCAAAATGCACCACAACACCAGCAACATCAACCCCAAAAACCTCAACAAGTACAAAACCAAAACCTATAAAAATTTGTACAAAAGTTCCTGGTCCGAGTGATTGGCCGACAAAAACTGTCTATCCAAACACTGGTGCGCTTTTGCCATTCAATCGTATCGTTGCTTATTATGGAAACTTTTATTCAACAAAGATGGGTGTACTCGGAGAATATCCAGAAGATACACTCATTCCAAAACTTCAAGGTGAACTAGCCAAATGGAAAGCGGCAGATCCAACCACCCCTGTCATCCCTGCCGTAGATTACATTGTCGCAACCGCTCAAGGCTCTGCTGGCGATGATGGTAAATATCGACTCAGAATGCCAGATGATCAGATTCAAAAAGCAATCGATCTTGCTAACAAAGTCGGTGGTATTGTTTTTCTCGATATACAGACGGGACAAAGCACATTTGAAGCAGAGATCCCTCGACTTGAAAAATATTTGAAGCTTCCAAACGTACACCTTGCACTTGATCCAGAATTCAATATGCAGCCAGGACAAAAACCAGGTACAAGAATTGGCTCTATCAATGCATCAAGCGTAAATTTTGCTGCACAATTCTTAGCAAAAATTGTAAAAGAAAATAATCTCACACCAAAAATCCTCGTAGTACACCGATTCACCGAAGGAATGGTCAAAAATACAGAAAATATAAAACCACTTCCTGAAGTGCAGGTGGTTATGGATATGGATGGTTGGGGCGGACCACAGCACAAGATCGCTGCATATAACGAAGTGATCGATAACTATCCTGTGCAGTTCACAGGTCTCAAACTCTTCTACAAAAATGACTTGCGAGCACCAAGCACGGGCATGATGACGACAAGCCAAGTGTTGAATCTTAGCCCGATGCCAAGTTATATACAGTATCAGTAGAAATGAATAATTAAAAAACACCGAAGTCTCTCGGTGTTTTTTAATTTAATTTGCTAACTATTATTATCCCTTTCGCGCAGCATCAATAGCAGCAACATCAATCTTTTTCATAGTCATCATTGCTTCAAATGCACGCTTTGCTTCTTCTCCTCCAATAGCCATAGCTTCGGTGAGTGTCTTTGGTGTAATCTGCCATGACACTCCCCATTTATCTTTGCACCATCCGCATTCACTCTCCTCTCCACCGTTTCCTACAATAGCATTCCAATACTTATCAGTTTCTTCCTGATTGTCTGTTGCAATCTGAAAAGAGAACGCTTCACTTTGTTTAAATGTTGCACCGCCATTTAATCCTATACATGGAATTCCAAAGACAGTGAATTCTACTGTGAGTACATCACCCTTCTTGCCACTTGGGTAATCAGTTGGTGCATGAAAGACATTAGTAACTTTACTATCAGGAAAAGTTGCAGCATAAAAATTCGCTGCACCTTCTGCATCATTATTAAACCAGAGACATATTGTATTTTTTGGTATTGTTTTCATATCTCTAAGTTTATAACGATTTGGGAGGGAGTGCAAAAGAAATTGAACATGGCTCATAATTTAATCAGTCTTGGTCTTGCACAGATCCCAGACTAGGCCCTCTTTCTACCACAAAAGTCAAAAGTGGTTGAACTGCAGCTTGGGATGGATCAATTTCTGACCATCCGGCCAATTTCCCTTCTGTAAGTTGAGCCGTGTCAAGCATTTCAGTAGTAAAAGATCGAGTAAGAACTCCTCCGCCATGCTCGTTTTTCAAACCTACAAAGTCAACTGGTAATGGACCGAAAAATACTTTCCTCTCCACATGTGCTAAGCCACGTATGGTCACAGAACATAGGTGCTCCGGCGTACCAACAAAACCATTTGTCACTATCTCAACAAAGTGTACTCCTGAAGTTTTTGGAATCTCATTATTAATCCACTTTTTAATCATTATGTCCTTCAATATACCCAATAGTTCTTTTTCAGGACTAAAAATATTTGCTTCATGTGGAGGATTTATAAAAACTATTGGTATTTCAACAAAATCAGAAAAGTGAAATTGCATTGCCTGAAAAAAAATCTGTTCTACAGAAGCAGGAATGGACGCATAAACTTTCCAATTAGTACTCTGAGTATCAACAAACCTAAACATATCTATACCATGTCTCTTTGCTGTTTCAAGTGCAGCCTGACTAAAACCCTTTCCTGCAACCATTGCACCTTTATTTGCTTTTATATCTTTGAGTTTTGTCGCGAATGCTTCAACTTCTTTTACATCCACAGGACGCTTATAATCTTTGCATTCCATTGCGATCACTATCGGATATTGACCGATAGATCTTTTTACTAAAATATCTATCTGCCTATCAGTTTTTGAATCATCCCCCGGTAGACTGGCATCAAGAACTACTTCTGCGTCTCCCGATAACTGCTGCTGAAGCTGATAAACAAGTTGTTCAAATTCCTTCCATTTAGACATACATTTTATTGATAACTACTCCTAATAAAATATTACATATTTGACTTTATACGAGCCGTAATAATATCTTTTACTTTTTCCTTCAATTCTTCAGTATTGGAATAACTGTAGCATTTATAATGCTTTACATAAAACTCGAGTGAAAGATCTGTTGTAGATTTTTCATCTTTTTTATAAACATACACTGTTTCAATTTCAGCCCCGTGAGCAAAACCTGCTTCAAAAAAAACACTGGGTCTTTTACCTGTTAAATCCACAACTACGAGACGACTTTTACGAATTTCTCCAAGAGCTTTATCCATAATAGGTTCTGAGAAGTGCTCATCTTTAATACACCTAGGTTCAAACCCTGCCTCTCTAATACCTTCCTCAATAGCAGTAATACTAGAATCGGTAGAAGAATCGAACCAACTAGCAATAAAAATTTGATTAGATTTATTGAGACGAGATGAGTTTGAAAGACCTATGTTGATTCGATCAATCAAAGATGACCTCTCAGACCTTAAGTTTTCGATTCTCCTTTCAAGCTTTCTGACCGCATCTTTTTTATCTTGCAAACCAAAATAAACCCCATTAGCCTCTTCGTATTCAATATTTTGTAAAACACCTTTTATTTCCTCGTCATAAAACAAAAGTTTTTCTTGGTCTGTTAGTTTTTCAAATTCTTTTTTTTCCATAATTTAAATTTTTAAAAATAACTGAATTGCCTCAGAATGAATAAATTTATACGAAAATTAGGGAAACTAGGAATCTCGAACCTTACAGGTTCAGTACACCTTTTGGATAAAATTTTTGCAAGCTCAATTTTATACTCAAAAGGTCTTCTCGTCCTAGTCGTAAGTGCACCCCGGCACTTACTTTCCCCAGTTTTTTCACTGGCGTTCAAAACTGGGGAACTAGGACTCGAACCTAGATACTATGCGCCAAAGGCACATGTCCTACCATTAGACGATTCCCCAA
>JAZKAJ010000007.1:0-90856 GCA_040389185.1 Patescibacteria group bacterium
CGTATAACCATAGTGGTAATACTATATACCAAGATGAATAAAAAGACAAATGCACCGCGACTATGCAGCTGTGCATTTGTCTTTGTTTTATAAATCCCAATAAAAAAATGCCGCACCTCGAAAGATGTGGCAAATGTATAATCAAAAGGTAGCTACTGTGATTCTCGAAGTCTTCTCAAGATTCTTTGAAATAGAGATTCGATTCCATGTAGGCCGGAACGGACAAAAGCCTCCTCAATCATCTCTCCACGATTAATCCAAGAATCAGCGCCCCCAAGAAGGTGTTCCGAAATGTTTTGAGCAATAAGGATTGCTTGATCACAAAATTTTGGACCATTCAGCTTAAAACGAAGATGTTTTGTTCCGCTGGTAAAAAGAGGATCTTTGATGAATTCCAGTCCCAGCACTGAACCTTTGTCAGTAAGCCATTTACTGGTTTTGCCAACATATTCAGTACTATCAGGTGCTAGCGGATATTTATGATTACACAGAACCCGAAAACTCAGCCAGACGTCTGCAGTATTTGAATTAATACCATGTGTAATTTTTACCTCCTCAAGATACACCTTAGCCTCTTCCTCTTCCATGAGAGACATATCCTCAAGAATGGTTTCCTGCCACAAATTTGACCACACTACCGTCGTTCTTCTCAATATTTTCATAGAATGAGCCGTCCCATTGACTTCGCACAGGATGCACGAAGCGGCTAGCATTTTTTACTAGGCACTTTTAGGACACCTTTCCACAAATGAGAATACCCTGAAATTGATGAATGTCAATTTAAACATGATTTAAATTTTTGAATTTTACTTTTGACTTGTGACTTTGAGACTATTTTATATATTTCCACAAAAAGTCCTCCGATGCACAATACTCTGCCCGTGTTTTTTGATAGCTTCTCTATGCTTTAAAGTTCCATACCCTTTATGTATCTCAAAACCGTATTCCGGATAATCCTTGGCGAGTTTGACCATATGAAGGTCTCGAGTAACCTTCGCTGCAATGGATGCAAGTGAGATCACAGGCTCTTTTTCATCCCCTTTTATAATAGTCTCTTGATAAATGTATTCTTCGGGTGCTCTAAGTCCCCCATCGAGAAGTATTTTTACTTTATGCGGTTCAATATTAATTTTATTCAAAAGTGCCTTGATACCAGAAGTGATTGCAAAAACAATTCCTTTATCATCAATCATTTTGTTTGAAACGAGAGCAACAGAAAAATTAATTGCTTTTGAATCTTGAAGCTCCTTCATTTGTGCAAGGACTTCTACTCGTCTTTTCTCACTTAATTTTTTACTATCTTTCAAATTTTTAAAAACTGTAAAATCAAAATCTGCAGGTACAATACAAATCCCGACAGACACAGGACCTGCAAGTGGCCCTCGTCCCGCTTCGTCGATGCCGATGATATAGTCAATCATTAAGGTATTATAACTTTTTAAAATAAAATTAAAATTAAAAAGCCCTGTTTCGCGCATCGTTGCACGAAACAGGGCTTTTCTGATGTTCACCAATGTCCTACGGAAACCCAGGCCAAGCACCTGCACCATAGCCTTTGTAATCGGCTTGAAGTGGCGTGATAGATGATTCCTGAGGCGGAGATGGAGGCGGTGGCGGCCAAGCTGGCTGAGATAAGACCGTCTTTACTTCCACCTTTTCTGCTGTTGGTTTTTTTGGCAATTGAGCGTCGTTGTCGGCCATATTAGGATGTGTATGTGAGTTTGGTCAAGCAAAAAATTCAATCTGTGAAGAATGTGCAGGACCTCAAAAACAATAACACGAAATACCTATTTGTCCAACAAAATAAAAAGCCGCGCTTACGCGCAGCAATGAAACAAACAATTGAACAAAATCTCACAAATCAAGCTTGAGGTGACACACCAGGAAGCTACGCTCGAGAGCATGAAGCGCCGAAAGAGGATCGACGAGAGAGTCACGAGGCTTCGTTGCCCCCATCACCCGAACGAGTAGATCGGTTCGACTCTCAATCGTATCGATCAGCAGCCCGTGTGCGGCATAAAAGCCAAGCAGAATAGTGAGATATTGAGGTTTAACGTTTGGAAGAGCCTGTGGAATTTCAGATGAAGTTGGCATTTGGGTGGAGTTGTAGTTTGAATCCTTCCAAACTCTATCATTTTGAAAATCAAAATACCAGACCACAGTATTTAAAAAGCTAAAAGCTACGAGCTTTCAACTAACAGCTTATAATATATTGATGTCCAAGTTTACACATTTACATACTCACTCACACTATTCTCTCCTCCAAGCTCTCCCAAAGATTCCCGATATGGTCGCCAAAGCCAAGGAATTCGAAATGAAAGCCCTGGCGCTGACCGATGCTGGTAATATGTATGGTGTTATCGAATTTTTCAAGGAATGCAAAAAGAAAGAAATCAAACCCATCATCGGTGTCGACTTTTTTGTTGCGGTCCGAACTCGCCACGATCGCGAACCTCGAATCGATAACAGGCGAACTCGCCTTATTTTGCTCGCCAAAGACATGGAAGGGTATCAAAACCTTCTAAAGCTTGTCACCTACTCATACACTGAAGGTTTCTACTACAAACCTAGAATCGACAAGGAACTCATCGAGAAATACCACAAAGGGCTCATCGCCATCACTCCATCATTTAGCGGTGAAGCAGCGACTGCCATCCGAAATGCGAACGAAGACCTCGCTCGTGACTGGGTATCGTTCTACAAAAATATTTTTAAAGATGATTTCTACATAGAGATCACAATGCATCCAGAGATTGAAGATCAGTCACAATTTATGGATCGACTCGTATCATTCGCAAAAGATGTTGAAGTGCCGATTGTTGCAGGACATGATGTGTACTATCTCGAAAAAGATGAGAAGAAAGCACAAAAGACACTTATGATGGTGCAGAAATCTTTTGGAGAAGCTCGAGTTGAAGAAGATGAAGGAGACTTTTCCTTTATCTCTCCCACAGAAGCAGAAAAACTTTTCAAAAAATATCCAGAAGCAATAGAAAATGTCGAGAAGGTCGTCGAGAAATGTAATCTCGAAATCCCTCTTGGTAAATGGATGTTCCCTACTATTCCGATTGAAAGTGGGCTCGGCGCTGACGATGAACTCAAACGAATTGTATATGAAGGATTCGCAAAAAGAAATCTCGAAAAGAATGAAGCGACCACCACTCGTGCTGACTATGAACTCTCGGTTATCAAGACCAAAGGATACGCACCATACTTTCTTGTGGTAGCTGACCTTCTTCGATATGCAAAAGAACATGGAATCCTCTCCAACATTCGAGGTTCGGTTTCAGGATCTCTCGTAACATATCTTTCTGGTATCACAAACATTGATCCCTTGGAATTTGAAATTCCATTCGAGCGATTCCTAAACCCTGACCGACCATCGGCTCCCGATATTGATATGGACTTCGCCGACGATAGACGAGATGAAATGGTAGCGTATGCAAAAGTAAAATACGGTGATGACAAGGTAGCTCAGATCGGGACATTCGGTACGATGGCTGCCAGAGGATCTGTTCGAGACGTTGCACGAGCGTTAGGATATGAAGTAGCGACAGGAGACAGAATTTCAAAAATGGTACCGATGGGATCACAAGGATTCCCAATGACGCTCGAAAAGGCTTTGACCGAAAACCCAGAGCTCGGAGTCGCCTACAAAAAAGAAGAGGATACAAAAAAGATCATTGATATGGCAATGAAGATCGAAGGGTGTTCAAGACACATCGGAGTTCACGCTGCGGGTGTGGTTATTTCCCCTGTCCCACTTATTGATATCGTACCTCTACAGCTCGATCCAAAAGGAGAAGGTAAGATCATTACCCAATATGATATGTATTCGATCGATGAAGAAAATGCAGGACTTCTTAAATTCGACTTTCTTGGCCTCAAAAACCTTTCAATTATTTCTGACACGATCAAACTCGTAAAACAACTCAAAAATATTGATGTTGATTATGAGACGATCCCAATTGATGACAAGAAAACATTTGAAATGCTTGCACGTGGAGAAACATCCGATGTGTTCCAGCTAAACGGTGAAGGAATGACAAAGTTTTTAATGGATCTTAAACCGACATCAATTCACGACATCAACGCGATGGTGGCGTTATATCGACCAGGTCCAATCCAGTTCATCCCAGAATATATCGCTCGAAAACATACCCCATCCAAGATCTCATATCTTGATCCAGCACTTGAACCAATCCTCAAAAAAACATACGGGATCCTCGTCTATCAAGATGACCTTTTAATGATGGCAAACAAGCTTGCGGGATACACATGGGGTGAAGTGGACAAATTCCGAAAAGCGGTGGGAAAGAAAATTCCCGAAGAAATGGCGAAGCAAAAAGAAAAGTTCATCAACGGGTGTGTTGAGCACTCGGGATGGTCTTTGAAAAAAGCAGAGGAAATTTGGAAATGGATCGAACCGTTCGCAGCGTACGGATTCAACAAAGCTCACTCTGTGTCCTACGGACGAGTAGCCTATATCACTGCATATCTCAAAGCCAACTTCCCTGCTGAATATATGTCATCAGTTTTAACCCACGAATCAGGAGATGTTGAAAAGGTTGCATCAACTGTTGCAGAATGTAAACGATCTGGGCTTGAAGTATTGCCACCAGACATAAATGAAAGTTACGGAGGATTTACTGTAGTTACAGATGAAGTGACGGGCAAAGAAAAGATCAGATTTGGACTCACAACAATCAAAAACTTTGGAGAAGGAATTGGAGATGCAATTATAGGTGAGAGAAAAAATGGTGGCAAATTCAAATCTCTCACTGATTTTCTTGAACGAATCAAAGACAAAAACTTGAACAAAAAATCTCTCGAATCACTCATCAAGTGCGGAGCGATGGATGCATTCGGAGAGCGAGGGCAATTACTCGGCAATATGGAAGCACTTTTGGAATTCAACAAGGAAATCAACAAAGGGCCAAAGAACCAGGAATCTTTGTTTGGAAGCATTGGCGATGGAGGTTCGACGCTTGTACTAAAAAAATATGAACCAGTAGAACCGAACGTGAAACTCTCATGGGAAAAAGAACTTTTGGGATTGTATATTTCAGGACACCCGCTCGACAAGTTTAGAGAAAAGATGGACGCAAAAGGAGTTTCGATCGCCAAAGTAAAAGCAACAGCAAAAAAAGATTCAACTCAAATGATTATTGGAGTAACAGAAGAGATCAAAGAGATTAGAACCAAAAAAGGTGATCTTATGGCCTTCGTTAAAGTTGGAGACTTTAGTGGAATGATGGAAGTAGTACTTTTTCCTAAAATATACGCAGATGTAAAGCAGCTTTTCAGTGGTGAAAAATGTCTTCGAATCGATGGAAAAATTTCAATGAAAGATGATGTCATGAGTATTTTGGCTGATAAGGTAAAAGTGTTGTAGTAAACACAGTCAAACACTATTTGAAAAGCACGTTCACCCGTTCACTAACATATTGGTGATTACCCCAATGCTTTCTAAATACAGATTTGTTTATTTTAGAGATAATATTTAATAGGTAGAGTTAGTGTTCGGGCAAGTAAAATTCTACTGAATTTTTGCTCAAGTCTCGCCTACCCGGCTCGAAGCCTTTTCAAATAATGTTCTCCTATGTTTTGGTGGTGGGAAGTGGAAAAATGCTGGGCAAGGACACAAAGATTGCCTAGCATTTTTATTTATATGATAAAATTATCTAAACCAACCGTACATGAACACGTCAGAATTGCACATTGAGTACTGCTATGTAGGATCTGATGATGTAGAAAAATGTTTTGTAAGATTTGCAGAACCTCAACCATTCTCATATATCCTAAGTATTATGAAACTAGGTAGAGAAAGGCAAACCTTGCATTATCATCTCAAACAGATTTTTGATCGCGCTTCTATAGTTGTCGAAATATCAAATGTAGATCACTATGGAAAGGATAAAGACCAAAAATTTTTGTTCTATTCACCAGATTGCCGCTAATACCCTTTCGCGTTCCGCGAAAGGGTATTTTTTAATATTTTTCTTGACCAATCCCTATATTCTAGTAGTGTGTATGCAAATGCTCTTATGATGAAACCTCACATAACCATCAGCCTCATTCTCAAAGGAGTGGAAGTTGGTTTTTTACAGTTTCCATCATCCACCAACTTAAAATCGAAAAACATCAAAGATAAATTACGAATCTCAAAAACCGATAGACCTCTTGATCAAATAAGAAAAATACTCCCACTCGGGATAGTATCAAAAAGGATCGGTAAAAAGGAAGTAATTGATTTTCGGATAAATATTCGAGTTAAGCGCAAAAAAGCGCCCAAAACTGCCCGACACAAAAAGTAAACGGGTGGTTTTTTTATACCTCCAAATATGCTAATCTATACTCGAATAGGACAATTTACAGAAATACTTGTCCCGTTAAAAAATCACCAAATCCATGGTGAACAATATGATTATAATTAGACAGACTTTAGCAGAAACAAGAGATTACTCTTTAATTTTTTAATTGGGATGGAAAACAAAGAAAAAGCAGAAAACTTATCAAAAAAGCGACATACTCTCGCCCACCTTTTGGCGGAAGCGGTTATTGAAAATTACCCTAGTGTACAGTTAACTCTCGGCCCAGCGATCGACACAGGATTTTAC
The DNA here is from genome assembly GCA_040389185.1 of Patescibacteria group bacterium. GTDB lineage: Bacteria > Patescibacteriota > Minisyncoccia > Phycocordibacterales > CAIRYW01 > JAQBQZ01. The sequence continues at coordinate 6,621 of JAZKAJ010000007.1, forward strand.
TACGATATAGACTTTGGTGCTGAGAAGATCTCGGATCAAGACCTCGAAAAGATTGAAAAAACGATGCGAAAAAATCTTTCAAAATGGACAGAATTTTCACATCAAGAAGTCACTGCAGACGAAGCTAAAGCAGTATTCAAAAACAACTCATACAAAACAGAACTCATTGAGGAGATCTCCGGACGTGGCGAACCGATCACTCTCTATACTTGCGGAGGATTCACTGATCTCTGTCGTGGAGGACACTCAGAAAATCCTGCAAAAGAAATCGGCGCTGACTCTTTCAAACTTTCTCGAGTCGCGGGCGCATACTGGCGAGGTGATGAGAAGAACAAAATGCTTACTCGTATCTACGGACTCGCATTTGATACAAAAGAAGAACTCGTTGCATACGAAACACAACTCGAAGAAGCAAAGAAACGAGATCACAAAGTTATCGGACGTGAGATGGGACTTTTTACATTCTCTCCTCTTGTTGGAGCAGGGCTTCCACTTTGGACTCCAAAAGGAACAATTATTCGAGAACTCTTGAATGATTTTGTTTGGGAACTTCGAAAAGTCAAAGGCTACGAAAAAGTATGTATTCCCCATATCACAAAAAGAGAACTTTATGACACTTCAGGACATTGGGACAAATATGCAGACGATCTTTTCAAGATTCATACTCGTGAAGACCATCTCTATGCGATGAAGCCAATGAACTGTCCCCACCACACACAGATCTTTGATGCAGAACCCCGCAGCTACCGAGATATGCCGCAGCGATATGCAGAGACAACAATGGTATATCGAGATGAGCAATCAGGAGAACTCTCAGGACTTTCTCGAGTGCTTTCTATTACTCAAGATGATGCCCATGTATTTTGCCGTGAGACACAAATCGAAGAAGAGTGTATGGCGGTCTGGGATATTGTGGAAACTTTTTACAAGACATTTGGATTTGATCTCAAAGTCAGATTCTCAACTCATGACCCGAAAGAAAGAACTAAATATCTAGGCAGTGATGAAGTCTGGACAAAAGCAGAACTCGCACTCGAAAACTTGATGAAGAAAAAAGGAGTTGAATGGATGGACGGAACAGGCGAAGCAGCGTTTTACGGACCAAAGATCGACTTCATTGCAAAAGATTCTATCGGCCGGGTACTTCAGGTAGCAACAATCCAGCTCGACTTCAACCAGCCAAAAAACTTTGGACTCGTTTGCACAAACGAAAAAGGTGAAAAAGAACAGGTGGTGATGATCCACGCAGCGATCATGGGATCAATCGAAAGATTCATGTCGACTTTGATCGAGCACACCGCAGGAGTATTTCCACTCTGGCTCTCACCTACTCAAGTACGAATCGTTCCTATCGGTGACAATGAAATCGAGTATGCAACAAATCTCAGAAAGACCTTGCGAGAAAATGGTATTCGAGCAGATCTCGACCTTGGTAATGATTCATTCGGTAAAAAGATTCGAAATGCTAAAACAGAAAAGATTCCATACATCGCGGTTATCGGTAAAAAAGAAGTGGAAGCAGGACAAGTCACTCTCGAAGGTAGAACTGAAAAATTTGTCTTGAGTATTGAAGATGTGGTAAAGAAATTGTTTGAAGAGACAAAAAACAAAATTAACTAGGTAGAAAATAAAATTTGAAATTCAAACGCGCGGCACCTTTCGGGACCGCGCGTGTTTGATTTTGATGTTTATAAGGTCATATTTCAGACAACGACACATTCCTCCGACTCAAGACGCTCTGATAACGCATCAAACGACAATAAGAAGGTGGTGAAAATGCGAGTGACTGAACCGTCTTGAATGTGTACGGTTTTTGAAAACCAACTACACCCAAAACATATCAGACCATATGAACTCAAATAAGGAGCAGAATTACAGTGTGGGCACCGTGGGCAGTGTGTTTCGTCCATAATCCGCACAATAACATATTTTTTATAAAAAGCAATGGTCTCAATATATCTGTATTAAAATGACGCTCAACCCTACTCGGTGTTGTGCGTCTGTCCATTAGCCGAAGCTTTAGGAAGATTACTGGGTGATGCAGCGACAAGCTTGCGAAAAAACTCAATGCTGCGCAAGCTCGGGATATCTCTCGAAAAAACAGGAGGAGGCATCGCGTGACCGGCAACAACAGTCCATCCAGGAGGCAAATCACGATAAGCACCTACACTATAATTGCGATGATCCATCCCCGAGCAGAAAGAACGATTATTAGCATTCATATTAATATCATCCTACCTTTCTCCAATCCTAAAATCAAACAGCACCGCGGCGTAGCCGCGGTGCTGTTTTAAATTTCCTCATTAACTCACCCCTCACAACCCATCACTTTTCTATTTCGCTTCCTTACTTACAAACATTGCTTCCGCAACATACCTCTCCTGCTTTTGTCCAAACGTATTACAAGTTGAAAGTGTCAGCATATTTTTGTCTGTTCCAAAATCAATGAATTCCTTTGTTGCATCTACAAGAGAAACTTTTTCTACCGAATATGTATATCGACTTGTTGCAGAATCAACGTAAATCAAATCTCCCGCTTTTAATTTTTCAATTCCGTTTAGAGACTTGTATGCTTTGTTCTGTACTACTGCCCAGTTTGAACTGTGTCCAAAGATAAGTACATTGCCGCTACCTAATAATGCCGAGTCAGGGTATCGTATTGTCCCACGAGTGAGATACTCATCGAGGATCGTATTATCTTTTGTTGTTGGATTTTGCACCAAAATATCAATATCGGTATTAGGGATTGTGAGGTGTATAGGTTCTTCACCAGCTTCTTTTGGTAGAGTAGCTTTTGTCTCTGTCATTTGCATCGCATTGAACCGAATATCGTCAAGTACACCATTACTTTCGCTTGAGATCTCACTAGGTACAAGCCCCAGTGCATAGAGACCAATGAAACTGACCAGAAATACACCTGTGAAAGTAGATACGAATCGAACATCCCCTCTTTTCCAAAAAGCCTTGTATTTATTCATATATTTTCATTATATAAAGGATTTTTAAGGACGTCAATTAAGTACTTGACATTTACCTTTAAAAGATATATAATATACTCATAAATCTAAAAGATTAACAAATACATTTATGTCTCAAGACCCACACATTATTGTAGAAGACCATACAAACGATGCTCCAAAGAAGAGTAACTCTATTGTTCGTGGAGCAATTATAGTTGCAATTATCCTCGTACTCCTCTTTATCGCGCTTGCTATAGTTAAATTCGTACCAAAACTTATTTCTTCATTCGGTACTGCGAGTGTTTCTCTCTCTTCGCTCTTTAGCCCAAAAGAAAACATTACTGTAAGTGCTCCCTCTGAAGTGAAGAGTGGTTCGCCATTCACAGTAAGTTGGAAAAACAATGTGACTGAACCTGCAGGTTCACTTATGTGGAGCTACCAATGTGCTGACAATGTCACTGTTGAATATACTTCAACAGGAGGTCAGAGACCGGTTATTTGTAACACCCTCTTCCCCCTTCCAGCAACTGGCAACAGCTATTCTTTTGTTGCAAAAAACTCTGGTACAGCGAGTGTACCTGTCACAATGACAGTGGCACTCTATGATGCTGATATGAAAACTGTAAAGGTGCAAGGATCTACAAATATGACAGTACTCGCACCTGGAAGCACAGCAACTGTTGTCTCACAGTACAATCCTGATTACAGTGCCACAACAACACCAAGTACAAACAACAACTCAACAAATACAAATACTAACGGAACAACAAAAACAACAACCAAGACAACTACGAACAATACTAATTACAATACAGGAGTTACAAATGGAACACCTGACTTAAGTGTGAGCCTCGTAAAGGTTGGACGAACACAGAACGACGGTTCATACATAAGTACAAATTCATTTGCAGAAAATGATCGAGTGACCGTGATATTTAAAGTAACAAATACCGGTACAGCTCGCTCTGGAACTTGGAGTCTCCGAGCAGATCTTCCTACAAAGACACAATCTGACAAAGTATATGTTTCTAACGCGCAGCCAGCACTTAATCCTGGAGACTCATACCAGATGACAATCTCATTTGATGCCTTTGATCCAAACGGACGAAATATTATAATCACTATAAGCAACAACGACTACAACCAATCAAACAATGTTTTGAATATTCCAGTCACTTCAAATGGTAACAATTCAAACAACGATAACAACAATAGCACCGGAAGTCGCCCAGATCTTACAGTCAGAATCATTGATGTTGGAACAATGGGTAATAACAACCAGTTCTACTACTCAAACTCGCTTAATAGTAATGACAAGATCGCAGTAAAGTTTGAGATCCAGAACATCGGCGGATCAAATTCTGGAAGCTTCCGATTCACTGCTGATCTCCCAACAAGTGACAACAATACATTCGAATCAAGTAATCAGTCATCACTTGCTCCGGGCGAAACAAGACAATACACACTTGGATTTGATAATCCAGACACCGGAACAAATACGATCACAATCGATGTCGACTCTGATAATGATATTCGAGAAAACAATGAGAACAATAATGATGACTCGATGAGAGTTCGAATCAATAACTAACAGCAAGAGTGAAAAGTGATTAGGAATTAGTAAAAAGAAAAAGTGCCGCGGCTACGCCGCGGTACTTTTTAATTTACTTTCTACTTTTCACTAATTACTTGTTACTAGATGTCAAGTCGCGCCATCTTTGCGTTCGACTGTATGAATGACTTTCGAGAAGGCACATCATTACCCATCAAGATATCGATCACTCGGTCTGCCGCTACAGCATCTTCAATAGTAACCTGCCTTAGTATTCGGTTGTGTACATCCATTGTTGTCTCTGCGAGCTCCTCAGCGTTCATCTCTCCAAGACCTTTGTATCGCTGAATAGTTACTTTTTTACTTTTCTTTATTTCTTCTTTTGCTTCTTCCTCCTCAGTAGGTTCTGTAGTATCTCCTCCGCCTTCGATTTCAGTATCAGCTGTTTCATTAATCTGAAGCTTGTTTACAGAAAGGAATTTATCTTTCTCTTCTTCAAGATAGAAATAATGAATTTCTTTTCCATGCTTTAGCTTGTAGAGTGGCGGTTGAGCAATATAGATAAATCCAGCATCAATAAGTGGTCTGAAATATCTGTAGAAAAGTGTAAGAAGAAGCGTTCGAATGTGAGCACCATCCACATCGGCATCCGTTGCAATAATGATCTTATGATATCGAAGTTTATCAATATTGAAAGTGTCTCCAATTGCAGTTCCAAGCGCAACCACCAAGTTTGTGATCTGTTCTGATGCAAGCATCTTGTCGAGTCGCGCTCGTTCAATGTTTAGAATCTTTCCTCGAAGCGGAAGGATCGCTTGAGTCCGTCTGTCTCGTCCAGTCTTTGCTGTACCTCCCGCAGAGTCTCCCTCCACAATAAAGAGTTCTGATTCTGAAGCGTCCTTACTCTGACAGTCTGCAAGTTTACCTGGAAGTGTCATTCCTTCAAGCGCACCTTTTCGAAGGATTGAATCCTTCGCAGCCTTTGCAGCCTTTCGTGCTCGCATCGCGAGGATTGATTTGTTAATGATTGCTTTTGCGTCATCAGGATTCTCTTCAAGGAACATTGAGAATGCTTCTCCAAAGACTGTCGCAACAGCACCTTGTGCCTCCATACTTCCAAGCTTTGCTTTTGTCTGTCCTTCAAACTGGATCTCCTGGAGCTTTACAGACACCACACAAGTAAGTCCTTCGAGCACATCGTCTCCCGTGAATGCATCGGCAGTATCTTTGACTGCATTACTTTTCTTTGCATAAGTGTTCAAAGTTCGAGTGAGTGCAGTTTTGAATCCTGTGATATGTGTTCCACCTTCTGGGTTGTAGATGTTGTTTGCAAATCCAGTGATTCGACTAGACATATCGTCAACGTATTGAAGCGCAATCTCCACAGATTCAACGCCTTCAACTTTTTTCTCAACATAAAAAATATTTTTGTGGATTGGTTTCTGAACCTGGTTGTTGAATCGGATAAGTGACGCAAGTCCTCCTTCAAAATAGAATGTATACGAATGGGCATCAATGCCAAGCTCCCTGAAATACTGCACCTCTGTCGCGTCAGGCATCTTCTCAAGCTTTGTACAATCAATCACCGCAAGCTTCAATCCCTTTACGAGATACGCCTGCTGTCGCATATGGTTTACGATACGTTTGAAATCATATTCTTGTTTGCCAAAAATAGTCTCATCTGGTTCAAATGTTGTTACTGTTCCGTTTAGTTTTGAGTTCTCGATTTTCTTTACGGCAGCCTTTTTCTTTCCAATAGAATATTCCTGATAGTAGTGTCCGCCGTCACGGAATACATCAACACGACAGTATGTTGAGAGCGCGTTTACAACAGATGCTCCCACTCCGTGAAGACCTCCTGAGACTTTGTATCCTTCGCCACCGAATTTACCTCCAGCATGAAGTGTTGTCATAATAACTTCAAGTGCAGATACTTTTGTTTTTGAATGAATGTCAACTGGAATTCCTCGTCCGTTATCTGTTACTCGAATTCTGTTATTAGGTAAGAGCACGATTTCAACATCGTTTGCAAATCCACCCATCGCTTCATCTCGCGAGTTATCAAAAATTTCCCACACAAGGTGGTGAAATCCATCAGGACCTGTTGTACCAATATACATTCCAGGTCTCTTTCGCACCGGCTCGAGGCCCTCGAGAACTGTAATGTCGTCCGCTCCGTAATTAGATTTTTTTTCTTCTTTTGCCATCCCGATTAAAAATTAAAGAGTTTCCTCTTGTCCTTACTAAAGTTAATCTTGTGAAATATACACTTGTTTTATCCCTTCATTCTGTGATTTTCTAACGGGACAAGTTTGATATATTATACCAAATTTTACCTTTCAAAACTATTGACTATGACCATTTTCGTGATACTTTTAACTAGAACCACCGCCCACCATGCCCACACTTATTGCTCTTACTGTTGCTGCCTCAATTATGATTTACCTTGGAATTGAATTCCTCGAATGGCTTTACATGCCTAAGTCCAAGAATTGAGACATTCACCATCCTAATCGCCGTACTCCTCACCGAGCATCGGCTTTTTTATTTTCGACTCAAATTTTAGAATATGTTAAAATATTTTTAGACCCAAAATAAACGGTCTCATATACACATGCCCTCAAGCGACAAACCTACACCACCCGAAATCCTGTCCTTCCGCGAAAAAATGAGAAGAAGAGACGCACTCCGCAAGAGAACACAAGGAGAATACCCCGACCACGAAGTCATTGCTGCCCTCTTGAGAGTAGTGCCGTTTCTTGGAGAAACTCTTCTCGACTTCTGGCGATCGATGCGGCGTCGTGTGGAAGCCTGACCGTTTCCGTTCTTTCATCACCAAACCGTTCCGAGTGCATGCACTCTGTTCGGTTTTTTATTTTCTTAAATATTTAAATATTGAAATACTTCAGCAGAAGCTTAACCCCTGAGGGTGAAATTTATCTCACTTCTCCGCTAAACTTTTGCTATCGCAAAACTTTAGCGGACAAGCCACTTATTTTCCACAAGCGCACCGGTTATTCTCTCCATCACTTTATTTACCTCATCATCAGTAAGTGTCTTTTCATATGATTGAAACACGAGTCTGAATGCAAAAGAAGTTTTTTCTATTGCGCCCGTTTCTTTATTTGTCTTTTCAAACACATCAAAGAGTTCGTGACGAACCAAGAGATCTCCTACGTGAGTTTCTATCACATGCCAGACTTTTCCTGCATTTGATTTGTCCCCTTCTACAAATACCGCAATATCTCGAACCATAAATGGATACGGAGAAGGTGCTTTATATTTCTTTACTTCTTTTGAAACAGGAATTTTGATTGATTCCTTTAGTTCAGGAAGACCTGCGATAAGGGCTTCAAAATCAACCTCCATTATTCCATCAAGATTATTTGTCATTCCGATTGATTTACCTCCTTTTGAAATAATCCCGCCACTATCATCCACCGTACACAGTATCTCAATTTTTGATCCTAAATGTTCGAAAAGTTCATCTCGTACCACCTTGATCTCATCATTTGGTCTCTCGCCTTTCTTTGCTTTCTTATATGCAATACCGATACAAAGCGACAGAAATTCTCTCCCATCTTTCCACACTCGTCCAAATTCAAATACTTTGATCTTGTTTTGACCCAAAAGATCTGCATAATAAATATTATTTTTTAACTTCTCCTCCATTTGTGTTAAGAGATCTGTTCGGAGACTTTTCTTGTCTTCTGCAAGAGGATTCATTATTTCAACCTCTCCTTTTGGAGCCAATGTATATGACTGCACCTCACTAAATCCTCTTTCAATAAGGAAATTACGTACAATATTTCGATATGTAATATCATTGTTCAAAACAACTGGAATACTGATAACGGGAAGTGTTCCTTCAATATTCTCATACCCATAAAGCCTCCCAACCTCATCCACAATATCTTCTTTTATATTCAAATCCCTTCTTCCATCTGTTGGATATACCGCAATTAAAGCACCTTCTCGCCGTGCATTTATTGATGCATTCTTTAGTAGCTCTATAATTGTTTCAGACGAAATTTCTTTTCCGAGCTTTTCACATATAAACTCAGGTGATACTTCAACCTTTTTTTCACTCTTTTTTGCAAGACCTGCAGACGAGATAGCGCTTACAGTAATCTCTGGATTTTCTTTTTTGAGTAATGAAACGAAATAGTTCAACGCTTCAATTGTGAGCATAGAGCTTACTCCATTTTCAAATCTCTTTGATGAATCAGTTTTGATATTGAGTTTTGTTGAAGTTTTACGTACGAGGCTTGCAACAAAATGTGCGGATTCAACAATCACATGATCAGAATTATGAGTGGTCTCAGCTAGTTTGCCGCCTTTGATCCCAGCGATTGCAAGAGGATTTTTTTCATCTGCAATAACAACAATGCTCGAATCAAGCTTTACTTCTTTATTGTCCAAAGTGGTTATAGCTTCTCCCGTTCTTGCATATCGAACCACAATATCGCCCGATACCTTTTCTGCATCAAACACATGCATCGGCTGTCCAATATCAAGCATCACAAAGTTTGCAATATCTGCAAAGATATTGATAGATCGCTGTCCTACCGCTTCGAGCTTCTCTTTAAGCCATAGAGGTGAATCAGCTTTTGTCACATTCATAATCCGGGTTGCATTATATGAATCACAAAAATCTCCCGCTTCGACAGAAACATTGACACCCATAACATCATCAGCTTCGATTTCAGGAAGTATGCGAGGAATGAATTCATTGTCCGGAATGAGCGCCGCAAGCTCTTGTGCGACACCTTGATGTGAAAGACAGTATGATGCCCGATCTGGAAGCACTTTCACATCGAGGATATCATCGGTTGTTCTTTTCTCAATTCCCTCAACTTCAAAAATATGGAATGTCAAAAGCTCCGCAATCTTGTCGGACGACGGAAGAGGTTTCTTAAAATATGTCTGGAGCCACTTGTGTGAAATTTTCATAAATTATCGTGCAGATTTTTTGTGTGACACCGTGATGTTGATAATAATCCACACCAAAAGTACGCTCGCTTCAATTATTACATCATTTACATATAGGATAATTGCAGCACCGACAGCAAACGACACAATACCAAAGAGATGACCTTTGAGTGACACTGGCCAATTAATGAATCGTTTGTTGCCAGTATGTCCTAGTTTTGAAAACCAATATCCAAATCTACGATGATGGGCACCTTTCACATATTCAACAGCTGAGACAATCACATATGCAAGCAGGATAAAGAAGATCACCATACCCCAAGAAAAATTTGTATTTAAAAAAAGATTTTGCATATTGAATTAATTTAATTATTTTTGCTTTGGACTTTTGACTTTCAGACTTTCGACTACTTAAAATTGATTAACAAATCTTAAATCTGCTGTATAAAGTTCTCGAATATCATTCAAGCCATATTTCACCGCAAGAAGTCTGTCGATTCCTCCTCCGAATGCAAAGCCTTGCCATTTGGTCGAATCCACTCCTGACGCCTCAAGCACATTTGGATGGATAAGTCCTGCACCCATCATTTCAAGCCACTTGCCTTTCCACTGCATATCCACTTCCACTCCAGGCTCGACGAATGGGAAAAAGCTCGGACGAAACCGTATCTCAGCATCCTCGCCAAAATATTTTTTGAAGAAATGTGTAAGCACACCTTTAAGATCAGCCATCGATACCACCTTGTCTACAAAGAGTCCTTCAAATTGATGAAACTGCGCTTCATGTGTTGCATCGGTCGCTTCATTTCGGAATACTTTTCCAGGAACAATGATCGCCATTGGAGGCTTGTGTGTTTCCATATATCGGATCTGCATCGGAGATGTATGAGTTCGAAGAAGTTTTGCTTCTTCACCTTCTTTTCTTTTTAGCCAAAAAGTATCCTGCATATCTCGTGCCGGATGATCAGCAGGAAAATTAAGTGCTTCAAAATTATAATGATCTGTTTCAACTTCAGGTCCTTCAACAATAGAAAAACCAATATCATTGAAAATATCTGAAATCTCTTGCACAGCTTGAGTAATGAGATGGTAGTGACCTTTTTGATTTGATTGCATCCCGTTCGAAATAGGAAGCGCTTATCGCCTCCCAGTATTATTTAATAAATGATAATGATTACTCTCTAGCATATTTTGCTCTGAAACTAAGCGCTTCCGTAGTATATGTGAATTTAAAATGCTTATCGTGCTTTTGCCTTATTGTAATATGTAACTCTGGACAACTGCAGGATTTCGAACGGGACCAGTAGTTGTTAAATTATAACGAAAAAACAATAAAAAGCCACTCTGCTTTAGTACATCGCAGCTTTTCGATTTCTCTAAATACTTGAACTTACTCGCTGCAATATTTGATCATTTTATTAATGAATTCAACACTTCCCTCGTCTTTGGTCCAAAGTATCCTATAGCAGGAGTAATATTGTATGCTTTTTGAAATTTGATCAGAGCTGCTTTTGTTGCAGGACCAAAATATCTTGTCTCGAATCCAGAAGATCCAGGACCAGCTACGGCAATAGGAAAATTGTGTGTATTGAGGAAGATCTGGAGATATTTTATATCATCACTTCGTATAGTTCCGAATGGAATGTCTTTAGTGAAGGTAAAGCCGAGTGTGGTATTGATCGGGGAGGTTCGAACACTTGGAATATTCGGAATTTGAGAAATTGATTTTGAACACGCTTCTCCTGTAAGAATACTGAAATTAAATCCTTGAAAACATCCTGGAATAGTGGGTTCTGTAGTACGACAAGGAAGACCGGTATTTGTATCAAATCTCTCTCCTCCCAAACAAGTGGGAAGATGAGGAGGAGTATTATTATTAATTTGAGTTCTTGAAATAGAACTTGCTGAACCACTTGTATTTCTAGTTCCCTCTTGTTCCGGCGCTTGATCTGTTGACTCAGATGTAATAGCGAAAGAAGTGAGAGGAAGCGGAGTACTTGTGTTACCAGCATTATCAGTCACAGCAATCGTGCAGTTCAAATATGTTCCGACTGTGAGTGTAGAGAGAGTGATTGTATTAGAACCTGAAGATACACTTGTCGTCACACTACTACAAGATCCACCATATGTAATTGTACCGGCTTCAGTTGTTGAAAAAGTGTAGTTTGGGCTAGTGTTTGTTCCAGAAGTGACCGGTGTGATCTCTGCCAGTGACGGTAAAGTAGTGTCGATTGTTATTGAGAGTGCAGGTGATGCACCACTTTCATTACCCACAGAATCTACTTCAGTGTATGTGATACTATGCACTCCAGGATCTAAGGCAGTACTTGTAATTGTAAAATTATCTGAATTGCATCCGATATAATTATTAAATATCCTATCAACATATAGATTCACTTGAATATCAGTACATGTGCCAGTAAATGTTGGTGATGTGTCGTTCGTTACATTATCCGTCGATGATGCGCCCGTATCACTTGAAGAATCCAGGTCTGGTGCAGAAGAAGGTGTAGAAGGTGGAGTAGTGTCTACAGTCGCGGTAGTGGTCGCAACATCTGAAAAGTTACCGATGGTATCATAGGCAAATATTGAGTAGTGATACGTCCCATCAGGTACATTTGCAAGATCCCAAGATGTTCCACTAAGTCCTGTAACTACCGCTCCACCACTATTTGGATCAGTTACATATCCTACAGTAGTACCAAATACACTTACAGTTGAAAAATCAGAATCTATTGGATTAATCCACGAAAGATGAACATTACCTCCTGATGGATTGGCAGTGAAGCTTGTCGACGCACTAGGCGCTGTAGTATCAATAACAATATCATTATTTGCACCAAGACTTCCCGTGGTACCTGGATCAGGCAAAGTGAGGTTTGCGTCTATAGATGAAGAGGTACTTTTAATGCTTCCACTGTTTAAATCGAGCGCGGCGTTTGTTGCATAATCAAGGTCAGTCGAGTTGTCTCCATCTTGTACAGTATATGCAAACACCAAGGTGTCACTGCCAGAGCCTGAAGCATAAGTCGCAACAGCATCTGTTGTATCACTTGTCTCCAGAGTAAGATGCGGTGTACCCATGACTGTAACCGCCTCTGAAAAATGAACCTGTATTTCTACATTACCACTACTTGCAAACGCTCCTGAATTTGTAGAATCCACAGAAGTGACAGTTGGAGCTTGTGCCGCATACTGAAAAGTACCTCCGTTTGTCTCCACAAAAGTAGTATTGGAATCGTATGTTGCACCCGATACATCCACAACAACACCAGGACCATCAGCAACCACAGTCCACGGATAAGGATCTTGTGTGAAATCTCTTACTGTAGTTATACTAGAAGTATATCTACGAGTAAGTGGGCCTTCTATAGAACCGCTAATATATGCACTTAAATCACCGTTAAATATAGCACTCGAGTTAAGAGTGCCTCCCCGATTCTGACTTGAATCGTTGAATGTAGCATCACCGGCTATAGTCCCATTATTGTATGAAGAATCATTAAAGACAGCATACGTTGTAATCATGCCCTCATTATGGGCACTATTATTGAAGGTAGTCGTAGCAAGCTCTCCACCATTGTACGTAATCCCACCATTACTATTTATATAGCCCCTGTTGAATGTTGCCCCATTCATAGCTTGAATATTTATATCTATATATCTATCATCTAGAGATGGTGAAAAGGTAAAAGTGTTTACTGTCGGAACACCGATTGATGATGTCCATATACCGTCTACAGCAATCACATCATCGGTAGAATCTGGCGTGGCAGTAGTAGGTATGATAAAGGAAGAATCAATTCTCCAATTTCCCACATTACCCCAATCATTATTATTGATTGAATTGAAATATTTTCTTGTACTATTTACAGTCCCGGACGTACCCGCTACACCAGCAGTACCAGTCTGACCAGTTGAACCTACTAAACCGGTTTGCCCATTTGATCCAGAAGCGCCAGCGGAACCGTCTGCGCCGTTCGTACCGTTGCTACCATTTACACTTCCACAACCATTTTCATCACACCCTGGACTCGAACCACTTCCCCCACTTCCGCCAGAGCCACCAGAACCAGGACTTCCCGCAACCGCAGTGCCCCCGCCACCTGGCAGACCAGCAACACCGGCTGAACCAGCGGTGCCTGCTGAATATACTATGCTTCCGAATTGACTCAAGCTATCAATCGATACATTGCCCCCATTACCTCCATTACCTCCATTACCAGCATCACCTCCATTACCTCCATTACCAGCAGTACCACCATTACCAGCGTCACCACCAGGACCACCAAGTCCGCCATTGCCACCATCTGTTCCGTTACAATTACAAGAAGGTACATCCGCACTACCACCAGGACCACCATTTCCACCGGTACCTCCGTTACCTCCATTTGCACTCCCCCCATAACCACCACGGCCACCATTGCCGCCATTTGCACCATTACCACCATCTACAGAAATTACAGCAAGGGAATGTATATTTGCATTAATTAAAACTATGTGGCCTCCATTGCCCCCATTACCACCATTTGCACCAGCAGATCCAGCTGTACCGTCCCCAGGACTTCCACCACCTGTACCGGCAGTACCAGCACTTCCACCACCCCCAGCATAAGCAGTAGGACCTCCTGCTCCCGGATCACCATCTATACCTCGATCCCCGTTTGTACCGTTAGCATCGCTGGTATTTGAACCATCATTGCCACTAGCCCCAGCATATCCATTTCCACCATTTGATTGTAGCTTGTCGTACACCGTCGAAGTCGCAATCGTGATATCCCCACCATTAGAACCGTCGGGTGAGCCAGCATCACCATTTGCACCATTTGCTGTAAGTCCGCCATGTACAATTGCATTTTGTACTCTAAAACTGTAAGCATTATTTCCAGCAAAGCCGCCATTTGCAGAAATACCATCGGGACCACTAATTTGATGGCCTGCACCATCGATTATTACCCCATCAGATTGAATAGTAATACAAACTCCCGAAGAAGTTATAATATCTTGGGTCAATGTATATGTACCTGGATCAGTAATAGTCTGACAACTAGATATTTCAGTTGTTAACGGCACCGCCCGGGTCGTTTTTGGAAATAAAAAAACTCCTCCAACAGAAAAAAGAGTAATCGTAAAAATCATGAGAGGTGAAACAAAGCTATATACTCGCTTTAACGTTCGTGATTTATAGATGGACATAAGAAATATTATAACTCAAAAAACTTCATTCCGAAACAATAATATAAAAAAATAAACATTTATTTGCACAAATTCTTCGTGTAACATTCTGTACATAGACCCTTTAAAAAATCCAGAAATGATGTATAATGCTTGGATGCAAACTATTGTGAGCACCCTTGGCACGACTGTCATTTTCTTCTCCCTCTATTTTGAGGTGTTTCTTTTGATTTCCCTTTTTGAATCAAAAAAGAAACGAAAAGAGCTCTCAACACTTGAGTATTACTTTCCACCTGTCACAATTCTGATTCCTATCTGGAATGAAGAAAGTACAATTGTTGATACAGTCGAATCTCTTCTTAATCTCGATTACCCAAAGGACAAACTTCACATTATGGTCATAGATGATGGAAGTACCGACCGGTCACTTGAAGCCCTTCAAAAATTTAAAGGTCATCCAATCGTTGAGGTCTACTCAAAACCAAATGGCGGTAAGTACACAGCACTCAATTTTGGAATTGAAAAAATGAAGACTGATTTCGTCGGATGTCTTGATGCTGACTCATTCGTTGATAAGAATGCACTTAAAAATATTATGAGACGATTTACGGATCCAGAAGTAATGGCTGTCACCCCTTCAATGATCATTGAAAAGCCATCAAACATCCTCCGCAAAATGCAGAGAGCAGAATACAGTTACGGCAACTTTATGCGAAAAGCATACGGATCTATTGGCGCAATACATATCACTCCAGGACCATTCTCTTTCTTCCGAAAAGAGGTATTTCAAAAAATAGGAATGTACAAACACGCACATAATACAGAAGACATGGAGATGGCTATGCGAATGCAAAAGAATCATATGATGATTGTAAACGAACCTGGAGCCCTCGTGTTTACAGTGGGCCCAGATACAATCAAAAAACTCTACAAACAGCGCGTGAGATGGGTGAGCGGTTTTCTCGGAAACCTCATTGACTACAGGGCAATGCTTCTCAACAAAAAGCACGGAGACCTCGGACTTATCGTACTTCCCTTTGCAGCATTTCAGATTATAATAACCTTTATCCTTATTGGAATATCTATACATAAAACAGGGATGCAAGTATACAAATATATCTACCAGCTAATGACGGTTGGTTTTTCTGCCCCGATATTCGATTTTGGCTGGTTTTTTGTCGATACAAGTGTATTATCAATATTGACGGTCACCTTGTTCCTTTTTATCATAAGCCTCATTATGTATGGATACAAGACAGTGTATGGTAAATGGCGAATATCTATTGAAATGTTCTACTTTGTATTTTTATATTCATTTATAGCTCCTTTTTGGCTTATAAAATCGGTATATAATAATATCAAAGGTGTACATGCGCCATGGAGATAAGAAACAGTTTATAGTCATTAGTTTATAGTTGATAGAAATTAAATAAAAATACAATGGAAAACAAGAAACAAATAGATTGGAAAAAATACGTCATTACCTTTTTTATAACTGCGACAATATTCGGGACTGCAATATATGCAAGCAATTTTTTCAATAACAAAAGAATAGACGAGATCAAATCAATCCAGGAATCAATCTCTACAAACATCATGTCTTCTGAGACTCAGGTATCCCTCCTTTCAGACTTGGATTGTCAGGATGTTGGCAGCTCAATGCTTTCAACTGAGCTCAATTCTCTTGCCTCTCGAATCGAATATAGTGAGAAAAATATAAACAACGCCGATGAAGAGGTGCAGCAACTCAAAAAAGCATATTCACTTCTTGAGATCAAAGACTATCTTCTCATGAAACGACTCTCAACTCGATGTAACAAACAATTCGTCTTTGCTCTCTATTTCTACGCAGATAGCGCTAAATGCCCTGACTGTGATAAGGCAAGTACGATACTCACTTACCTTCGAGAAAAATATCCAGAGCTTCGAGTATATTCATTTGATTACAACCTCGACCTTTCTGCACTCAAAACCCTCATTACTATCTCAAAGATCAAAGATAACCTACCAGCGATCGTAATAGATGGTAAAGCAATAGAATGGCCACAGGATAAGGATAGTTTAGAAAAGATTATCAAAGCCAAGTATCCAAAGGATGCGAAGGTAGCGACGACGACTAGTAGTACAAGTACGAAGAAGTAATTAGCTTAAAATGAAATTACTTCTCACCTCAAAAGAAAAGTTTTTAATTACAAAAGGATACGATCTACTTGGCATTCCGAAAGATAAACTAAAGATTGGGTATATCACCACAGCCCTGAAAGTTGTTGCTGATACTGAATATCTCAACTATATGAAAGAATATGAAATCGAAATGAGAAAGAATAATATTTCTTTTGAGGAATTCGATATTGAAGGCAAAAATGAAGAAGAGATACGGGAGTTTTTTAAAGATAAAAATGTCATTCAAGTCTCTGGAGGAAATCCTTTTTATTTATTAAAGAGTATTAGAGAAAGTGGGTTTGATAAAGTCTTAAAGGATCTATTGAACGAAGGTCTGATATATGTTGGCAGTAGTGCAGGTTCTTATATAATGTGTCCAACCATTGAAGTTGCTGCATGGAAGGTAGGTAGAAATAATTATGGTCTCAATGATCTTACGGCACTTGCATATGTACCCTTTCTGCTCAAATGCCATTATACAGATAGTGCAAAAGATACTATTTTAGAAAAGGTAAAGGATCTAAAATATTCACTTAAAATTTTGCGAGATGATCAGGCTTTTTTGGTTGAAGACGGTAATGTTATGTTTATTGGGGACGGAGAGGAAGTAAAAATATAATAACATATTTATCTTTTGACAATAAAATCTCCCAGCACAAGAACATCAAAATTATTGTTTAAAAAAGTTCGTATCGCATCTTCGGGTGTACAAACAATAGGCTCGTTATCATTAAATGAAGTATTAAGAAGCATAGGCACTCCTGTCATATCTTCAAAACAAGAAATCAAATTATAATATCTTTCGTTCGTTTCTTCTCTTACAGTTTGAATTCTTGCAGTATGATCAATTTGCTGAATTGCTGGCACAAGAGGAATT
Source organism: Patescibacteria group bacterium (assembly GCA_040389185.1). Lineage (GTDB taxonomy): Bacteria > Patescibacteriota > Minisyncoccia > Phycocordibacterales > CAIRYW01 > JAQBQZ01. The sequence goes on from JAZKAJ010000007.1 coordinate 24,280, forward strand.
TTATCTTCTTTGACTTTAAAAGAAAAAAGCATGAAATCTGTAGAAATTGGAATTATTGTCGATGAAATATCAAACCAATCTTTTGCCTTGGTATACAGAACACTCGGCGCAAAGGGCCTAAAAGATTCTCTCTTTTTAATTATCTTATTCATCTTTTCTTTCATCTCTATGGTTCGAGGATCTGCAAGCAATGATCTATTACCGAGAGCACGAGGGCCGAATTCCATTGCTCCCTGAAACCATCCAACAATCTTTCCTTCAGCTAATAAATGTGCTGTTTCCTGAGCAATATCATCAGATTTTTTATATATTAATTTATTACTATTTATAGCAGTCAAGATTTCTTGTTCGTTGAAAGTGGGCCCTAAGTAAGCATCGTTCATAATGAACACTCTCTTATTTCCTAAGATATTTGCCCAGACATATATTGCGGCCCCCAATGCTGTGCCCGCATCGTTTGAAGCGGGTTGTATATATACATCATCAAATAAACCTGTCTCAAGAACAGCTGAATTCATTAGACAATTCAAAGCCACCCCTCCAGATAAACATAGGTTAGTAGAATTAGTCCGCTTTTTCAAAAACTCAACAAGACCAATCACAATCTCTTCAGTAATTTTTTGTAACGATGCGGCAATATGAACATAGTCTGTCTTCAAATATTCGTCAGACCACTTTTCAATTTTTTTTAAACCAAACAATTTCTCTAATGGACCAAAATCATCTGACCTGAATTTAAAAATATTATTATCGACAGTAAAATCACCCTCTCCAATTTTCACCACTGTCTTAAATTTATCTATATACTTTTGAGGATCACCGTAAGCCGTGAAGCCCATTACCTTACCTGCATCATATTCTGAAAATCCCAAAAATTTAGCAATTTTTTCCCAAATAAAGCCAAGTGAGTTTGGATATTCAACTTCACCCACTTTTTCTATTTTATTATCTTTCCCATGGCCTAAAAATGCACTATCAAACTCCCCTATACCATCAATTGCAAGAACCGCCGCATCAACAAAAGGTGACACAAGATAGGAACTTGCAGCATGTGCTAGATGGTGTGGAATCCAGTGTATTTTTTTACTTATATCTACCCCGTAATACTCTGATAATTTGTTAGGGAAATTGTTTAATTTATTAAAAAACATTTCCTCACCTTCTTTTGTGCCCCAATCACCAGATTCCTTTTCTTCTACCACATCAATATTTCTTAGACGATCCTTAGGAAAGAAAGATAGAGCAATGAAATTCACGTCACTAAATTCTATGCCCGCATATTTTATACAGAAATTTATTGAGTTAACTGGAATGAGATCAGGGTTATCTACTCTAGCCTCCTTCCCACGCTTAATACGAGTAAATCTTTCTTCTTCGGCCGCAGCGAGAACTTGACCGTCTTTTATAATACAGGCAGATAACTCATGATAAGCGTGATTAATGCCGAGAATATAGATTGGTTTATCTGTAACTAATTTCATATACTAATTATAACCAATATATTAAAAAGGCAAAATGAAAATGATTCGCCCCCCTACGGGAGCTGTGCATTTTTTGGGTTTTTACTTCATAAATTCATAAAAAATCTCAAAGGGTCTTGCGGTCAGGTCCCTATCCCGACCTCACCCAGAATCTCTCCTTCGCCTCTCAACTTGCCGTCGCAAGTTTCGGACTAGGCACCAGCTCGCTTGTTTCTGAAGCTTCAGAAACATAGCTCCGCTGTTCGAGTCTGGACGCAAGCAAAACCATTTGCTTGCTGAGGCGACTCCATAATAAAATCCCCAATGCATTTCTGCACCGGGGATTTTTCTTATGGAGCCGCCTCCCAGACTCGAACTGGGGACCCTCACTTTACAAAAGTGTAGCTCTACCAACTGAGCTAAGGCGGCAAATATTTAATTATTCAAGTTTCAAGTATCCAAGTTTTCAAGGAAATTTTGTCTTTCACTTGATTACTTGCCAACTTGTCACTTGTTCACTTCTCTATTTCGTCTCTCGATAGTTTTCTATATGCTTCAAAAAAAGCGAGACTGACCCTCTGTTCTTTGGAATATCTCGACCCTTAACCGCATCAACTATATGAGATATCTTAGGATACACTACTTCCTTCACTTTTTCAAATGTCTTGACTCCCTGCTTCACTGCAAGGAAAGCCATCACATTCGCTACTTTTTTTGGCATCTCTCGCGCGGACTGACCAGCATCCTTCATCTTCGCTTTCATAGAATGCTCGTGGACATGAGATATATCAATAAATGCACGACCAATCTCAAGCTCTCTTTTTTTATTCCAAAAAAGGAAGATGATTCCTACAAGCGAGACAAAAAAAGTGATTGAAGTGAACATGGAGATATTTATGCTTTAGTTGTAAATCGAGCAAACTTACCTATTACTACCTTTTCACCAAACTTTTGAATTGCGTTAGAGATCTTTGTTGCAACAGTCACACTATCATCTTTGATGAAAGGCTGTTCGAGGAGCACCATTTCCTTAAAGTAAGCATTGATCTTTCCTTCAAGGATCTGAGCTTTAAGATTTTCAGGCTTACCTTCAAGTTCTTTTTCAAATACTTCCTTGGCCTTTGCTTTGGAATCTTCATTTACATCATCCATACTTTTAAATTCTGGTTTTGTTGCAGCCACCTGCATTGCAATGTCATATGCAAGAGCTTTAAATTCTTCATTCTTGGCAACGAAATCCGTCTCACACCAGAGCTCTACCATAGCACCAATCTCACCTGAAGTGTGAATGTATGCCTGCACAACACCTGCCCCAAGGTCTCTATCTCCCTTCTTTTCAGCGATTTCCGCACCCTTTTTCTTGAGAAGGACGAGAGCCTGCTCCATGTCCCCTCCGGCATCTTCAAGAGCCTTTTTACATTGCATAATAGAAACACCTGTTTTATCTCTAAGTTCCTTGATTTGTTCTGTAGTGATCATAGTGAAAAATAACAAAATAATAATACGGGCCTACTTGAGACCTGTGTGATTAAGCAGAAAGCGTACCCTTTTTGTATGCATCCCTGATTCGAGATACGAAGAATTCAATACTTGCCTTTGAAGCATCATTACCTGCAATAGGATAATCAACACCTATAATATCATTGTCAGATGATGAGAGTGTGATTATAGAGACACCCATCTGCTTTGCTTCAGCAACAGCAATGTGTTCCTTTTTTGCATCTACGATAAAGATCGCATTTGGAAGCTTTTCAACACCTTTCAATCCTTCAAACATTTCAGTCAAAGTCACGATCTCTCGATCGAACATAAGTCTTTCTTTCTTTGTGTATTTCAAGAGTTCTCCTTTTTCTTTCTTCTGTGTTAGGTCAGCAAGTCTGTGAGTTCGTTTCTTGATCTCAACAAAGTTAGTCAAAGTTCCTCCGATCCATCGGCTCGCAACGAATGGCATATTAATACTATCTGCGTATGTTCGGATGATGCCCATCGCTTCACTTTTACTTGAAACAAAAAGGATTGTTTTCTTAGCCTTACCGAGTTCAGCGACAAATTCTTCTGCTTTTTTGAGCATTTCTTCTGTCTTTTCAAGGTCAATAACCTCAGTCATATTTTTAACTCCACAAATAAGAGACTTAAATGATGGATGTCGTCGTGATCGCAAAAAACCGAAATGTGCCCCCACCTTGACCATTTCCTGGATGTCTTTTGAAAGTGTGTTTGTTTTGTCTGTCATATTCAAATATATTACCAAAAAGCCTTAAGAAAAGCAAATGCACGGTACCTACGGCACCGTGCATTTCCCTATATACCATATACTATACATACGATATACCAATTCTACTGTGTTTCCTTGTAGTTTGGCGCCTTAAGACACTGTGTATACATATATGAATCATCAGCAACACCATCAGGTCCTACAAGAACTCCTGCGGTACAAGTGATATTTTCAGATTCACACTGACCCTCAGCAATCAATCGCTGTTTGTAGAATTTGTGTGCTTCTCCATCTTTTAAGGCAACGCCATCTCTTGTCTCACAATCAAGCCCTGCCTGACAAGCTACCGGGGCCGAAGGAGCACCTACTGCAGTGAGATTTTGAGATTTACAGAGATAATCTTGTGTCTGACATTTACCCTTATCTGCTCCACTCGCAATCTTTGTTGAGATAGTGGTTGTTTCACCTTCAACCAAAAGTCCATTAGCTGATGTACACAACTGGTCACTCGCTGTTACTTTCACTTTACTCCAATCCATCCATCCAACAACATCAGATCCCCAAGCAAATCCACTAAACACATTTCCATTCAGCGCTACGCCATAGGCAGGAGCATTGCCGTTACTATTTAGACTGATCCATCCATCCCATCCTCCCCGGTTATCGATCGTTTTATATATAAGGGGATTCATTACTGATACTGCTCTTGCCCATCCAGTAAGCTTTGTCCCATCTATCTTTGCATTGCCACCGAGTGACGAATTTGGAAAACCAGTGAGCCCTCCGAATTTGACCCATCCAATATTTGAAGACCAAGCATAACCTACGAGTGATCCGTCATCTGTGAGCGATACGGTTCCATCGTTAAAAGAGATCCATCCTACATTTGAAGACCATGAATAACCGATCACTCTTTGAGTACTGTCCACAGCATCCGCTGGATAAGTCCCCACAAGTGCCATAAGAACAATGGCGACAAACATCACACCCAAATTAAATCGAAGAGTTTTAAGAAACTGCATAAATTATGTAAATAATTATTTAATATAAAATCAATATAAATTATACCACCTCAAATTTATTATGAACAACTTTTTGTCCCCAGTACCAAACCTAATTCGTTTTTGATCCAAAGTATTTAAGTAGTGCATTAATCCCCAAAATATTTTTATCAAACTCAACCGCCTCATGAGTTTTGAGTTCAACCTCAAACGCCGAGATCCCGATCTTTGAAAGCCAATCTGCAGCATCTCCTGTTACCTCGTAACTATCAAAAGTATCCGATGATGGATATCCTGAAGCTTTTGAATAAAGGTTCATGAGAGTTGAGGCTTGTGGTAGAACACCATTACCACAAGAAGCTCCAAAGACCCCATTTGCTTGGCTATGCCAAAATACGAGTGCATCTGGCTTTATTTTTTCTGCAAAGTTTTTGAGTGCAATCGATTCTGGTTCAGAAAATGCCGTCTTGCCGGCACTTACGGTCTGATTTCTCCATTTGCTTTCTGGCTGCCATTTGCAATCAAAGTTTCTATTTAGATCCACCTTGTTTGCATTGAATCGCGCATCTGCAAGTATATTTGCATCAGTTGAAACATCCGAAGAATCAAATCTACCTTCCTTTCCTGTAACCTTATAAACTCCGTCTGGATTCATTGAAGGAATAATGGTGATAGTGACATTCTTCGGAACTCGAGAAAGATCTTTGTCCAAATAATCCATCGCCTGGTACGCAAGCAAGACACTATTCCATTCATACCCTCCATGAATACCTCCAACAAAAACCACATGATACTTGCCGGTTCCGTAAGTGTAACTTTCAATTTTTCTTCCTTCGACAGAATTTCCAATACTGTCGATTTTAGGATTCGCGACAGGTTCTTGTTTCGCTTCTTGTTGAGGAATCACCTTTGTGGGTAAGAAGTAGAAATACAGCAATACCCCTAAGAGAATTAGGAGTATTGCAATGATAATGTATTTATATCGATAGAACATTACTTAGTGAAGTATTTGAGCACCGCTTCGATTCCTGCTTTGTTTTGCGACCAGTCAGTATCCGTATGATTCTTAAGAAGCACACTCACTGCTGGAATATTATTCTTCGCAAGCCAATTCATCATGTCTCCTGTGAGTTCATAGTAGTTATAATCTTCATGTGCTGGATATCCTGATGCATCAGAAAATACTTTTGTAATATCAGTTGTTTGTTTGAGCACTCCATTATGACAACTTGAAGCATATACTCCACCCGCAGAAGCATACCAGCCAATGACAGCGGCAGGCTTATTGCCTATGACGTAGTTTTGTACTGCCACCGACTCTGGCTCTGAAAATGCATTCGCGCCACCGCTCACTGTCTTATCTTGCCATTTTCCAGAAGCTTGCCAATCACAATCAAAGTTTCGGTTGAGGTCAACATCGTTTGCATTGAATCTTCCAGACACGAGAACGCTCGCCACTTTTGAAACCTGAGATGCACTGAATCTACCATCAACTCCTGTGACTACATTGAGGCCGTCAGGATTCAATACTGGAATAACAGTCACCTTCACATTTGCCGGAACGATAGCTGGATTTGCTTTGAGATAATCCATAAGTTGGTAGGCCAAAAGAGACGTATTCCATGCATATCCTCCATGAATACCTCCAACAAAGAGAACTTCAGTTGTACCTGTTCCAAAATGATATGCAGTAATATCTCGTCCTTCCACTGATTTACCGATTGAAACAACTGGAGCATTCTTTGCATCTGCATCAGCTTTCGCTTTTGCGTCCGCGGCTGCTTTAGCATCCTGATCAGATGTCGCTGTCGTATCCTCTACTACCACATCCTTCGGAGATGCATTCTTAGTTACAAAATAAATACAAACACCTAAAATAATAATGACTACCAGGGCAATAATTGTTTTTTTCATATACTTCTATTTTAGCACAGATCACAACTTTAAAGTCAAACGGACAGAAATAAGTCTTATAAAATAAGCTTAAAATATGTGGATATCCCCCTCTTATCTGCAGTCTTTATACACTTTTGTTGCCGGCTTCGATAAAAACGCTTCCGATAAGAAGTTTTTCATATAGAGAAGACCTGTTACAGTAAATCCCTGCTTTTCAAACCTCCTACCTGACGTGAGAATTGTAAAATTTGGTATAAATAAAACTCTTCCAAATTTGCTCGCTCTCCGTGCGATATTTGTATCCTCACCATAAAATGAAATACGAGTATCAAATCCTTCCATTTTATCGAGTACTGATCTTCGTATGGCAAAATTTCCGCCCACCACCATATATCCAACAAGATAATACATAGGCAACGCGACCAAATACCAATAAAAATATTTAATTAAAAATTGTTTTAGCTTTGAAATATCAAAATAAATATATGGCCCGCTTACACAGACAATATCATCCCTCTTTTTAAAAATATTTTGGATCTTTTCGTACCATCCATGAGGCATCAAAGTATCTGCATCAATGTTTGCAATGATCTCGCCTTTTGATTCTATATACCCTCGCTGTCTTGCCATCGTGAGTCCTTTGTTTTCTTCTCGTACAACCCTAACACCATGAGCAGTAAATCCTCTAGCAATCTCTCCAGTCCGATCTTTACTTGCATTATCGATGACTATTATCTCAAAGAATTTTGCACCTGAATCGATAACCGCTTGTAGACATTTGCCTATATACTTTTCCTCATTATACGCAGGAATGACAAGACTTACCCTTAGATTATTTGAAATTTTATTTTGATCCATTGTGTTCTGAATTTAATTTGCATTTATACTATATACCATATACTACACACATTCCTCTTATCTCACGGCTTCCCACTCTTCTGAAGTAGGTTTTTTAAACCATGCAAAAGCAATTACATCCCTTATCCATATATAAAGAAGCTTCAGCCAGCCATATTTTCGTGATCTTCGGCCAGAGTGATAGACAACAAGACGTCCATCATATCTGGTTTTACCACATACTTTTGCAAGCCTTTGAAATATATCGGCGTCCTCACGACTCACAAGTGACTCATTATATCCACCCACTTTTTCAAAATCTTTTCGGCGGATCATTTGAAATTTACCAGACGCCTCACCAGTATGAAAAATATTATTTTTAACAAGATGCACAAAATTGAACAAAAGGTACATAATCCTATCAGAAAATGTTTCGAGATCTTTGACCACTCGAAGCTGTCCTGTCAGTGCTACCAGATCCTTTTCATTTTCAAATCTTTTTAATGCATACCCGAAGAAATTATCAGGGCTTTGTATGGTAACATCAGCATCAAAAAAAACAATAATTGAGGCGTCGCTTTTTGATGCTCCATCGTTTCTGTTCGCACCAATAGTTTTATGTTTGTGTTCGGGCTGAAGTACAATATCTGCATATTGCTTTGCCACCACAACGGTTCCGTCTGTACTTTTATCATCAGAAACGATTACAAGATGTGGAATTGTAAGCTCGCTTTTAAGAACAGATAAAATGCCTCCAATATATTTTTCTTCATTATATGTAGGTATAATAATGTCGATCATATTATTTAATCTTGTTTTGTAAGTATCTTCTAAATCCGAGGAAAGCAACAATTACAAGAATACCAAATGCAATGATCGATACTTTGCCAAACACTGAGTCGATTGTAAGATACAGATTACTAAAATAATATCCTACCCCGAGAAGCATTCCGGTCCATACAAGCTGAGCAAAACCATTTACGAACATATAAAATCCAAAAGGGATTCTGACCATTCCAGCAGTAAAAAGTGTTACGAGAGCAAAGCCAAATCCATTGCTTATTTTTGAAATAAATAGTATAGGTTTTTTGTATTTATGAAAGATTTGTGTTACTTTCTCCACCCTTTCTTCTGTAATACTAAAATATTCACCATATCTTTTTACAAACTTATGACCAAATCTAAATCCAAGATAGTACCAGAGAGCATCACCTATCAAATCCCCGATCATAAGTGACACATATACAGGTACAACGAATAAATGTCCAAGCCTCAAAAGTACCCCGCAAATAAGTGACAAAAAAGGTCCCTCAAGAAATCCTAATATAATAAGGATCGAGTAGACGAGATACACATGATTTGTAGATAAATCAATCAAGTAAGCTTCCATTCAGATATTATATCATCGATATGATGTCAGAAACTATCTATTTCTCAAACTTCGGAGTTTATCAATAACATCGTTATTGATCGAATCAACATGGATTTGAAGATTGGGAGACGAGATATCGATTCGAGCTTCTTCGAGCGCTTTTTTGACCGCTTCAGTTGTTTTAAAATACATATCCATTTCACGAGATGGAGTATCGATCCACACACGAACCAAAAGTTTAACACCTGAGTCGCCAAGTTCATCCACCACAACATCTGGAGCAGGATTTTTGAGAATATGTTTCATAAATGAAACCTCTTTGAGAATTGCCATTCTCGCCATAACGATTGATTCACTGTATGAGATATTAACCTTCACAACAACTCTCGTATTGCCATTCGCTGAGTGATCAATAATAACATCACTTATCATTTTTCGATTTGGAATAATCACATATGCATTATCCTGAGTCTTTATTCGTGTACTACGTATTGTGATCTCCTCGATGCATCCATATCTACTTTCATGGGTAATATAATCCCCGACACGAAATGGTCTATCAAGAAAAATAAAGAACCCTGCAATAATATTTGAGAGCACATCTTGAGATGCAAAACCAATGGCAAGCCCCACTACTCCGATACCAGCAAGCGCAGCGGCCACATTTATACCGAGCTGCCCTATCATCATCACAAGGGTAAAGATAGAAATTAATACTTTGAAAATACCATCAATAATTTTGATCAAGCCACTTTCAATACCGCTTTTTTCAAGTATTGCTTTAAGTGGAGCAGAAAGCACTCGATATACAATATAACCAATAATAAACACCACAAGCGCCCCGACAATATTAGGTATCAGCAAGACCAGCCGATCTTTGAGTGTAAAGGGGTCTAGGCTTGTAAACGATGATACATTCAAGTTATCCATACTACCAATTATACCAAAAAATGAGAGGGTCTGCCCAGGACCTTGAAATACCTTTATTTAGTTAGCTTATCCAAAAACTTAAAAAGTAATTCATTTATTCTCGAATAATCATTCGCCCTTAATTCATCCGCAGTTTGTATGTATGATTGACCCTTATATTCCTCTAATTCGTGTGCGTTATTTTGTATCATTGCTTCAATCGCATCTGGTGTAAATTCAAAATGACACTGAAATCCATAAATCTTTGGAGTATACCGAACAATCTGCCGAGGACAACCTTCACTTGTTGCAAGCACTTTTGATTCAGGGGTAAGTCCTGGCATATCTCCATGCCAATGACCAACAATAAATTTTTCTGGAAATTCAGAAAATATTGGATCCTGTTTTCCATCCTCAGTAAGGATAAGTGGAAATACTCCAATCTCTCTGTTTGGACTATGATCAAAATGAGCACCGAGTGCTTCTCCAATAAACTGCGCGCCGAGACACACACCGAGAATTATTTTATTTTCCTCAATCGCTTTCTTTATAAATTCTATTTCTTTCTCAGCATCAAAATGTGGACACTCTTCAAGAGTTGTTGCTGGTGATTGTGGTCCACCCATAATAACCAGAAAATCAAAATTATACTCCGTTGGGAAAGCATCCCCCTCATAGAGTTTTGTGTAAGTAATTTTATATCCTTTGTTTTGAGCCCATATTTCAATCGCAGCAGGAGATTCAAAACTTTCGTGCATTATTATGTGAAGTTTCATAAATTCAAATTATTATTTAATAAAGCTCAGGATTTTCCAAATGTAAAAGCGCCATTTTGACTGCACTTTTATTGAATGCAGTTCGATTCATTCTTCCTTTTGTAAGAATACTAATAAGACCTTCATGTTCTCCCAGCTTATCATGTTGAGTGAGCCCTGCGGCTTTCATAGCCTGACTTCCATCAAGACCTTTGTTCAAGATTCCATCTATCGCTGCTTTTGGCCATTCGCAAGCTTCGGATAGTCCTAAGTGGATTTGTTTACCATCATATATCGCACAAACAGCTACTTCCATATATCCAGATTTTGTTTGAGGTACCGCCATAAGTCCACCCTCAATTCCAAATCCATAATCATTGCCCACATATGCCTGTTTTGCACGATCGATTGCACCTGCCACAGTTTCATCAATATTTTTTGGATGTCCAAATTCATCAACCTTCACATCAACCCCTACAACTTCAGCACTCTCAAACATTGGGTAGTCGAGTAGTAATTCTTGAACGGCATTAACCTTTGTCTTATTTTTTGACCCTACTCCGATTTTCATATAAATGTATTATATCAAATAATTGACCTTGTTTTATTTATCAGTTTTTACTTTTCCTGCATTCATCCACATCGGCTTTTTCTTTAGAATTTTTTTGTATATCTTACAATCCTCTGAATGCGCCCCAGGTAGATATCCAATACTCATCAGAAATTCTCCCACAATCTCACCTCCTGTAAACCGAAAAGTTTTTTTGAATAGCTTTACCCACTCTTCTTTCGACAAAGGATGTTTTAATTCGAGCCACTTTTGAAATGATTCGGATTCTTTCTGGAGTCTGAGGATTGCTTTAGCATTTTCGATCGCAGCACTGATCTTCAAACGATTACGGATAATTCCAGGGTTCTCCATGAGTCGCATAAAATCCTTGTCGCCGTATTTTGCTACTTTTCTTATATCAAAACCACTGTAAGCTTTTCGAAATGAATCCTGCTTTTTGAGAATTGTCTCCCAACTGAGTCCTGCTTGATTAATCTCGAGTATCAATCGTCCAAAGAGTTCATTGTCATCCTTAATTGGAAATCCGTAATATAAATCATGATATGTCTTATGCAGATTTTTCCGAGGCTCCGCCATACCATCAATTGCTTTACAGTAAGACATTTTAGTTTGTACTGAGATTACTTTGAAACGCAGTTTTTGTAATCAAGATCCATTGCGTTTCCTCGCATTATGATTGCCTCATTTCCTTTGTTCCAGAAAACAAATGATTCATCACTATTTACATATCGAACACCACTTCCAGAGATTGTTTGTTTGAGTGTGATTGCATCTGCAGCATTCAAAGACACATCAACACTTCCAGTTGGTACCGGCATCTCGCCAGGCTTAACATCCACAACTTCCCCTTCATGATATGCAGCCACAACCGTATTACCACTATCACAAGTATAAATGACAGTATCTTTTGATACTTGTTTTGAGTTTGAAGTGGTCGGCACAGAGACTTCAGTATTTTTGCTTTCTTCAACAACCCAAAATAGAGCAACAAGAATAAATAAAGCGAGAATAATAAGTATATTTTTTTTCATATAGTGTTTTAAATTTAAGATAATAACATAGTTTTTTTCGTGTACTTTTAAATTTTACTTTAAAGTGAGGTTTATTTATACTTCAAGATTACTCAAAAAAGTAGAATCTATATTCTCTACAAAACTGGGAGACTTGGACTCGAACCAAGATAATATCCTCCAGAGGGATATGTCCTACCATTAGACGATCTCCCAGTTTTAAAGACAATGCATATTTATAATTTCAAAGTTTATTGGACCCTCTCCTTACAGGAGCAGTAGACCTTTTAGATAAAATCTCACTTACACTCGATTGTATCTCAAAAGCTTCTTCCATTGGGTCCCTTACCCAATGGAAGCCCCAAAACATCTCCAAGGGGATGTGTACTATCATTATACGATCTCGCAAAATTAACTTACATACATTACCTTTTTTTCAGCCAAAAATCAAAATTTTGAAATATTTAGATTTTATGTAATATTTATGAAAGATTATGAATCACAAATCCCCCCTGATGAATATTACCGCTCTCTTGATCGTAAATACACTACTTGGACACGGTCAATGCATCCGAGCTGGCACCACTCTCATGCAACCTATTCCTCGTCCGACAGGAAGAAGGGGTGAGGATCTGGATGACTGGATGTCTGAGTCTGAACAGCCACAACTCGAATTTGAAGCCTACAAATTCAAAACAGGTCTTGAACCTATCAGTTCTTTGTTTGAAGACAAAACACCAAGTCCTTTTGCTTGCCCGGCAAAAACCCATAAAGGCAATAAACTTCACCGACCCACATACTAGTGGACGGTTTTTTATTGTCAAAAAATAAATTGACAAATATGATTAGTAATGTTATTTTGATGGTCGCCCATGAGCACACCATACCTCCGCCGAAACCCTGGCCCTTGTTGTTCAATACCTCTACGAGACCGATCCTGATTTCGAAAAGGCAATGGACAAGGTTCTCTTTCCGGAAGAGCCCTCAAAAAATAAGAAGCCAATAGACAAGAAAAAACCCAAAAAGAGCAAATTTACTCTCAAGTGCCTGGTCAAAAAACAGGCAAAAATGAAGGTTAAGCGGCGGCGCAAGTAGAGCTGATCTAATCAGCAAAACCACGGAGGGAAGTCACAAGCCTTCCCTCCTTTTTAATTTCAAACAAAAATGCATCGCGGCTACGCCGCGATGCATTTTGAATTTATTTTTTACTTCTTCAATCCCGCCTTCACAAATGCAGAAAATATCTTCTGCGGAGCAAGAGGTCTTGCAAGGAATTCTGGATGGAACTGTACTCCTACAAAGAATGGGTGTTCGCTTTGAGGAAGCTCTGCAATCTCACAGAGAGTTCCATCTTTTGATTTACCTGAAAATACGAGTCCCGCTTTTTCAAGATCTCCCACATATTCATTATTCACCTCATATCGATGTCGATGTCGCTCAACAATTTCCTCGGTACCGTAGGCTTTCCGTGCGATTGTTCCATCTTTGAGTACTGCAGTGTAGTCCCCAAGTCTCATTGAATTCCCATAATTACTTTCTTCAAGTTTTTTCTTTTGTTCATGCATTATATCTACCACAAGCTTTGAGGATTTTGGATTGATCTCTCCTGTATTCGCATCTTTCCATCCAAGGATATTTCGAGCGTATTCAATAACCATAAGTTGCATTCCATAGCAGATCCCAAGGTATGGAATCTTATTCTCGCGAACGAATTTGATCGTCTCAACAATTCCATCCACCCCACTTTCACCGAATCCTCCGGGGACAATAACTCCATCATAGTCTTTGAGTATTGAAAGCTTACTTTTATCTTTTTCGAAATCTTTTGAATTCAAGAATGAAATCTTTGGCTTTGCCCCTGCATAATATGATGAGATCTTCACCGCCTCGATCACAGAAATATACACATCAGAGAGTACAAAATCGCCTGAATCAAAATACTTGCCTACTACAGCAATATTTAATTCCTTTTTAGCATTCTTCTTTTTATTTACAAATTCCATCCACTCTGCAAGATCTGTCTTTCTTTTTGGAAGACCGAGTATTTCAGAGAGATGGTCTCCCAAATGATCCTTTTCAAAATTAACTGGAATGTCATAGATACTATCTGCATCAGGCGCTGAGATAATATTCTTTGCAAGTACATTACAGAAGACTGCAATCTTTTCTTTTCTTTTGTCATCAAGCGATACACCACTTCGGGCAATGATAATATCAGCCTGGATTCCAGCACCATTTAAAGTTCGAGCTGCATATTGAGTAGGCTTCGTCTTCATTTCACCGATAGTTGAAGGAGTAGGAAGATAGGATACCATCACAAAAGCTACATCTCGAGGATGTTCAATCTTGAGCATTCGAGCCGCTTCAAGAAAAATAATATTTTGATACTCTCCGATTGTGCCCCCCACTTCAACAATAGTTATATCCGCATCAGCATCGTGAGCAGCATTCTTAATTCTTCGAATTACTTCCCGAGGTATATCTGGCACCACCTCAACATTCTTGCCTTTGTATTCGAGATTCCGCTCCTTACGAATAACTTCCTGGTAGACTCGCCCCGTTGTCATATAGTTATTTCGACTGAGGCTCATGTTTAAAAAACGCTCGTAGTTACCCATGTCCTGATCGCACTCATCACCGTCTCGAAGTACGAACACTTCTCCGTGCTCTGTTGGATTCATTGTACCTGCATCGATATTGATATATGGATCGATCTTGAGAGCTGTCACCTTGAAGCCCTTTGACTTCATTATAGTTCCGATAGAAGAGGCCGAAACACCTTTGCCAACTCCTGACATTACGCCACCAACAACAAAGATGTATTTTCGCTTCTTCATGAATTAAATATTGAATGTAGTATATAGTATTTGATATGACCTTTCAACCCTCTCTATGTTAGAGACAAAAGTGTTGATGTTATGCCGAAAATTCATTAGATTTTAAGGTATTTTTTCACTGCCCAGTAACTAGAAAGTGCTCCAATAAATAATCCTGATATGAGCATCATTCCACCAATAGATAATATGTCGCTTAGGTAATAAGAAAAGAGATTAACTCCAGTGCCGAGATCAAGCGTATGAGGGCCTGCCCAGTAAGTAATCGGAAGGAGCAGAAGGAGTGCTAAGAGCGTTGCGACAGCACCATACATAAGCCCACTTACAACGAAAGGACCTTTGATGTATCGCGTTGATGCGCCCACAAGTCGCTTTACAGAGATTTCTTCTCGAGCCATGTAGATCGTGAGTCTGATTGTATTAAATGAAATAAGGAACGCAATAACCGCAAAGAAGATCGCGACAGCAAGACCTAGAGTTCGAGAGGCGTCCATTATCTTTGTGAGTGCAGCAATCGCAGCTTTATTTCTACTATAGTTGATCTTGTCGATGATACTTTCTGAATTTTCTTTCTTTTGATTCTCAAGAAATGTTGAAATACCTTCATATTGCGATGGATCCTTTGCTTTGATCTCAAGTGATGCCCCGAGTGGGTTATCTCCAATTTCATCAAGTGCCTGAAGGGTCAATTCATCATTTTCATGTCTTGTTTTGAAATCTGCCAATTCCTGCTCTCGTGAAGAATATGTCACCTCGCTTACTTCAGGCTGAGATTCAATCTGCTTTTTGAGTGCCAAAATTTCATCTTCTTCCGCTGAAGTAACAAGATACACATTGATATCAACCTTGTTTTTGATCTGATCAAGTGTTGAGTGCAAAAGCGCCTGAGTCAGAAGGAGTGAACCGATAACCAAAAGTGCCATTGTCATAATAAGCACCGCGGTAACAGACACGGATCCATTGCGCCAAAAATTGAGAAACCCTGATTTAAAAACTCGTTTGATATTTGTCCTTAGCATTTTTATTTTTTTATTATACTACAAAAAATTCCTAGATTGCGAATTTACCATCCTTATCATCTCGCGCGATCTTGCCACCCTCCATGGTGATAACTCTTTTTCCAATAGAATCAACTACACCCTTGTTGTGTGTCGTAAGGATTACAGTCGTTCCAAGATCATTGATCTTTTTGAGTATCTGGATGATGTCATAGGTTGATACTGGATCAAGGTTTCCCGTTGGCTCATCAGCAATAATAATATCTGGCTGATTGACGATTGCTCGTGCGATAGCTACTCGCTGCTTTTCTCCACCTGAGAGCTGATGTGGAAAATTCATCATTTTTTTTGTGAGATCTACGAGTCCTAGTACATGAGGAACATCAGCAGAGATCTCTTCATCTGTGCGTCCACATGCTTCCATCGCAAAGGCAATATTTTCATATACCGTGAGATTAGGAAGGAGTCTAAAATCCTGAAATACAGTCCCCACTCGTCTTCGGTAGTCCGTCATTTCATTCTTTCGCAACCCTCCGATATTTACAGATTCAAAATAAACAGCGCCATTTGAAGGTTTTTCTTCTCCAAGGATCATTTTAATGATCGTTGTCTTTCCTGCACCCGAATGTCCAACAATAGAGACGAATTCTTTTGGTTTTATAGTAAAAGAGACGCTGTCGAGCGCTTTGGTATCGTTTTGGTAAGTTTTGGAAACTTTGTCAAAGTAAATCATAAATTTTTTTGTAAAAAATTAATTTTTAATGTTTAATTTCAAATTTTTAAAAATTAAAAATTACAAAATTAAAAATTATAGTTGTTTTTCTGCCTCTATAAATCCGTCTAGCTCACCTCTCTCCAATATACTTTCTACGTTTGAAGTTTCAAATCCTGTTCGATGATCTTTGACGAGTTTATATGGATGCAATACATATGACCTAATCTGACTTCCCCATTCTGCATCTGTTGTTTTTGAAACATAAGAGCCAGATTCTTCTGCCATCTTCTTAGCTTCCATTATAGCATAGAGTTTCGCTTTGAGAATCTCAAGACCCTTCTCTTTGTTCTGTGCCTGGTTCCGCTCAGAATCAATATGCACAGAAAGCTTTGTTGGAATATGAACAATCCGGACCGCAGTCTCTCTTTTGTTTACATTTTGTCCACCTGGACCACCAGAACGAGTAAAATCAATCTTCAATTCACTCTCTGGTATATCAACATTCATTGTCTTTTCAAATTTTGGTATTACTTCAATCATCACAAATGAGGTCTGTCGTTTACCGTTGGCATTAAATGGTGATATTCGCACAAGCCTGTGCACCCCTGATTCCTTTTTGAGAGTTCCATATACTTTTTTGCCTTTTATCTCAAATGACACACTTCGAAATCCTCTGCCATCATTTCTGTTTTCATCCAACAGTGTTGTAGCCCATCCTTTCTTTCCAATATATTTTTGATACATCGAAAAAAGCATGTATGCAAAATCCTCAGCATCATCTCCACCGGCACCCGCAAAAATAGTCATGACCGCATCACCATTATCATACTTACCTCCAACAGGTACAGGATCATTGAGCTCTTGAAGTTCCTTAATGAGAGCCTGCGCGTTATTTTTGTCATTCCAAAAATCCGCACTACTCATCTGTGTCTCGATTTCAGATATTCTTTTTTGTCTTTCTTCAGGAGTCATAAATACAGTAAATAAGATAAAGGCAATAAATCTATGAAAAAAAACTTACGAGTTCTTTGCTTTTTCTCTTCCAATTTCAGAGAGGAGTCCTGATGAAGCATCATAGAGAGATTCATGAAAGCCGATAGCATCAAAAGCAAGCGCAGTCAGTACATCATCATTCAAAGTCTCACCAACCCCTTTCACAAGGTTCCAGTGAGCAAGAGCCGCTCCTCCGAAAAATCCCCACCATTCAAATACTTCTGAAGGATTATCCCATTCATCCCCCACATATGCGTCTCGCATTGCAATAAGCTTTGTTCCTGTCTTTTCTGATTTTGGTAGTACAATTTCTGAAACGTTTTGCGCTTTAGCAAAAGCAATGAGTGCTTCCTGATGAGCATTATTTCTCGCTATAAATCCGTCGATTTCAGCTTTTGAAAAGATCTGACCAAAAACGGACATAGCCTTTGTGATAGTTTCATTTCCCACTTTGGCAAAAGCCAGCACCTCTCCTATTTTTTTTGCAGTAAATTCATTCATAGTTTTTGTGTTTTATTGGATTAACAAAGAAGATTATAACATAAACTCCACTTCAACAGAGAACTTACAATATTTCAATAAAATATGCTTTAATATGCAGGTATTTACAATTTGCCGTCGTAGCTCAGTTGGTAGAGCATGTTCTTGGTATGAACAAGGTCATCGGTTCGATCCCGATCGACGGCTTAGCGAGTGAAATTAGACTGAAAAAAGACAACACCTTCTAGTGTTGTCTTTTTTGTATCAAACATCCCAAACGAAATAAACTATTTCTTAAAAAGACTTCGGAGGCGGGTAGCTGAGACTTGAGGAATTCGCAAGCTTGCGAATATCCGTGCTTTTTAAGAAGTAGTTTATGCAGAGAAACTTACCTTATCGTCCGCATCAAGATAATCAAAAAGAGTTGTCGTTTTAGGATCAAGAGCCAATCTCTCACACTCACCTTGAAACCATTCTTTTTTATTTGGATCAGTCGAATATGAAAAATCAGTCTTAAACGCGCTAGACCATTTACTTACTTCATCTGGAGTCTTTGTATCTCCATGAGTCTCTACCCATTTACCAATTTCTTCATCACTTGCCCCTGTTGCAACAAATGCCTTGAATTCTTCTGCATTAATATTTTTAAATCCAAAAAGAGTTTTGTCGAGTGGGCAATCAAAGTGATATTCTCCGGCAGTATCATTTATAACAGCGCGGCATTTATCGATTGTTCTCGCCAAAATTGCAAATCCATTTATCGTTTCATAAGGACTTCGTGGCGCCTCAACAGCCAAATCTTTTGCTTCCATATATTTTCAGTATTTAATTAATAGAACCCTATTATACCCTAAGCCCGTTTCAAAATCCTTACTATACCTTTCTCAGCATCAACCTCTACTAAATCTCCATCTTTCAAGATTTTCGTCGCGATTTTGGTACCTATAACACAAGGTTTTTTAAGTTCACGAGCCACTATTGCTGCATGACAAGTAATGCCGCCTTCATCAGTTACAATCGCTGAACATTTCTTTATTGCAATCATCATATCGGGCGTAGTCATTGGAGAGACAAGTATCTGACCTGCTTTGATCTTGTTTGAGTTTGCAATACTTTTAAGAATAAATACCTCTCCTTGAACTTTACCAAGAAAAGCAGATCGACCTTTTATGATTTGAGCGTTGGTTTTTAAGACTTCAAATTTATAAGGCAAATCATCATATTTTCCTCTAAAATTCTTGCTGCTCAAAACAACAAAACCCCTTTTTCTTTTCATCAACACTTCTTTAGAAGGAATTTTACTTACTTCTTTTTGCAAAACCGTATCTTCAAAACCTTTTGTTTGCGGATGCAAATATATGAGTGAGTTCCTTAAAAATTTTGCTGTCTTTGACCAGAATTCATCAGTCTTTCTAAATTCAGTTGCAATGCCAACCAACTTCTTTGGACTTTTCCTATTAAGAAGAGTGAAGTAATAAAGAATATATCTTTCAACTTGTTTATTGAGTTTTTTAATAAATTCTTCTAATTCCTGAGACGAATTAACATGTTTTTTCTTCCAAAATTTTTCATAATAAGGCAACTCTTTCATGTATGCATCAAGATTTTTATTGAAAAAATTGCCACTATTCTTATTTTTATAGAGAATGAGCAAAGAAAGTTCTTCTTCCAACTTCTTGTGTTGCAATACTTCAATAGTTCCTTCGGTCAAAAAATCAATTACCATCGGGTATGCAGGTTTCTGTCCTTTTAACTTTTTATACAGTGATTCAAATCCAAAGATCCATGCTTGCTGAATAATAAGTCCAGTGTCTCTTGTATACGCTTTATAGTACATAACTATTGATTTTTCAGAATCTTGACTACTCCTTTATCTGCATCTAATTCCACAAGATCCCCATCTTTCAAATACTGAGTAATATTTTTCACACCAACAATACACGGAGTTTTAAATTCTCGCGCCACAATTACTGGGTGAGATGTGAGTCCTCCAAACTCCGCGATAATACCAGATGCTTTTCTAAGATAAATATCAAACACGTTACTTGCCGAAGCGACAACCAAAATATCTCCTTTTTTAACTTTAGATGCGCCCTCTAAACTTGTACCTATCACAACTTTGCCAGTTATTTTACCAACACTTCCTGTCGCACCTTCAAATATATCTTTGTTAGTTTTTTCAACTTCTAATTGCGTTTGAATTGTATCTTTTATCTTTTGAGCATCCTTGCCAACAAATACATATTCCTTATTATCGATAGTCATAAAACAGCTAAGTTTTAATCTTTCTTTCAGATCTTTTTCTTTTACTTTTTTATTTTCCTTCAAATAATCTGCAATCTCCCATGGTAAGAACTCTTTAAGTTCATAATAAGTAAGACCTAATCTTTTAGCAATTTCAGTATAGAGCGGAATGATGTAATAAGCAGACTCACCCATCACCGGATAATCTTCTGTACGTAAGAACGCCATCCGACGAAGACTCATAATCAAATTCTTCACTTCTTTTGAAGGACCAATTTCTTCCAAAAAAACCTTAGAACGTTCAATGAGCGAAACATCATAATCATCACCAAGTCTTTTTGCCTTTACTGTCAAAGGAGTATCATTCTTAATGTAATCAATAACCTCATTCCAAATACTCAGAACTGTCGATGGGGGATTATTTGCATACACATTAATCCATACATAACCCTTAAAATGTTTATCAATGAGTTTTTTTATTTCTTTATTTTCTTTTATCACCCCATCGTATGAAATACCTTTTTGAACCACCTCTAAAAGAGCCTTATTATCTCTTACCAGTTTTACAATATTAAAAAAACTCTGTCTCTCTTTATAGATAATTGATACCTGATGTGGAGTAATAAGTGTATTAATATATTCAGTGACGAGTTCTGCTTTACCAAGTTCTCCCAGTCTCCTTTTCATATAAGATTCTAAAACTGGCATGAGTGCGATTTCCATATACCAATCATAAATATCTACCGTTAAGTTATAGATTAAGTGTCTACCGACTTTGTTAAGAAGTTCTATAAGTTTCTTATTACTTAACTTATCTAGATTTTTAATTGCCCAAATTTTTCTTAATTCTTTCAAATCAAAGTTAACCCTCTTTCGGTAATCTTTGACTACATCAATCATAAATCCTGGTTCAACTTCAAATCTATTTCGATAAAACTGATCAAGTCGATCACGATCTTCAACTGCCTGATAGCAAGTCTGAATCCCGTTTTCAAATAGATTAATTATAACTCGGAGACTATCTCCGGAAATACGTGTATGCTCCTTCTGGAATTTTAACCCTTTATCATAAGCACAATCGAGAAGTGGAAAATTGCCCGACCACGTGTACATCCAAGTGTAATCATTAATTCTTTTGATAAGTTTTTGATTCATAGAAGCTTTATAATTTAATAATTTTGACAACACCTCTATCTGCATTCACTTCTACAAGATCATTATCTTTAAAATTTAACATCGCGTTCTTTAATCCAATAACACAAGGAATTCCAAACTCTCTGGACACAACCGCCGCATGGCATGTTATACCTCCAACTTCTGTTACTATAGCTGAGGCAAGTTTCATTGCAGGCAAATAATCCACGGTTGTTGCATATGTGATAAGGACATCACCCTGCTTTACTTTATTGATCTCTTGAGGTGTTTTACATATTTTCACACGACCTTTTGCAGTACCAGGTGAACCACACTTTCCACTCGAATCCTCATCACCTTGAATCCAAGATTTTCGAGCATCAAAATCTTCAAGAATTCTCACAGCTTCATCATTACCAAACTTTTTTCTTTTCATTTCTCCAAGAAATCCCACAGCAGTAAAATCTGTTCTTTCTTTTAGAACATCTTTTATGTTTGTTTTACCTTCTAAACATTCAGATATTTCATCAACAAACAGTAACGAAACCTTACCAACATTACTCTTTAATCTACGCGCGATCTCAGGAACAATGTTAATTAAATGTTCTCCAGCAAAACTCACAAAATACTCAGCTTCATTTCTTGTATCAAGTGCAAGTCCAAAATCCACAAATCTTTGAGTTTCGGATGGATTTAACTTCAAATTCTTTTTTGCTTCAAAAAAATCTTGTTGTTGTTTTTTTGTATAGTCTTTGAGTTCATTAATTACTTTCCTTATCTCATCTAAAGGTAGTTTTATAGCCTGCACCAACTCTTTCTCGTAATGTTTACCTTGCCATGGATCACCGTAACTAAATATAGGCATAAAACCAAATTGTGTGGCAAGCAAATTTGAATTCTTCTCAAGCATTGCGGGCTTTGATTTACAAACTAGTGCAGATTTATATACCGCCAATTTCTCCTTCAATGTTGTTGAAATGTGTTTTGGTTTTGTAAGCTTAAACAAAAACTCATTGAATTTCTCTGACCCCTCTTCAAGTCCTTTTGATTTTAGAATAGTATAAATTCCTGCCGTTAAAGCATTTTCACTAAGCCATCCAAATTGATCATAGACCGTGATTTCCCCTACTAGCTTTCTATTTTTCTTAAATACTTCAATTAATTTTTTATTTGAAAGTAACTCAAGATTTTTACTCTTCATCTCTGAAACTTCTTTTTTTGCTTTTTCAACTTCTATGTAGAATTTTGACAATTCTTTCCCAATTTTTTTAGGTGTTTTTTTATATAGATCCGCTATCCGAAGATCGAGTTTTTGAAAGAAATCTTTGGAATAAAAAGGCAACTGATATAAAGGATTAATTTTATGGATAATAATAGTATCTCTTTCCAATCCAAATTTATCTTTAAACTTTTTTTGGGTCGTTTCATTATTCCAACACTCTGTTGCTAGAGGCGACAAGGACCATTGACCCATTTGAATCACTCCGTTTGGAAAATAGGTAACTTTTTTATTTGTAGACTGAAGAGTAGTAATAGGTCTCGACTGTACAATATAAAACTTTTTATTCTCATATGCCCACTCAATGTCACACGGAAATCCGTAATGACTCTCAATTTTAATAATAACATTAGAGAGCTCCAAGATCTCTTTTCCAGATAAGCATTGTTCGTTCGCTTTTTTATTTTCAATCTCTTCCCACTCATTTGTGCCGGTTTTTGATTTAAATAAGCCTCGAGATTTCTCAGCGATATTCGTATCTAAAATTGCTTTTGGTTTTTTGGTTACTACATATGAATCTGGAGTCACTTGCCCTGACACAATAGCCTCACCGAGTCCCCACGATCCTTCAATAATCATTTGATTGTGATCTTCGGTCACTGGATGCACCGAAAATGCGATACCACTTTTCTCGCTCTGAACCATTTTCTGTATTACAACTGCAACAGATATATGAGTATTGTGTAATCCTTTTTCAAATCGATAGAATATCGCCCGAGGAGTAAAGAGTGAGGCAAAACATCTCTGAACATTTTTAATCACATTCTCTTTTTTAGTATTCAAAAAACTATCGAGCTGTCCTGCCCACGCATGCTCAGCGCCATCTTCAGCGGTCGCACTACTTCGCACAGCCACCCACCGTGCATCCAAAGTTTTGTAGGCATCCATGATTTCTTTCTCGAGATTTTTCGGCATCGAAGCCTCTTCAATAATATCCCGAATAATCTCTGACGCCCGCTCTACAGATTCCATCTCTTTATGATTTACTTTTTTGAGTGTCGCTTCAATTTCTGAAATAATATCTGTTTCTCGAATAAAATATTCAAATGCATCTGAAAGTACTACAAATCCAGGAGGCACGGGTATGCCCACATTGGTCATTTCTCCCAAGGATGCGCCTTTTCCACCTGCGATATTCGCATCGTGGCGATTGAGTTCCTCAAAGACTTTAATCATTTTCATGAAAGAAATTATGCTACAAAATCCCTAATAAATCAATATAATGCAACATATTTTAAGATATTGTAGTCATTGACAAATGGCAATAATATGTGATATAATATAAAGATGTTCCTTAACAAGTCAGACCCGAATTCTTCGGCCGCTTTTTGGAGCTCCCTCAACCACCACACCCCACACCTATTGTTATGATCGGATCCTTCAAACTCTCTGCTCAACGGCACACCAAAGCCGACAAGCATCCGCTGGGCGACATGTTCCGCCGACTCACCACATCCGGCATTGGTCTCAGACAGCACCACAAAGTGCAGGACCTGCTCAAGCCACTTAAGTTTGATCAGGTGTTTTACACCAAGACCGTTCGGACAGTCACCTTGGCCAGAGCCTTACTCCACGCAAACTATCCCAAGGAAATCATTCAGATGGTCAATTATGCTTATCCCGAGCCTGATGCCCACGCCGAGATTTGGACAATGTTCGAGGAAGCAAAAGGCAAAGGTAACGCTCCCAACGACTATCGTGACCATCGCCACTTCGGACTCCTGCTTCAGTACTGCAAAGATGCGGCCAAAAAACTGCTCGAAGCATGCCAGGGAAAAAGTACACTACTCATTGGCCATGTGCCGATGAACCAGTTCATCCTGGCGGAGATCGCAATTCTACTGGGTCAACACGGCGTCGCTCGCGAACTTATGAAGACCCGTTTGGAGCTCGGCGACCGTCTGGATGTCGTTTGGGACGGTAAAAACCTCACACCCAACATCGTTCGCCTGGCACTTTGATACCTCGACATCTGACTTGAATACCACGAAGCCGGCTCTGCATGCAGAGCCGGCATTTTAATACTCAAAATTTTCTTTAAAAACTCATTCCTCCCCCATGTCTTTGGACATCCATATTTTTCATTCTAATATCACTATCTATAGTTCTTGATTCTGATTCGAGTGTACGGAGCTGTGCTTCTGTATTTCGTATCAAACTGAGTGTTGAAGAATCTTTTTTTCCCGCCTGAAGATGAAGCAAATCCCTTTTTACCTGTTGTATTTCATTCTGAACTTTTAAGTGATCAAGTTTTCGGCGAGAGATTTCTTGTTTTGTTCTATCAACTTCTCGCGTTTGAAGCGTATTGTCATACGCCTTCTTTTCCTGCATCATTCGCCCACGAGCATTATTAAAAGCGCTCGCTCCAGCACTTGTAACCTTTTTGTACATATCTCCTAACGACATAAGTATTATTGAAATTAAATTTATAAGTTATTATTTATCTTTACCCCATCTCCAACGCGCTTTCTCACCTTTCATAATACAGACAATGATCAAGAAAAAAGTAAGTACCGCAAACGGAAAGACAAAATTAACAAGTAGATTTCCATCTCCATCCAACATTGAACGGATATTCCACGACAAACCAATAAGTGCAAAAAGATAAAGAACCATTACACCCCATCCCTGCCATGTGTTTGGTGTCCATCCGTAGCCATATCTTTTTGCCCTAAACCATAGTTTATTATTCATATTTATCCTAGAAAATTTTACCTATTAAAAAGTCGGTTTTACACCAATATTATACCCTATCTTAAATATGAATAATATAACGTAGTGCGTCCAGAAAAGAAATCATGCCGAGCCGACTTTTTTGTTATGCAATATTCACCTTCTTGACCCAAGATTACAAAATAGGCCTAATTAAATTATATTAGATAGTATTTAGTTAAGCCTATATTGCATAACGATATAAGAATTATAGTCCAACTTCGACTCGGATGCTGTGTACGAGAGTACTCGTCCACGCACTCCTCGCTCGTTGGAATAGGTAAAACTTTAGAGGATGAATGTATCAAGCCTGAAGCAGAGTCTCAATCCGTTTGAACTGGAGTTCTGAGACCGGACTTATTGAAAGTCTACTACCCCTCTGTGCCACCACCATGTGTTTGAGCACATCATCAGATTTTATTTCTGAAAGAGAAAGCGGGTTTTTATATTTCTTTACGAAAGCGAAATCAACACAATACCAGATCGGTTTTTCCTTTGTTGCTTTCGGGTCATAGTGTTCATGTTTTTTATTCTGCGCCGAGAGATCTGGATGGGGTTTTGAGACCACTTTTGCAAGTCCATATATTCCTGTTGGATTCTTGTCATTACCATTTGAATGATGAAACAGTGCAAGATCCCCCACGCGCATCCCATTCATCATAAAGTTTCGCGCCTGATAATTACGAACTCCTTCCCATGGAGTTTTCTTGTCTCGCTTTAGATCGTCTATTGAGTAGCATTCACCTTCGCTTTTTATAAGCCAATAGTTCATAGAGAAATTATGAAGGATTATGTACTAAGTATCAAGCAAAGCTAAAATATTTACAAAATCAAATTTTAATGTTTAAATTGGGGTTATGGATCCCGTTCGAAGCCGCGGTCACGATGTAATTTTCGAACGAGATAGCAACAAAACATTAGCCAGAGATTTATATAACTTAATTTAAGCATAAGCGAGTGATCGCGACCTGCTTCGAAACGGGATGGAAGAATTTAAAAAATACGCCGAAAAAGAAGGTACCAAAATAACAGACAAGATCATTGGCGACCTTGAGCTCTATCTTAAGGAGCTTCTGGAATGGAATGAGAAGTTCAATCTCACAGGTATTACAGATCCGAAAGACATCTGGCACAAGCATTTTATGGACTCCCTCACAGTCTTCAAATCAATCCCTGAAAAGGCGATCAAAGTAATCGATATTGGTACTGGTGCAGGATTTCCAGGACTTGTGATTCAAATCCTCAATCCCCGACTCCACCTGACTCTTATGGATGCAACAGGCAAAAAAGTAGAGTTTTTGAAACACATGATCAAAAAACTAGAACTCAAAAACGCAATCGCACTCCAGAATCGTGCAGAGATCTTGGGACATAATCCAAGCTATCGAGAAAGCTTCGATGTAGCACTTTCTCGAGCTGTCGCACTCCTCCCCACTCTTCTTGAATATGTGATGCCTTTTATAAAAGTAGGTGGAATATTTATTGCACAAAAAAAAGATGGTGTTGAAGAAATCGAATCATCGACAGAAGCAATCAAAACACTTGGTGGAAATATAAAGGAAAAGACAAAGATAGATTCAGATATTCTCCCTGAAAGACAACTCATCATTATAGAAAAAATAAAAGATACTCCAAAAGAATATCCTCGAGCAGAGGGCTTGGCTAAAAAAAGACCACTCTAGATTGACATTTTACAAATTTGTGCGATTATAAACAGGATGAAAACACCTACTCTTATTATTCTTGCTGCCATTATTGGATTCGGTATTGCTTTGTGGACCCAGAGCAATAATCACAACGAACGAAAACCAACATGGAAATTTCTACTTGGGCTTTGCGCAATCAATGTACCAGTAGCTCCTGTTGTCTATCTCATTCTCGCAATTATTGCAGATCCGCTCTGATCTTCACAGCAAGTTACCCAACCATTCGTCTAGATGTCCCAGCATCTAGACTCTTTTTTTTGGATTTTCTTTATAATCACACTTCGATTTATCCCAAAGCCCTAAGCCTTTTTCTCTCGCTTGTTTTTCGGCGTCTTTAAACTCTGTCTGGAATTCGTATGGAATATTATATGTATATTCAAACGCGTATCCGTCCTCAATCATTTTTTGATTAAGAAGTGTTCCATCTGTCAGATACACATACGCAAGTAGCCTGTGATATTTATCTCGCTCAGCTTGAGTTGGATCTTTAACTATAAGCACTTCTTTTCCCTCCGCAATTTCTTTCATTCTTGCTGACGCTTCTTTTCCAAAACATTGTACAGTCGTACGTGGATCGACTGATTCTGGAGTATTGATACCTATGAGTCGCACAGCATCTTCTGTATCTCCTATTTTAACCTTCAAAGTATCTCCATCGACAACTCGAGAAACAGTCACGCGTTCCATATTATTCTCAGTAGTAAGTATCGCCGTTGAATCTATCACATCTACAGCCTTTGGTTTTATGTATTTCTTTGAAATAAAGAAAGTTGCACTCAAAATAACCAAAATTCCGCAAACAAATATCAGTGTATATTTAAATCTATTAGACATCATATTTTTAATGATAACAAATTTTTAGAAAGTGTCATCGTAGTATATAATTTACCAATGATCCCGTTCGAGATCACTCAATTAAGTAATCAAACTTAATTTAAGATTTTCACAAAACGGACTAATCATATTATATGTTAATAAACAACGGAAGTGCTCGGCAAGATAAATTAATATTTGCATATATTACTAAAACTTATTAATTAAATACTGATAGCAAGTGTGTCAAAAGCACTTCCTATCTCGAACGGGATGACACAAACACAAATAGATGAAATAAAATCGATCATTAAAGGAGATGTTGATTTTAGTGACGAAACACTAAAGTCACACTCAAACGACGCGAGTCTTTTTGAAATTAGACCGGAACTTGTTGTATATCCAAAGGATACAGAAGACATAAAAGCACTTGTAAATTTTGTAAACAAGCACAAAGAAACTGATCCAACACTTTCTATCACCGCTCGAAGCGCAGGAACTTGTATGTCAGGAGGCTCAATCAACAACTCAATCATCCTCGACTTTACAAAATATATGAATCGAATTATTGAGGTCAATCTCGTACACGGAATTGTAGAGCCAGGTTGTTACTACAGAGATTTTGAAAAAGCGACTCTTGCGAAAAAAAGAATCATGCCAACCTATACAGCCTCAAAAGAAATCTGTGCAGTAGGTGGAATGGTAGCCAACAATTCAGGAGGAGAAAAATCAATCAAATATGGTAAGACAGAAAACCATATTGAGAAACTGAAGATGGTGTTTGTTGATGGTAATGAATACGAGATAAAACCACTTACCCACATTGAGCTTCTAGAGAAGACTACCGAGAATACTTTTGAAGGTAAAATGTACAAACAACTTTACGATCTTATTCTGGAAAACAGAAAAGAGATCTTTGAAGCGAAACCAGATGTATCAAAAAACTCTGCTGGATATTACCTTTGGAATGTGGTGGACGATAATGAAGGATTTGATCTTTGCCGCCTTATTGTTGGAAGCCAAGGAACACTAGGAATTATTACTGAGATTACATTCAAACTTGTGCCGACAGAACCGTACGCAAATCTTCTTGCGGTATTTATGCCGGATATTACACAAATAAGTAACATCGTAAACGAGATACTCCCCTTCAAGCCAGATAGTCTTGAAACATACGATGACTACAGTATGGAACTCGCAGTTAAATTCTTTTTTGATTTCTTCAAATCTCTCGGATTCTTTGGAGCCATCAAGCTTGGACTCAAATTTATTCCTGAAGCAATGATGATACTCACAAGAGGTGTACCAAAGCTCATTCTTCTTGTCGAGATCACAGGACAAAATCAAAAAGAAGTAAAAGACAAACTTGTAGCAATCGAAAACAAAATCCGACACTTTGGTTACAAAATGCACATCGCAAAAGATGAAGGTGAAGCGGACAAATATTGGAGAATCAGAAGAGAGAGTTTCAACATGCTTCGAAAACATGTACACAATCAGAGAACAGCACCGTTTATTGATGACATTATCGTGAAGCCTGAATTTCTTCCAGAATTCCTACCAAAGGTACGTGCGCTCATTGATGAGTACAAGCTCACCTACACTATCGCAGGACATGCAGGTAATGGCAACTTCCACATCATCCCACTTATGGATCTCGACTCCCCTTTCTCCGCAGATACAATCCTTGAGCTTTCGACAAAAGTATATAATCTCGTACATGAATACAAAGGATCTATCACAGCAGAACACAATGATGGAATTATCCGAACACCGTACTTGAAACAAATGTATGGAGACAGAATGATAGAAATATTCCAAAAGACCAAAAATATCTTTGACCCACAAAACATTTTTAATCCAGGTAAAAAGGTAGGAGGAACTTTTGAAGATATCAAAAAATATATCAAGAAGAAAAATTAAATAAAAAGCGCCGCCCGAAGGGCGGCGCTTTTTATTATCTTGTTATTTTGTTGTAAACGATCCCGCTTCTGATGTTGTCACATTACCACTCGCATCTGTACTTTGTACTTTGTAGAAATACTTTGTGCCAGATTTCAAACCACTTACTTTTAGGTCATGTACGTATCCGAGGTTTAACGATCCTGCATTATCTGTTCCGTCTGTTCCAATACTCTCACTCTCACTTACCCATATTTTGCTGTTGGAAGCCTCATTAGTGATCCATATTACTCTTGCGTCACTAGTCCCCACACTAATCACTGTGTTAAATAATATACTTGGAGCGCTTGTATCAACTGAAGATTCTGACTTGGTAGTAAAGCTGTTTATTCCACCCTGCTTAGTGTTTCCTGCCGCATCCTTTGCAGTAACTTCGAAGTAGTATTTTGTATTCGGATTCAATCCACTGAGCACTATCTTATGACTTGCTCCGAGAGATGTGTCGCTCAGTACATTTGTACTTGCTTTAACATCATTTGCATTTGTTGCGTATCGGAGTTCACCTGTCGTTGAAGCGTTTGTATTCCAAGTTATTTCCGCTGTACTTGTTCCGATATTTGAGGCGGTAACATTTCTTACTACTACGAACGCATCAGGAGTGCTTGTTGCATGATTCCAATTGAACCAGTTTCCAAACCAGCTGTGCCACAACCCATTAAACCATCCACCATTTTCACCCTTATCTTTGTCACCATTATCAGTTGAAGTGGCATAAGACTTGTCATGATCATCATTCCTATGTTCTGCGCTTACAGTAGCCCCTATTCCCATATTTGCGCCATTATTGTGAGAAGCATTACCTATATGTGAATCAATTTTTGCTTCAATATTTGCGTTAGTTTTTAGATTTGGAACATTTCCATTACCGAGTAGTGCAACTTTCGAGTTTAGTAGATTCGCATTCGCAAACACTGGTACAAAAAACGAAAACATCAACACCGACAAAATTAGTTTATTTTTCATAGTATTATTTATTATCTTAATTTTAATATGTAAGAAAATCATTATAATCCTCACCCTTCCTACAGTAGTGAAGACGAATCAGTTTTAATACTATGACAATAGATAATTCTTATAGATGTATTCCAGGTAGGCTACCGCCTGCATCAGAATGTGTTTCAATGTGAACACTAGGTACATTAATGGTACCGTTATGACTTGATGAATCGGATGATTTAGTCTCTGTTTTGATTGTAGTCTTACTCTCATATCTTGTATTGAAGTCTGAAGAATCAACAGTGTCTTTTTTAGTTGAAGTTTCAGCTGTGGTAGATGCTGCTAGCATTGTCGTAGAAGCTTCATTTTCCACAATGGTTGTTGTTCCTTTATTTTCAGCAATTACTTCTTTGGGTTTTGAAAAAGCAGGTGCAAATACTGTTTTTGTTTCCACTTTTTTCTTTATATCATCCATACGAATATCATCAGATGGAGTAAGAAAAAGATCAAATTTTGCAATTACCTTACTTACCGTTTCTGCTAATCCCGAAGGAGAAGTATCCATTCTTTCTTGTGAACGCAAAGACCCAATAATCTTTTGGTGCTTATCAAGATCTCCTCTAAATCTAGTAGCTTCTTCATTACTTGACCCTTTATCATCTTTTTGAAGATGTTCGAGTGTGACATTTGCCTGTACGGAATCTTCTTCAAATGACTCTGCAAGATCCGTTTCCGTCTTTTGGTCAAGCTTTCCTTGCGTATACAACGCCTCGGCCTCTTCTAGTCGAGTATTAGCATTTAAGGTTAGCATTTTCACCTTTTCTTTTTGATCTGTTGCAAAAGCGAGACCCACCTTCTCATTTAAGATCTTTACTGGATATAAAAGACTTCCAGGTAGTGCATTACTTGATGCAAAACTAATACCGCCCGTAAGCACTAACAAAAGTAATAGTGCCGACGGCACCATGAGTTTCTTATTATTAAAATAGTTTCCCACCCATTCGCTATACGACACCCGTTTGTGTATTTGAAAACTACCACTTTCTTCAACAAGAGGATTGTCTTCTATATGCTTCAAGAGAGCATGCTTAATACTGTCTTTCTCATCGCTTGAAAGTGATATTCCTTTGGCTTTTTTTACTATATTCTTCAACCTAGTTCTCATGATTAAAAAGTTTTTTTATTTTTTTAATTGCTCTATGATACCGGACGGCTACTGTATTTTCAGGTTCGCCCGTGATTTGAGATATTTCCCTGAAGCTTAGCTCCTGGACACACCTCATCATTATAACATCTTTAAATTCAACCGGAATTCTATCAAGAAGCCTGAATGCAAGAATGCTTTCAGAATGTTCTTCAATAGAAACTTCTACAGGGGCTGGCGGATCAAAATTTTCATCTTCACTTAGAGCATCAAGAGAGATAGCTTTCTTCTTTCGATAATAATCAATTATCAAATTCTTCATTGTTTGGTAGAAAAACGCCTTCAAATTCAATATCTGTCCTCCTCCTACAACATAATTCCAAGTCTTCGTGAAAGTGTCTTGAAGTACATCTTTAGCGACTTCCCTGTCCCTAATATTAAAAAGACAGTGTCGAAAGAGGGCGTCGGCATTTTCTTCATAGGCTCTTATAAAGTTGTTCTTTTGCTCTTCCATGGTAATTGACGATTAGGAATAATATTTCTGACAAAAAATCGCAATAAATGACTTAAACCAGGGTGCGGGGTATTAAATCCTTTTGTTCAACTGCGACTCGGACGCTGTGTACGACTTTATCTTCTTACGAACGGAGTGAGTATTAGAAGATAAGAAGTACTCTTGTGGTGCGAGAGTACTCATCCACGCGCTTCTCGCTTGCTGAACCCAAAAACACTTAAACCCAATCGGGGATGTTTATTATATAAATCGAAGAAAATTTGTAAAGATAAGTTATCCACTCCGTCTTCTAATATGTAAATACAGTTAAAAAGGCGGAATTTATCGATTAATCTAACTTAAAACTAATATGAATAATCTAAAAAATACACTTTATAAAAGTCTGCGAATTGCAGAGATCGGGGGCCTGGCTCTTGTTATGATCATTGCATCTATACCGGCTCCACATTAAAAAACAAAAAGCACCGCGGCTACGCCGCGGTGCTTTTTGTTTTTTGATTAATCTACGAAAGTCAGAGCCTTCCCCTTCGCACCTCCTCGTCCTGTTCGTCCTATTCGGTGAACATAGTCTTCGTAAGTTTCAGGGAGATCATAGTTGATCACGTGAGTCACATTCGGAATATCAAGTCCTCTTGCTGCAACGTCGGTTGCCACCAAAATCTGAACACTGTTATCTTTGAATGCCTTAAGAGCTCTCTGTCGTCTTCCGTGATTCTTGTCACCGTGAATAGACTCGGCCTTAAACCCTTTTTGAGTAAGAGTATCCATGAGCTTTTCAACCCCATGTTTTGTTCGTCCAAAGATAAGCACCTTTGAAAAATCTTTACCATTCAATAGATCATGGAGTACTTCGATCTTAACCTGATCTCGCTCAACTCGCACAACATCCTGATCAACTGATTTTGATGTGTCCCCAGTTTTTACAGAGATACTGATAGGATTCTTCAAGAAATCTTTAATGAGCACCTCGATATCTCGTGACATTGTCGCAGAGAAAAAGAGAGTATGTCGTTCTGCTGGCATAAGTCCCATCACATATTTCATATCTGCGATGAATCCCATATCAAGCATTCGATCAGCCTCATCAAGAACAACTGTCGCGAATTCTCCGAAGTTAATACTTCGTCTTCGTTCAAGGTCCTTGAGTCGTCCTGGAGTTCCGATGATAAAGTTGTTGTGATACCTGAGGTCTCGCATTTGCATGCTGATTGGTGCACCACCAACTGCACAGACAGAATAGATCTTCATTCCTGGAGTAAGATCTTTTAATTCTTGGTCAATCTGAATCGCAAGTTCTCGAGTTGGCACCATAATGAGACAATTCTGCTTTGGATCTAGAATTACTTTATTGATCAAAGGAATTAAAAATGCTGCAGTCTTACCTGTTCCTGTGTTTGCAATACCAACAACATCCTGACCTTTGAGTACATGAGGAATTGCCTTGTCCTGAATAGGAGTTGGAGTTGTATATCCTTTTTTGAGAACATTGGCTTTTAGTTTTTCTTCAATTTTGAAATCAGCAAAGAGGTGTTCTGGTTTGAAGACTTCTTGTACTTCAGTTACAACAGCTTTGTTGATGAATCGTGAGACATCGATTCGAGGTCCTTTTGATCGGAATCCTCCTCGTCCTCCTCCTCGATTACCACCACCAAACCCACCACGACTTCCGCCACGGAATCCTCCACCCTGTGGTCGTCCATAACCACCACGACTTCCATCAAATCGGCTCTCACTTGCACCTCTACTAAATCCACCCGCAGATCGTGTAGGAGCACTGAAAGACCGAGCTGGTCCAGTAGATGCTGGTGCTCTATGACTTGTAAATCCGCCTGCACGAGGACTTGGACTTCTTTGTCCAAATCTAGATGCACCTGCTCCTCTAGGAGCTCCTCCTGTTTTGTTATACATAAACAATAAAGGGATATTAATCCCATGAATTAGAAAAGCAAAAATATTAAAATGTGAATAAAATTCACAGCTTTTGCTTTATTTAGACCCTAGCTAGTTCTATATAATTTGGGTCACCAAGCGTTCGAATGCTTTGGAAATGACTCCCAAAATTACATTCATAGAATGAGGATGAGATTCACTTGAAATACAGTATATATTATATGAGTATTTTGTCAAGGATTACGATTGACTTTTGAGCTTATTTGTGACATTATTTACATATTCGAGCTCTTTAAAAAGATTGGTTTGACTATGTTTTTCAGTACACCTAGTTAAGTAGGTATTTTGAAAGGCATAGTTAACAAAGGACCAAATATATGGATTACATCCCAGTAGCAAAAAAAATAATGCGAGAGATCGTGCGAGTCAAAAAAAACACTCAATCGATTGAAATTGAAATTGGACCAGGACTGGAGATCTTGGGTACAGTTGTTGGAATGGATGAGCCTATTGATATTGCATCAACTCACGACCATCTAATGGATCACCAGCTTGAGGAGTTGGTGCGCCTAATCTTTGAACTTTTGACCAACGACACTCCATTCGTGACCCAAATCTTGGTCACTGAAAAAATCTGTCGTCGAAAGTGGGGGAAAAAACAATCTTAACCCTTCCGACCCGCACCTGAACAGCCATGTTAGGTGCGGCGAAGTTTTTTATAATGTAAAGTCAAAGTATAATTTAAATAATGAATCCAAACGAAAATAAAACTAAATCAAAAATCTGGGATGTCATCGTCATTGGTGGCGGTCCTGCTGGAATGATGTCAGCAATACAAGCCAAGAAAAATGGTCTTGATGTTTTACTTTTGGAAAAAAATTCTCGTCTCGGTGAAAAACTCCTCATCACCGGAGGAGGCAGATGCAACGTCACAAACGAAGAATACGACAACAAAAAAATCCTTGCGAAATACAAAGGAGCGGAGCATTATCTCTACTCCCCTTTTTCACAGTTCACAGTCAAAGACACTCTCGACTTTTTCCACTTGCGAAAAATGCCTACCAAAACAGAAGCTCTCCAAAGAGTATTCCCTGCAACAAGCAGAGCAGAATCTGTCTGGAATGTACTCATTGAAGAATTAAAGAAAAGCAAAATAGAAATTCTTTCTAATTCCGAAGTAAAAGGTTTCATAAAAGAAGAATCTTCCCTAGACGTTGGACGTCTAGGGAAGATAATCGGAGTTAAAATGCGAGGAGATAATATTATCCAGGCCAAAAACTTTATCTTGGCTACTGGGGGCAAATCACGCCCTGAGACAGGCTCAACTGGTGATGGATTCAAATGGCTTAAAGATTTGGGACACAAAGTAGCAGAACCTTCAGCTTCCCTAGTGCCAATTGCCATAAAAGACGACAAGGAGAATAATTGGTTCAAATTACTTCAAGGTATCACTCTTTCAGAAGTAAAGATCACGACAGTCCAATTCGACAAAAAACAAAAAGTATCGAAAGGTAAAATTCTCTTTACTCACTTTGGAATAACGGGTCCAACAATTCTTAATATGAGTAAAAGTATCGGCGAACTCCTCTCATATGGAGATGTGTTTATTGTCCTCGACCTCCTCCCTACTCTTGATCACGGAATGCTTAACAAAAAACTCCAGGAAATATTTGCTCGAGAACATAACAAAAAAATCAAGAATTCTCTTGATGAATTATTTGTAAGTACACTCGCGCCAATAGTCTTAGAAAAATCAGGTATAGATATCGATAAAAAGTGTAACAGTGTTACAAAGGAAGAACGAATGAAACTCATCGAAACCGCAAAGAACATGAAGCTCGAGGTCGAAGAACTTCTCGGAACTGATAAAGCAATTATCACTTCAGGAGGAGTAGATCTTAAAGAAGTAGATACCAAGACAATGCGATCAATACTTTTTCCTAACCTCTATCTCGTCGGTGATATTTTGAATATTGATAGACCATCTGGCGGATACTCGCTTCAGCTTTGTTGGACTACAGGATTTGTTGCAGGAAATAATATAAAGTAATTTGAAAAATAATGAAAATGCACCGCGGCTACGCCGCGGTGCATTTTACTTTATTGTTCAGGGCTTAATTATTAGTAACAATGACCGTTGAACTTACACTCGCACTTGCTTTGCCCGAATTTGTAACAATGAATCGAGGAGTATATGTGCCTGGCGAATTATATGTGTGAGTAAATGTCGTTGTTTGAAACACTGTCGAAGCATTTGAAGCGACTGTCGCATTTGAATTATTTATTTCATCACCCCAGACAACAGAATAACCATATGTCCCTATCGCTTGAGCAGCTGTTTGAATCACCCATGTACCCTGCTCTCCCACACGCAAGCTATTTGGTGCATCGATACCAATAATTTGCGGACCGTTATTTGAGTCACTTATAACAGTAAATATTTTACTGTTACTTTCTGCAGTATCTACATTCTTTATTGAGACCACATAATCTCCAGGAGTTACCTGTCGAGCAAGCATTGAACAAAACATATTAGGTGCGCAATAATTGCCAATATATTTAGGAACCGTAAATGTGAGCCGTGTACCATTTTGTGATACCTCTCCATTATATATGGCACCATTACCAAACTTGATTATATTAATATTTGCAAATCCACTTCCGAATAGTGTTACAACAGTTCCTGTTGAACCTTGTGCGGGTGTTATCGAATCGATATATGGATTTAAAGTATTTTGTGAAGTAACAGTAAAATTCAAACTATTACTTGTACCATTGACATTCTTAACTTGCACAGAATAATCGCCTGGTGTTGTTTTTTGAGAAGCGGCAAATGTCAAACAAGGAGGGTTTGAATAGTAACAAAGTGGACTCAAATAATCTGGCACCATAAATGAGACTTTGGTACCATTATCCCATGCTTTTGCATGCACTAATGCCCCGTTTCCAAAGAGAATCGTATTATCCGTTGTAAAGTCTGAACCCGTTATCACAACCTCAGTTCCAACAACTCCTGATTGAGGAGACAATGAGTATATCTGAAGATTATTTGTTACGGTTCCACAAGATATCCGCCCAATCTCAGCACGAGTCAAAGGGCCAACAAATCCAGTTGTTATAATACCGTGGTCTCGTTGAAAATTACGAACTGCATCCATGGTTACTACACCAAAATATCCTGTAGTAACAACATGGAAATAACCTGTGGTTGATAAGTAAGACTGTAATTTAGTCACTTCTCCACCAGTTCGCACATCACTTAAACCAAGATGGAGGTCATTAGACAATTGTATACAAGAAGAGGTTGGTGCAACACTCTCAGCTTGGGTCACAAACGCTGTAGAAAATGCAAAAACAAAAACACTTAAAAAAGTAAAGATTTTATTGGTATTCATATTATTTTGAAAATATTAGATGTTATATTAGATGCCCTAGTGTGTAAGACGGGTGCATGAGGTTTTGGTGACAACGCGAGGTTCATTACCGTAAATTCACCACAAGAAAATAGTTTACATAAAATTTCTATCTTTCAGATATGAAACAAAACTGTCTACATTTGTATATTCATACCCTTGTATCCCCAAATCTTCTGCGGCTTTCACATTCACTTCATTATCATCAACAAAAATTGATTCTTCTGGCTTTGAATCTATAAAATCAAGAGTGTAGAGGTAAATCTCCGGGTCTGGTTTTAACATCTTGACTTCTGATGAAATAACTATTTTATCAAATAATTCTTTGAATTCAGGATAATCCCTGTACACTTTTCTGTTAAATATGGAATTGTTCGCATTCGAGAGCAGAGCAATTTTATATCCTTTTGATTTGAGTTTCTGTGCAACTTCAACCAATTGATTGTCTAATATACAAAATTGATCGATCTCATCTAATATTTCTTGTTTCGTAGACTTGACCCAGGGATGACTTAAAAGATAATCAAGAAAATCATCTTCGGATAAATTACCAAGATCACTTTCCCTCACAATACTCATAAAGTCAGGATCAGAATGTCCAGTACTTGAAATGTTCTTTGCATACCACAGAGAAAGTGGTGGTGTGAGAAATACCTTGAAACAATCAAATATAAAAGTGGTAATATGTTTATCCATATTAAATTTGGTCTGAATAGATAAATACTTCAGGGATTTCTTTCAGAATATTTGCAGGTTTTTCTTTTAGTGGAGCCGAGTTTTCTTTGAGTTCAGAAATTACACCCTGCTTTGATTCTCCAAAAATAAAAACAAATGCTTTATTGATTTTTCGAATTGCTTCAAAAGATAAAGTGATTCTTTTGTAGGGTTCTCTAATATATGAAGACACTAGGTTAGTCTCATGAGTAGCAGGACTTTCTGGCAAGATTCCGGCAATATGAAGATCAGATCCAATACCGAATTGAGAAATGACCATATCATTTTCTGCAAAGGCATTTGAAAGATTGCTCTCAAAATCATTTGTGGTCTGTTTAAAATCCTTATTAGTTAGCACCGGAATCACATTTACAACTCCGAAATCAAAACCTGCTTCAATGAGTTTTTTCCAGCTTGAATCAGCATGCCCAACTTCCCCATATCGCTCATCAGTTAAAGTGACGGTAATCTTTTTAAGATCTACAATGGAATTTTTAAGAATTTGAAGTGTATCAACACAAGATTGAATACTCGATCCCCCAGTCAAAAACCAAAGTACTTTTTTACCCTGATTTAATTCGAGAGCAATAGCCTCTGCTAAATTCTTAGAACCTTTTTTATAATCTTCTGATTTTATGTATTGCATGTTACTTCAATTTGTAATTTTTTCTACGGCCGTAGAAAAAATTACAAATTTTATTATTTACACTTTATTTATTCTTTGTTACCCCATGCCCTCCAAATTGTTTTCGAAGAAGCGAAACGATTTTATTTGAAAATTTATCTTGGTTTTTTGGGTCACTCGATTCCTTGCGTACATTGAGCGCATCTTCGATCACTCTCACATCTACTCCAAATTCCTTTCCAGTATTTACAGTCCATGCACCCTCACCTGTCGCGTTGATAAACCCATTTGTCTTTTTGATATTTTCTGTTTCAAAAATATTTCGACAGAGATCAATAAGCCAGCTCCGAACAACAGATCCTTGCTGATACACTCTTGTGACATCTTTGAGATTAAGCTTAAATGGACCAGCATTGAGTACTGCATACCCTTCTCCAATCGCTTCCATCATTCCATATTCAATTCCGTTATGCACCATTTTAGTGAAATGTCCTGCACCTGATTTTCCAAGATATGCATAATTATCTCCCGAAGAAAGAGTCTTGAATATTGGTTCGACAATATTCCATTTTTGTTTTGGTCCACCTACCATAAGCGCGAAACCATTCTTTTCACCCCATACTCCACCTGATGTTCCAGAGTCAAAATAATAGATACCTTTTTTTGCCAATTTTTCCCCTCGCACCATTGTCTCCTTATAAAAAGAATTCCCTCCATCAATTACAATGTCCCCCTTCTTAAGATATTTTCCTATTCCATTTTCTCCAAAAATAAATTTGTCGACAGTATCATGAGGAAGCATGATCCAATAGACACTTTTTTCAGATCTTGATTTAGTCATCACCTCCTCAAGATTTGTTGTTCCGAATATTTTACTCTTTTTGATCTCTATTATTTTGTCTTCTCCCCGATTCCAAGCGAGCACTTTAAATTTATTCTTATGAAGTCGTCTTGCTATCTGTGCACCCATCTTTCCTAATCCAAAAATTGTTACTGTAGGTTTATTGTTTGCCATATCTCTTAAAATTAATTTTTATTAATAATGATCACTTGTCCATCTAGTAGAGTCTTATAAAGAATCTTCTTTTCTTCAAGATAATTAACAACTTTTTCTATCGCCTCAGATTCTTCATGTCCTGAACGATAATGAGGAGCGATCGAGTAATCAATAAGATCTAGTCCTTCCCAAACTATACCAGATTCATAAATTCTTCTGACAGCTAGAGCATCATCCACCAATTCAAACCCTTCCAATGTTTTTCCTGCTACTACACTTCCAGCACTGTATCCTCCATACACAAAATTAGGATCTTTGCCCATTTCTTTAATAACAATATCAAATTCACTATCGCGCATGATTCGACGTAAAAGAAATACGTTCCCACCCATAACCCATACTCCATTATACTTTTTAAATTCAGTCATTAAATCCGATCGATTCTTGAAATCTCTCAAATCAACCTCTGTTCCTTTAACACCAATTTTATTTAGATTATTTAACTCTTCTATTATTCTACTTTTTCTTTCTGAACTGGAAAGATAATCCTGTGCATTCAATATTACAGCAATATTTGGTTGCGCTGTAAATAAGGATACAAATTTTTGAGGATCTTCACCAAAATCATGTGATGATAAATAGAGTTTCATAAAGAATTAAATAATGAAATTGGGTCCATTACCTTTCTTATACAATACCAAAGGCGTACTACCCATATTTTCTCTCACTTCATCTGCGAGACGCCAAAGAGCAAGTAATTCTTCTTTGCCTACAAATGTATTCATATCTCCTTTGAAAGCAGATTCAATCACTGCTTCATAAGCATTGTAGTGTTTCGGTATATCAATGTTAAATACAAATTTCTCACCATCATTAAACTCGATTTCGACCTCTTCTTTTCTTTCATCTATTTCAAGTGCTTTTCCTGCTTCAATCACAATCTCAATATCTGTAAATTTTGGAAGAAGACTTTGTAATCCTAATCTAAAATAAGTTTCTGTCACTGATTCTGAGGCGACTCCTTTCTCTTCTTTATATCCTTCATATTGTGCACGGATAAGACTTCGTGGCATATATTGTAGAGACTCGATCACATCCTTGCGCGCCGTACTTTGGTCATTCCCTAACTCCATAAGTAGTGTCGCCACTATTTCAAGCACATGGTTTTGACCCACATCAATAAATGCACCCACTTTGTCATAGAATTCTCCTCGCCCTTGAATATCAATCACTTCTCTGAGTCGACAGACTATTCTTGAAACATGTTCATTATTTAATTTTGATTCAAATACAGGATCTGCGTTTCGTTTATTTATGATTTCTCGAAGCCCGACTTTTCCCAGATAATGATCAATTCGAAGAATTTCTTTCTCTTCAAAAAAATTCTCAATTAGGTTTTCGAGAGATTCCGCAGATTCAAGACTATTTCCAAAAGGCTTCTCAATAAGGATTTTCCCTTTGAGGCCAGCCTTACCAAGACCTTTTACAATGTCCGCATATGCATTTGGTAGTACCGCAAGATAGTAGAATACTTCACCTACTCCGATTTCTGATTTTAGTTTTTCATAAGACCCTGAATCTTCAAATGAACCATTTACAAAAACTACATGCTCAAGAAAATCCTGAACAGTACCCTCATCAAATTTCGAGAGTGACGGTTTGATAAAATTTCTATATTCATCATCACCCCACTCTCTTCTCCCAAAAGCAATTATTTTTGAAGCGTTGTTTGGTTCATTTTTTTGAAACAATGCGCAGAGTGCTGGTATGATTTTAATTTGTGCCAGGTTTCCTGTTGCCCCAAACAACACATATGTAATTGGATGAATATTATCTACCATAACTTAATTTAACTTAACCTCATTCCTCGTATCGACATGATGTCCATTAATTTTTATATCATCATTTACCCACAATCTTTCTGGTGTAAATTTATACACCCTTCGAGGACTTATACCGATAAAATCTTTCGCACTTTTTGTTTCTTTATTTTTTCGCGCATAGAAAATTTTAAGTGCAAAAGTAATTTTATCTTCATCATTTACTACCTCTGCTTTCCCTTGCATATACACACCCTCACCAGTCCCTTCCTTTGCATTTGGTGAATATATAACCGCAAACACCTTATGGTTAAATTCAATATTTTTTGAATGCTCAGAATCAGGGCTAGAAATCCAATAAAAATTGTAATCATTATCGTAGGCTGTATACACTGGGGAATTCCACGGATTGCCCTCCTTAGATACAGTTGCAAGAGTGATATAAATCACTTCTTCAATAATTTCTTTTGCCCTTTTAGCCCTCAATTCATTCATTTTATTGATTATCCCCTTTTATCATTTTGATCGCCTCAGAAACAGTTGTCATGAATTGCGCTGGGAAAATAATTGTTGAATTTTTCTCTACACTAATTTCAGACATGGTCTGCAACGTTCGAAGCTGTAGTGCGACAGGATGCGCTGCAATAATATCTGCCGCTTCTCCAAGTTTTACCGCTGCCTGGAATTCACCTTCTGCTGCCACGATTTTTGCACGTCTTTCTCGTTCTGCCTCAGCTTCTTTTGCCATTGCTCGCTGCATATTTTCTGGAAGAGAAATATCCTTGATCTCAACTGCAGTCACCTGAACTCCCCAAGGTTCTGTATGAGAATCAATAACGTCTTTAATTTTTGAATTAATATCGAGCGTTTGTGAAAGAATCTCATCGAGTTTGAATTGCCCAATAACATTTCGCACCGTTGTCTGACTGATCTGATTAACCGCACTGTACACATCCTCAATTGCTACGACAGATTTTTGCGCATCAACAATCTTGTAATATGCAACAGCAGCGATATCAATAGACACATTATCTTTTGTAATAATTTTCTGAGATGGAATATTCATAGTGATTGTTCGAAGCGCAACCTTTGTCATCTGCTCAAGGATTGGAACAAGGATAATGAGTCCAGGACCTCGTACTCCCACACATTTACCCAAGAAAAAGACCACGCCCCGATCATATTCTTTGACCACCCGAAGAGAGAGTGAAAGTAAAACAACAAATACTGCAATACCGATATATAAAATCATATATTTATACTAATTATTAAGTATAGGAATTATAACATATTCAAACCGCCCCGTTGCCACGGGGCGGTAGGGCGTTCTGTATTTAAACACTGAAGCGGAGTCAAAGTATTTTTTGAAAAGACTTCGCAGGCGGGTAGCCGAGACCGAGCAAAAATTCAGCAGAATTTTATGCGTGCTTTTCAAAATGTACTTTGCGGAGCTTTTTTCACCCCCATTCAATAGTAGAAGGTGGTTTATCTGAAACTCGATATGTTACAGCACCAACAGCTCGAACCTCATTTGTAATTCTTTGAGAAACTTTTCGAAGGAATTCATAAGGTAATTCTGCAAACTGCGCTGTAAATCCATTCACACTCCAAACCGCCCAGAGAGCAACAACAACACCTTGTGATGCGTCATCACCCTTGGTACATGTGATCATTGAATTAGTTACTACCGCTCCAGCCTGCCAGACAGTTTCATATATTTTAGCTTTTCGAAGTTCTTCAACATAAATACCATCAATATGTCGTGCAATAAGGAGATTGTCTTTTGTAACCTCTCCTTCAATTCGAACAACAAGCCCAGGTCCTGGAAATGGATGGCGAACCAAAAGCTCCTCTCTGACCCCAATTGCTCTTCCGATATCTCTTGCCCCATCTTTGACACAATCAGCAAGTGGCATTAATTCAGGGACAGAAAAACCAAGATTAGTATTGTGATGAAGCTTGATCTGCGCTCGTCTTGCACCATCGTGTCCCACCCCACTCTCTGAGAGATCAGTATAGAGAGTTCCTTGTGCAATAAATTCTGCACCAAACTCTTTTACTTCTTGTTCCAATACTTCCTTATACACCTCCCTCATTGCCAATCTCTTTTCTGGCATCATGATCTTACCCTTGAGAACATCAAGAAATTTTTCTGTTGCATCCACCACCTTAACCTGGAGCCACGATTCGTTTTCAAAATTATCCAGAACACTTTTTTCATCGTCGGGTCGATCAATCCCTTTGATATATATAGCCATTACTTTACCACTTGTTTCTCCCAATGCTTTACGAATAAGTCCCGCAACAACTGATGAATCGCAACCGCCCGAAAGAGCAATGAGCACCTTTTTGTCTCCCACAGTTTCTTTTATTTCCTTTATTTTTCTTTCTGCAATATTTTCCGCTGGAAATCTATCCTTTGCTTTACATATCTCGAAACAGAAATTCTCAAATATCTTTATTCCATTTTCACTCTCGGTTGTTTCTGGATGAAACTGTACACCATAAAGATTTTTATATTTAGCCGCAGAAACCGGAGCATCGTCTGTGGTGCCTAATACTTCGAATTTTTCATATGGTTCAATCCTGTCTCCATGACTCTCAAGTACTTTGGTTGTCTCTCCAAATCCTTTAAAAAGTGAGTCATTATTTTGAATATGAAGTGTATGTA
This sequence comes from Patescibacteria group bacterium, assembly GCA_040389185.1. Lineage (GTDB taxonomy): Bacteria > Patescibacteriota > Minisyncoccia > Phycocordibacterales > CAIRYW01 > JAQBQZ01. The sequence continues at coordinate 68,900 of JAZKAJ010000007.1, forward strand.
CACCAAACTCCCTCTTATTGGCTCCCACAACCGTAGCTCCTATATAGTGCGCCCATAATTGAAATCCGAGACAGACACCGAGCACAGGGATTTCTAGATCAAAAATTTTAGAATCAAATGGCACACCCCCTTCTTCATAAACAGATGCAGGTCCTCCAGAAAGAACAATTCCGATTGGATTAATTTTTTTAATGTCTTCCACAGTTAAAGATCGAGGGTCTGCCACAAGACAAAAGACCCCAAGCTTTTCAAACGCAAGCTTTATAAGATGATCAAACTGGCTTCCAAGTGCAAAAAGAATAAATAATTCATTTGTATTTCGAACCTTCTTTTCTTCACTAATTTGCAATATTGATTCTTCGTCTGAGTTTTTGAGTATTGTAAGCATTTATATGGATTTATATACAAAAGATTAACAGAGAGTATATAAGTGGTCAATGTTTCACTTTTAATTAAACTTGTTATAATGACTTTATGATAAAAGATGAATTTTTCAATAAAATGGAAGCTTTGGGATTAGCCCTCACTTTCGACGATGTTCGATTAAAATCGAGCTATTCTGAGACAGACCCAACAAAAGCATCTGTCGAGACACTATTCTCAAGACGAGTACCTCTCAAATACCCCATCGTTAGTGCCGCAATGGATACGATCACCGAAGCACCAATGGCAATCGCCATGGCCAAGCTTGGTGGTCTTGGGATTATTCATAGAGGGCTCGATCCTGAAACACAAGCAAGTCAAGTGAGAAAAGTAAAACTTCACTTGAATGGACTTATTGCAATCCCAATTACCGTAAACTCTGAGCAAACAATCCAAGAAATATTGAATAAATGCGAGGAGAAGAATTATTCTTTTCAGAGCTTTCCAGTTGTAGATACTGAGAACAAATTAATTGGTATCATCACAAAGAATGATTTTGAAATGTGTACAGACAATACTTTGAAGATCAAAGATGTGATGACAACAATCCCGCAAATGGTTACAGCATCAAAAGGCACCACACTCGAAGAAGCGTATAAGATCATTTTAGCTTCAAAGAAAAAAGCATTACCACTTATTGATGAAAATCAAACACTTTCTGGTATGTATGTATTTTCTGATCTTGTCAGACTTCTTAATGTAAGTTCGACATCATTTAACATAGATGCGAAAGGACATCTTCGCGTAGGTGCAGCAGTTGGAGTTGGTGCTGATGCGATGCTCCGTGCAAAACTTCTCTCTGATGCAGGGGTTGATGTAATGGTTATCGATACTGCGCATGGTGATTCAAAAAATGTATTTGATACTCTAAAAGAATTAAAACAAAATTATCCACACATTGATGTTGTTGCAGGTAATGTATCAGAAGGTGCATCAGCCAAAAGACTCGTCGATGCGGGAGCCGATGGTGTCAAAGTTGGACAAGGACCTGGATCAATCTGCACCACAAGAATTGTTGCAGGTATTGGATGCCCTCAAGTTACTGCAGTCTACAACTGCGCAAAAGCCATTAGAGGGAGTGGCGTGCCAATCATTGCCGATGGTGGCATCAAACACTCAGGAGATCTCCCTATCGCTCTTGGCGCCGGAGCTTCATGTGTTGTACTTGGACGTGGACTTGCAGGGACCACAGAAACACCAGGGGAAATCAAAGAAACTTCAAACGGACGATTCAAAGTATATAGAGGAATGGGATCTCTGGGTGCTATGAAATCAAGTATCGCCTCTCGAGAACGATATCGACAAGATAAAGTATCCATCGACAAAGTGGTACCCGAAGGAGTTGAGAGTATTGTTCCCTATCAAGGAGATGTCTCGAGTGTCATTCACAAAATGGTAGGTGGACTTAAAAGTGGAATGGGATATGTTGGCGCAGAATCCATTATTGTTCTCCAGGAGAAAGCGGACTATTACAGAATCTCAAATGCAGGATTGGCTGAATCACACCCTCACGACATCGTTATCACCGATAAACTATAAAAATAAATGCAAAATTCAAAAGAATCGAGAGATAAATTACTTTCGGGTGTGAATACGCTTGCTATAGTGTGTAACCAATGGGGCGATACCGGAAAAGGTAAGTTCGTTGATTATTTTGCAGATTGGGCAGACATAATCGCTCGAGGAACTGGTGGAGCAAATGCGGGACACACCATTCGCATCAAAGATCATGAGTACATATTTCACCTTGTGCCATCAGGAATCCTCTATGACAACATGGGTAAAATAAATATTATTGGGAGCGGAGTTGCATTCGATCCAAATATTATTGCTGAAGAATTAGAGATCCTCAAAAAAGAAGGATTATCATTTGATAATCTTTTATTCTCTCGAAATGCCTTGCTCGTTTTACCTCAACATCTTGTCATAGATAGAGTAAAAGAAATAAATACCGAAGGTAAGATCGGTACAACAGGACGAGGTATCGGTCCGGTCTATACTGATCATTATGCGCGAATCGGGCTTACCGTTAATGACCTTTTGAATATGCAAGATGGCGGCAAGGCTTTTAAAGAGAAGCTCAAACGAAACCTAACTGATAAAGTCAAACTTTTAAAACTTATTGATATAAATATCATCAAAGAAATAATGGATCACCCTCACATTGGAAGTGGACGCTTCTTTGACGAGAAAGAAATTTTTAATATTGATGAAATTGAAAAAGCATACCGAGAATTTGCAGAAGTTTTCAAGAAAAATATTGCGGATACAGAAAGTATCATAAGAAACAACATAGGTAAGAAAAAAATTCTACTTGAAGGGGCTCAAGGAAACCTCCTCAGTATCGATATTGGGACATATCCATACGTTACATCTTCTGACTGTTCTGTCACAGGTCTTGCAAAAGGTTGTGGATTAAAGGAAACGCAAATAGACCTGACACTCGGAATTGTCAAAGCTCCGTACATGACTCGAGTTGGCGAAGGACCATTCCCGACAGAGATGGGAGGAACCGAATCTGCCAAATGGTGTGGAACAAAAGGTATTAATAAAACACTTGAAAAAGAAAAGTATCCAAATGCTACAGTAAATGATGCTGACGAATTCAGCCAAGGTATCGGCGTAAGAAGAGCTGGATACGAATACGGTGCAACAACAGGACGTCCACGAAGAACAGGATGGCTTGATCTTCCCCTTCTTAAATATTCAACAATATTTAGCGGACCCCACACAATTCTTACAAAGATCGATGTGATGGATAAATGTGAAAAGATAAAGATCTGCCATGCATATGAATATACCGGAGATGATTATCAAGTTGGAGAAAAAACTCTAAAAAAAGGAGACATTATCGAAACAGCGATTCCCGACAAAGAAGTGATTTCAAACTGCAAGCCTCTTTATACAGAATTTCCAGGTTGGCTTTCGGATATTACACAAGTTATTTCTTATAATTCCCTACCAGAAAATCTCATCACGATCCTTGATTTTATAAAATCAAAAACTGGAATCATGATCGATATTATTTCAGTTGGACCAGATAGAGATCAGACAATAATTAATAAATAGCAAGAGCGAATGAAAAAACAGCACAGAGCCTTTAGGCTCTGTGCTGTTTTGATTATTTCTATTTAATCCCCCCCTTCAACATCGCATTCATATACGCCTTGGTAATAGGTCCGAAATATCCAACTGATGGAACGATATGGTGTTCAAACTGGAACTTCGCAAGCGCTGCTTTGGTCTTTGGACCAAATGTATTGATCTCTTGGCCAAGGGATCCATTACCTGTAAGTGAAACAGTATATCCATTTGCATTGAGGAAGATCTGGAGGTTCTTCACTTCACTGTTTACATTTGTAATTGTGAGTACGTGAGTAAAGAAGAAGGTTGGAGGAAGAGGATTAACGACTGGAGTATGTGTAATGGTTGCTGGTGTGATAGCAGATGGATTAGTAACTAATCCTGTTGATCCAGAAGTTGCATGGTTTGGCTCATCCGCTTCAAAGAGTACAGTTCGTGAGAGTGTGTTTGAAGGATCGTTTGGATTGCCTGATGTATCCGTTATTGTGCCACTGTCTATATATAACGAGAGCGGTCCGTTAGCCAAAGGTGTGACATCAAATGTATATGATGAAGATGAGAGTGTTACAAGGTTTGAGGCTGTTGCATTAGTAAGTGAGATATCAGTAAGTGAGAAACCTATGATTCCTTCATCTGCAGAAAGAGTGACGGAGAAGATGCTGTTGACTGTAGAGTTTGAAGATGAAGTGAGGGTGAGATGAGGAGCTGTTGTATCGGGAAGAGGAGTGATATTTTCTACACCAAATCCATCAATTGCCTCGAGATCATTACCTGCCACATCTTGTGTGCGAGGATCTATGTCATCGAGATAGTCTATGGAGACATCATCCTCATCTGAAGTGACTGGTGTGTTTAATGTGAGTGTTACTGTGTTGCCATCAACGATTGGATCAGCGGCTTGTGGAAACTCACCAGCATCTCCTCTATGTACCATATAGTTGTAGAGGTTTGGATTATTTTCATCAATTGGTTCATTGAATGTGATGATGAGAGTGCTGCCATTTACTGAAGCATAGGTGATTGTGGGAGGAGTTGTATCTCCCACTTCTGGAAGTGAAACGACAGCAGAGACATGAGCTGCGGTTGAATAGTTGCCTGTGAGATCTTTTGCAAAGATACTGTAGTAGTAGGTGCCTGCAGAGAGAGATGTGTCTGTGTATGTAAGGTCAGTAAAATCACTGACAACAGCATCTCCATCAGATACAGATGAAGGATATCCTGAAGCACTTCGACGGATAGTGACTGAAGAGAAATCTGAATCGAGAGGATTTGTCCAAGAGAGAGCGACATCAGAATCTGTGACGTCGGCAGACAAGCTTGATGGTGCGTCTGGTGAAGTTGTGTCGATGACAATAGTAGCCGCATTTGAAATATTTGAATTGATTGCAATACCAGCATCAGTTGCGTCGTTTCCAGCGACATCAGTAATCGTTCCGGAAATGCTTGCAACATTGAGAGTGTCTGAATTATCTCCAGGTTGAACTGTATAACTGCATGCGGCTGTTGATGAGTTTATCAAAGTGAGATCACATGTTGAACTAATACTGTTAGTAAATGTAAGTATCAGAGGATCAACTATTGCAACAGACTCATTAAAATCAACTTGAAAATCAATAACTGTGCCTACACCATATGATCCATTTCCCACATTTGGATTAATAGATGAGATTACTGGAGCAGAAGTATCTATCGTAAATGTAAGCCCTGGAGAAAAATCAGATTCATTACCCAAATCATCTGAGAGAGTAGCTGTTACCACATGTTCCCCTTCAACATAAACATTACCAAATGATATTTCGTCTGCAGAACAAACTCCGCTTGTGACCAGCGTAGCACCGTCATATAAAGATGCGGTTAATCCATCAGCACACCCAATAAGAATATTAAGCGTTGTATTATTTGTAATATTATCAGTATCAGAAATACCGGTATCAGAAGGTGTATCTAGTTCTGGCGCACCTGGCGCATCAGGAGGAGTGTTATCTATAGTTACATTGATTGTACTTGTCGCATAATTATTTGAAGTGTCTCGGGCGACCGCAGTAAGTGTATGAGAACCATCCGCGACTGCTGTTGTATCCCAGTTGAGTGTGTATGGATATGATGTAACCTCACTGTCAATCTGGTTAGTGTCATCGTAATAAAACGTAACGCCCCCGATCGCTCTGTCATCTCCAACATTAGCAGTTATTGAATATATATCTCCATTTATAGCAGTCTCATTTGTTGGAGTAGTGAAGTCTATCGTAGGAGGAACATAATCTCTACTATCAAAGGTGATGTTTGTCTCAGTATCCTGGGACACATTTCCAGCAAAATCAGTCCACTCAAAATGAAAATCATATACAGCACCGTCTACAATAGATGATAGGTATTCGTAACAACTATTGTCTTGATCGGCTAGATTGAGAGTTTGGATTCCAGCATTAAGAGCGTTGCCCACAAACTGGCAGACATGAGGCGAATTTGGATCTGCTATTCCCCCAGTTCGAGTCATAGCCAAACTACCTGATGTAATATTTTCATCAAGTGAATATCGTATGCCACCTATAGACGTCAAGGTTGATCCAGATAAGGGTGCAAAATTTGATACAAAGTCAGAAATAGGCGCAGCGGTGTCGATAGTCACAGTAACAGGATCTGATGGTGCTGAATCTCCATTTACATTTGTAGATATAGCATAAATATTATGATTCCCATCACTGAGGGGTGAAGAAGTAATTGTCGGCGTACTATCAGAACATGCAACGCTGCCGAGAAACGCGTCAGAGTTTGTTGAATCATACAAACTTACAGTTTCATTATCTGAACTATCACATCCCAACACTACAAATGTAGGTGTAGCAACATTCGTAATATTATCACTCTCTGATACACCAGAATCGCTTCCAGTTGCTAGAGAAGGAGTATATGGCGATGCAGGAGGATTGCTATTTTGAATAGTTATATTGACTGTGCTTGTTGCATAGTTGTTTGAAGTGTCTCGCACCACTGCGGAAAGTGTATGTGATCCATCAGAGATTGCTGTGGTATCCCAATTTAGAGAATATGGATCCGAAGTAACCTCATCACCAATCTGATAAATATCGTCATAATAATATGTCACACCTGCAACACCAATATCGTCACCAGCATCAACAGTCAGAGGATATGCATCTCCATTTACATTGCTACCATCTATTGGGCTGGTAAATTCTATTGTAGGCACAGTATGATCCCTGCTATCAAAGGTGATGTTTGTCTCAGTATCTTCTGATGAATTACCTGCAGCGTCGGTCCATACAAAATGGAAAGTGTATGTCGCTCCGTCTACAGGACTTAAAGGACCTGTACTTATTGAGCAACCGCTGCCCGTAAGATCCAAATTATAAAAAACACCTGAATGTGAAGACAGCGCGGCCCCGATAAAATCACAAACATGCGGTGAGTATGGATCTGATGGTCCACTAGTTCGAGTCATGGTCAAAGAACCTGATGCAATATCTTCATCGAGAGTATATCCAATCATTCCTTCTGAAGAAACACTTGTTATCGTTGATCCAGTCTCGGGAGCTACTGGCGTATACTCTGGCGGAACTATATCCACAGTAACAGTCATTAATCCCGAAGGATCTGAATCTCCAGTCCCATTTGTAGCTACGGCATAAATAACATGAGACCCCTCTTCTAAGGCAATGGAAGGAAAGGTGGCCGTATTATTATCGCCGCTGCAAGTCGCACCTCCTGTAATCGCGGTGTCACCTTCATAGAGCACTACGGTATCCCCATCTGTACCGTTGCAGCCTGCGACTGTAAATGTTGGTGATGTGTGGCTTGTAATGTTGTCAGTATCTGAAATACCAGTATCATCTGAACTGATAAGATCCGGAACATCGGGCGCATCAGGAACTGAAGGCTCAGGAAATATGAAGGCGCCGCCATCATCCGGCGTAAACACCGTAGAATCATCATATTGTGAGGAGTCACCGAGAGTTACCACGGTTCCAAATCCCCTAGCTATGACTGTCCATGGTGCACCGCTACCCACGAAACTCCGACTTGTTGCGATTGTGGAATCATATTCTCGAATAGTGCCTCCATACGGTAGTGCAGCCAAATCTGCAAACTCTGCACTATCACCATAAAAAGTTGCAGTACCTGAAGTAGTGGCGCCATTAAAAGTACTTGAACCATAGAAATAAGCATTGCCATCTACCCCATCATAATCGACACTAGAATCATAAAAGTATGCGTCCCCACTTGTATAACCTGACACCAAGGAACTTGAATCGTGGAAATTGACCCTAGGTGCATTTATATCGATATCCATCGAGCTTGAATCGTAATAATCCACAGTAGCAGCCAAGCCAGCTGACAATATCAAGTCTGTATGAGCAGTCGCGTGTACACTAATATGATTAAAGGATAAGGGCATACTACTACTGTTAACGCTAACATCTCCATATATCTCAATATCATTGCCATTGCCGGGGAGAGTGTTTGCCTGTATTGTACAACTAGGATCAATCCACCAGTTATTTAAATTTGATATGTCATGATCCCCTATCGCATCATTATAATAATGCCCCACTCGAGGAAGTATTCCCTGATACACGTAACTATCAGAACTACTTATCATAGCTCTAAGGCCTGATTTTGATATATAAGTAGAGAGCCACTCTGATGAACCTGCGGAAATTTCTGCAACAAAATTTGCACCACCATCAACTGACGAATATATACGACCGTTACTATCAAGCTTTGCAACGATGACAGATCCATCAGAATTTGTGCTGACAGCACTATAATGACCAATATCGGAATACTGTAAATAATTCCAACTTGTCCCACCATCAGTTGACTTATATATATGAGAATAATTACCAACAGCGTATACGATATTCCCACTATCATCTGTTGCCACCCCTGTAGAACCCGAGGGTTCTCCGCCAGGTTCCAAAGAAGTCCAACCTATACCTCCATCGATCGATTTGTATATAAACCCATTTGCATCAGTTATATACGCAATCGTACCATCTGCAGACATAGTTACTGATGTAAAATCTTGAGGCGAGAGAGAAGAAATACCAAAATTATCACCGTTAGTTGTCGAATAATATATAGACTGATACGGTGCAGAAACTATCACATGACCATTACTAGACATTGCTGACATCGTAAAATTTGAACCCATTTTTTGAACTGTACTATCAGTAATTTGAAAAACTCCACCGTCTATGTCTGTGTCATTTGCAGGATCATGTCGTGTTTCTGCGGTAGCTATTATATATGTGAGATCGTCAGTAGCAGAGACACTTGTCCAGTATTGTCCAGTTGCCCTTTCAGTCCAAGTGCTTCCTCCGTCTGTACTTGAATAAATAGTACCTGTATCGCCATATATCGGGTCACTAGAATTTTTCGCAATAACAAGTCGTTGACCATCCTCTGAAATAAAACCGCCGGCAAAAGCACTGTTGTCTGCCGTAACATTTAATAGTGATGTCCACGTAAAGTTATCAGCATATACAAAAGAAGAAACTCCCAATATACCGAGCATGATCGCGAAAGATGCAAAGATTATTATCTTTTTATGAACATTTTTAAGTTTAGAGAAAAAAATCATCATTATTATCGTTGAATTATATCACAAGAAACTGAAATATGGATCGTATTTAAAGAGTAATTTGCATAAATGTTTCCTACTTTAGCTTATATAACACCAATCCCTCACTCCCTCTTCCTATCTCCCGAAATGTCTTACAAGTTGTTGAAGCAATATAAGCATATGAAATACGGTATTTAGAAATGAGTGATTGTTTCTCGTCACAACCTGCATTTACAAAATCCTCATAATGCAGATAAACATTCGATATAGTCGATGTCTTTGAGTCGAGCGGAAAATTCCCTGTCGCAGCCCCGATTACAAGACCCTTCCATGATGGCGCAATAAATCTTTGTCCGTGTATATCTTTGAATAAACTAAGATCATTGGGAGTTAAATATCGTGTTACGGGCGGAGCGGGCACAAATTGATGATTACCTCCAATATCAGATTTCAAGACAAGTTTGTGCCACATGCCAAAATGCGAGCTGAAAACTGCCATTAATACATAAAAAATAAAAAGAATGACTTTTAAAAACAAAATACCTTGCCTATCAAACACATCACCAAACTTGTTTTTCAAATAATGGATCAAAGTATCAATCCCAAATGCTCCTGAGAGCACCAAAAAAACAGATGTGATCACCACAACCCTATTCTGTTCAATAATAAATACAAAAGGTATAAAAATAGAAACGACCCAGAGCACTAGACCTACAAACATTGGCCAAAGAATTATTGATATTTTTCCTTTCCACACATTCCAAACTCCAATACACACAAAAGGAATAATAATGAATGGCAAAATATTCCAAGGTTCATAATAGACTATTCCTAAATCAAGCTTGCGTCTGAACACAAAGGAAAAAAGATGGAAATACTCAGAGATTAAGAGAGCAAATACAAGTACTCCACCTGTTATATAATAATATTTTTTATTTATTTTTTTACACCAATCCTTATCTTTTTTAGAAACTGAAGCGAGCATTAATGGAACAATGAAAATGAGAGCTGGTGGATAGACCACAAATGCAACCACAAGACCAATATAATAAAGCCATACACTCTCTGTAAGATATCCAATCATCCCAATAATCAAAAACAAAATCGATACATTGTAAGGAAGAAGATTCCAAAGTCCTGGAAGATTACCACTATTGGTCATAAAAAGAAGCGTGAGAGCTGAAAGAAAAGAAGCGAACCTGCTTAGATTGAAAAGTCGAAGCAACCAATATGCAAATATTAATATGAGTATCGTATTCAGGATTGCAAAGAAGACATAGTGGGTAAGTACCGTAAGATTAAGAATAAGAAAAAAATATGCAAACAACGAATGAAACACGAATAGAAAATTGGGGAATGAACTATTTTCAAAAAGTGGATTTACAAGTGGGAGTGAATGATTTGTAATTGTAAAATTAATAAGACTAACTGCTACCCATTCATCTGAATAGAATGGATAGGGATACGAGCTCGATTTCACATATCGAAGTCCTGAAACAGAATCAACGGCCCCTGTGTAGTCAAAGTGAATGGATGTTAAGAAAATAAGGGCGAAAAGACAGAGAACAATAATATACCAATGAGGCCTCATCCTCACAGGCTTAGAAAGCCATTTTTTTCTATACGCATACCACAACCAGAAACCAAGAAGTATAATATGAAGAGTGAGAATAACTCCATAAAAAAATATATGAAAGAGCTGTGTTGCTATAGCCAAAGTAAGATAAAGAGCAGTACTTCCAGCAAATACATAAGTGAAGGTTCGTGGTCTATTGTCACTTGAAATTACTACCAAAAATGGCAACAAAAGCAACAAAGTACCAAATAGTGTAAGTATCATAATTACTTTGTATTATAACATTCAATACTATATAATCATAAAATCAAATGCCTACTTATCCACAGAAAAAAGATGTTGAACTTTCAATATTGATCCCCTGTTTTAATGAAGAGAAAGCAGTCGTTTTTTGTTTAGACCAGATTAAAGAAACAATCAAAAAAAATAATCTGTCTGCAGAAGTCATCTGTGTCGATAATGCCTCCACAGACCGAACAAAAGAAAGACTGCAAAAATACAAAGAATCATTCGAAGAGCTCCAGATTGTGTCAGAGCCCGTGCTTGGATATGGTTCTGCGTATCTTCGAGGCTTCAATATTATGCAAGGAAAATATATATTTATGGCAGATTGTGATGGAACTTACAATTTTAAAGAAATACCATTATTCTTAGAGAAGCTTAGAGATGGATCAGACCTAGTCGTTGGCAACAGATTTCACAGCAAACTTGAAAGCGGAGTGATGCCGTGGCTTCATAGAGTAATCGGTAATCCACTCCTCTCATTTATAACTAAACTTTTTTTTAAAATAGAAATCCATGATATCCATTGTGGCGCGCGAGCCATTTCAAGAAAAGCACTAGAAAAGATTACTCTCTATACGAAAGGAATGGAATTCGCGTCAGAAATGATCATAAAATGTGCAAGACAAAACTTAAAGATCGTCGAGATTCCTGTTTCGTATCATAAACGAATCGGTAAATCAAAATTGAACTCATTTTCTGACGGATGGAGACATCTTCGATTCTTACTTCTCTATTCTCCACTCTTTCTTTTCTTCATTCCAGGAATTATTCTTTTTATTATTGGGCTTCTGAGTCTTCTCGCAATATATTTTTTTGAGATCAAGATATTTGGTATTCAACTCTACTTTCATCCGATGTTTCTTTCTTCACTTATTCTGAGTTCTGGATACCAACTTATATTTTTTGCAGGATTTGCTCGAACGTACGCAATCACCCATCTTGGAGACCACGACTCTTTCTTAGAACCACTCTACAAAAAAATTACAATAGAAAAAGCAGGGCTCCTAGGACTTATTTCAATTACTGTCGGCTGTACGATTTATATTTATATTTTCGTTAAATGGATTCATTCAGGATTTGGATCTTTAGATGAGATCAAAAACTCGATTGTTGCCCTCACACTACTTACTTTAGGGATTCAAACATTCTTCTCTGCATTTATGTTAAGTATTCTCGGAATAAAAGAAAAGTAATATGAGGATTGCAATATTTCACAATTTTATGGATAACATTGGGGGCGCGGAAGTAGTGACACTTACCCTCGCCCGTGAACTCAATGGAGATATCTATACAACTAATATTAATACAGATCATATCAAAGAGATGGGATTCGAAGATATTATTCCACGGATATTTTCTATCGGTAAAATCCCTCTCCAAGCACCATGGAGACATCAACTCGCTTTTTGGAGGTTTAGACATCTAAATCTTAAAGACAAATATGATTTCTATATTATTTCTGGCGATTGGGCAATGTCAGGTGCCGTTTTAAACAAACCAAATCTTTGGTATGTACATTCCCCCCTCCACGAGCTTTGGGCATTTAAGGATTGGATCCGAAATACAATGGTCGCCCCTTGGAAACGTCCAGCGTATGACCTTTGGGTATGGTTCAATAGAAAATTAACATTGTCCTATGCAAAACATATTAAAAATGTTGTCGCAAACTCCATCAATACCCAAGAGAGGGTCAAAAAATATTACAGCAAAGAAGCTGTTGTTATTAATCCACCGATAAATACTAATAATTTTAAATTTAAAATGAGTGGAGATTATTGGCTTTCAGTCAATAGAATTGTAAAGCATAAAAGAATAGAGATTCAAGTCGATGCATTTAGAAAAATGCCAAATGAAAAACTTATTATAGTAGGCAGCTACGAAAAGAATGCCGACCAATTTGAAGAATACAAAGATGAGATTGAGCGCGCACTTCCAAAAAATATCAAGATATTAAACTGGGTCACAAGCGAAGAGCTTCGAGACCTTTATGCAAATTGCAAAGGATTTATTACAACATCAAAAGCAGAAGATTTTGGAATGACTGCGGTCGAAGCAATGTCAGCAGGTAAAGCAGTTATTGCCCCAAATGAAGGTGGCTACAAAGAAACTGTCATTCACGGTAGAACTGGCGTACTCATAGACAGTATAGATAGTGAAAAACTGGCCGAGAGCATTAGAAAAATATCTCACGAACTCGAAGAGAATCCAAACAGATACAAAAATGAATCAGAAAATCACGCTTCCCAATTTGACACTTCTGTGTTTATCAAAAAAATAAAAGCAGTTATTAGTTGTTCAGAAAGTAAGAAGTAGAATCTTCAGAATAACCATACTCCCTATTAATGGACGAGCAGAGTCTATTGTAGATCTCAAGCTCTTCTTCTGTCCAACCAAGATCATGAAGTCCTTTTAGGTTTTTTTCATTGCCTCCAGTTGACTCGATCCGATCATGTGACAGAGAATTACCAACACCTTTTGTCTGATCATTTGTAAGACCTAGGAATTGACCAATCTTTTCTGCCACTTCAAGAGGTTTGAGTCCCATATCGTATTGATCAACCTCAATCCTTTGATTTTCAGGAATAAAGCTTTTAAATTTTTGCCAAAGTTCCATTGACTGTGCCCAGTGTTCACAATTTCTTTCAAAACTTAAATGCTTGAACTTTCTGAGTCGAGAAGAAATATTTTCTATCGCTCTTCTTTTAGTGAAAATGAAGCGAGCTTTTGGCCACATATACATAATGTATGGAATAACTCTCATCATTAATCCATCAGGGGTTTTATCCATCCACACTTTATGTCCCTTGAAATGAGTTTCCATTCTTGATTTCATCATTGCCATAATGTCATTTGTTATATCTTCCATATTCACATGGGCAAGCATTACTTCTGGACTTGGATTTCTTCCTTTATGAGAGACCATATGCTCAGTCGCAAGCTTTATCATTCCGTGCATCATAGTCAGATAATGACCCTCGTTGTAGCCAGGAATCTGCGCCCCATCACGTAGCGCTATCATCATAGCACTTGTACCACTTCGTGCTGATCCGACAATAAAAATTGGCTCGCATTCAATATTATTCATAGTTGTTATAGTTCTGTTAGACTGTAATTAAAATAAGTTTAGAACCATCTTATCACACTAAAGCGAAAGTGCTCTCTCTATTTCTAGAGATATCTTTTTTAAAGAAATACTTTTCTCAAATAATTTCTGCCTTTCTTGACCCAATATTCCCCGACACTTTCTTTCATTTCCATCTTGAGCGAGCTTTTGTAAAGCTTTGTAGGCATCTTCAGCATCAAAATTATCGACAAGTACGATTGAGCCTTCCGCAGCTTCTGAAGCGCCTCCAGATCGGGTGAAAGATACTATTGGCTTTTGAAGTGACATCGCCTCAAGTACGACAAGTGGAAATGGATCCTCTCTAGATGCGAGAAAGAAAATATCTGCGCGTGCCAAAAATGGAAATGGATTCCTCACTTCATTAATATGTAAAAAATATTCTCTGTATTTCTTATATATTGGAGCAAACAAATCATGCTGGTGAGGGCGACGTCCAACCCAGAGCATTTTTATTTTTTGTTTATTCTGAGTATTTGCAGCATATATTCTTTTTGCAATCTTTGCAAAGAAATCTGCACCTTTTCTTTTATCAAAAGTACCTATTGAAACGATGAGCAAATCGTCTGGACTAATATTTAACATTTCTTCAACTTCTGTCTGCGATTGTTTCTTTGAGAGAGAAAGAACATTATGAGCATCAACGAATTCATGAATTATACGAATACGGTCTTCGGGCACATTCATTATTTTCATCAAATCTCTTTTTGTTACTTCTGAAACTGCAATAAATAAATCTGCGAACGATGCAAAATCATGATGTGCCTCGTGAGAAACTGCAACCTCATATGCACTCGCCATTTCATGTATATGAAATATCACAGGAATACCGAGTTTTTTTGCTTCTGCAGCATATTCATAACTCACAATCGAATTCACATATACAAGCTTTGGTTTTATTTTTTCTAGCATAAGACGCGCCATTGTATGTCTCTCCCTTTGTTCTAATAGATCCAATGGATAAAATAGCTTCCCAAAAAAAGTTTCTTGGAATTCTTCAGACATACCTCCTTTGATTTTAGATATGATAGCAATCGAATATTTTTTCATTGCATCTTTTGCAATCTCTAGAATAATTCTTGGTGCCCCTGTCAAAGACTCCTCATGATTAATGAACAAGATATCAACAGGTTTTGTGAGCGTAATTTCAAGAGGCTTATCATGGGAGATCTCCGTATTATCTACATGCGACATATCTTTCTTTTTCAAAGACACATCCTGAACTCTTCTCAGGAATTTCACATATGGTCGGCGTAAAGCACTCCCTGGCATAATGATTGAATCCAAAGTGCGCTGAAACAATGATACAATTTTCCAGCTCACACTTCGATGGATTGAAGCTAAATTATCTCGAAGATTATTGATTTCAGCCTCAATTCTACTGTGCTGGAGAGGATCAATACCGTCAAATCTTGAAATCTCTTGCTCCAAAAACTGGAGCTGGTGATCTCTATGCGCCAGAGTGTGATTAAGTCTTTCCACTTGGGATTCAAATAAAGAAGCGTATTCCGTTTTCTCAAATAGTTTATTTTGCAGCCTTACTATTTCCTCGTTCAATCCTTCAACTTGTTTTACAGAATTTTCTTTCTCATCTCTAAGATTTTGATTCAATAATTTTATCTCTTGTTCTTTTTTTGCTTTAAGACCCTCACTTATCAGTAAGTGCTCAAGAGCACACTCCTTATCTTCAGTACTTATTTGCAATTGTCTCAAACCTTCTTCTTTTTCTTTTATCAAATCCATAGCCACTTCTTCAGTTGAGAGTGTATGGTGCTTGAGTTTAATATCTACAAAATCAGTAATCGCATTTTTTTGTGCTTCAGTAATTTGAATAGGAAGATTAAGTATTGAAATGATACCATCAATTGATTTTAGAGGATCATTTGCAATATCATTCATTTGTACTCGAACAAATATCTTCCCCTTAACCCCTTCCTCAATTGCCTGTTTATATTTCTTACACAAAGCCAAAGACTCATACAATGAAAAATTGATCCGTTCCTTAAGAGAAAGTGCAATTTCAAAACTTGATCTTTCACACACAATAAGACGAGCATCTAAATTCATTTCCTCAAACAGTTCTAAATATAAAGGTAAAAGTATTGATATTCTAGGATCTTTAAATCCAAATACAGAAACATCTGCAAAATCTCTTTCGATGATCTCTCGAAGTCTTTCCTTGAAAGGAATCATTGATATTGATTTGTACCAGAGTTCTGGAAGAGGTTTAATATCCTCAAAACTTGAATTAAAAGTTCGAAGTATTTCTTCATTTGTGTGCAAGATATCAAGATGCTCATAAAATCCTTTTGGATTATAGGGGGCTGCAGGCAAAAGGTTGTCACCAAAAAACACTCCTGCTCGCGCGAGAGATCCAGAAACTGCCGAAGTTCCACTTCTGTGCATCCCAAGCACAACAACACAAATACCTATTTCTTTTTTTGTATCATGTTTGGTCACAAAGATTATTTTTTTCCACCAAGCTTGGCTCTAATTCTTGTTCCAGAAATCTTAGCAATATCCTTTGGGGGCATATGTTCAATAACATCATAACCTACCCCTCGTCCAAAATTCACCGATTCGATATCTGGAATAATAAGAATCTTTACCAAACCTTTCTTAATCAATGATCCTAGTTTCTTGTGGAGTGTCTCAAATATCTGGCTTGTCGTAAAAGGATTCTGTTCATCTACAGAGACCTCTCTTATACACACCAAAACTCTTTTGCCTTTTTTTAATCTTTGATCAATAAGCCATCTATGCCCTTTATGCCATGGCTGCCATCTACCAATAAACATTGAGTACTTTTCCTCACTAGATGATGTTTCTCTTTCCTTTTTTGCTTTATATGTATGCATATAATTACATCAATCGGAAATGTTCAATAATTGATTGTAAGGATTTTTCAGGACTTACATTAGTAGTATCAATAAAAAGAAAATTTTCAAGCGGCTTTTCATAATCGCCATGAAAAGATTCTCTGCCTCTTATTTCTGTCGTAAAAACATAGATCTCTCTGCACTCTGTTTCTTTTTTGAATTTTTCTCGGAGTTCTCTAAAAGGTGCAACAAGCGAGACAATAACAATATAATCCTGGTCGTGCAAAAAACGAGCGATCTGTTGTGCTAGTGTAATATTATTTCTTCTTCCTTCGAGAGAATAGTCAAAATTGGAAGTAAGTCGCCTTAGATCATCAGTATCAATATGTATAACTCGAGGGTTTTGTTTTGATTCAAAAAAAGCCTTTATTTTTTTGCCCAAAGTCGTTTTCCCATGTCCAGGTTGTCCGGTGAACCAATATATCATCCATCAATATTATGCTAATCCTAACCGCGAGTCAATTAATCACTTTTTTGCATCTTCTTTATAGATTCGAAGTACTTGTTCAACATCTCCATCGACCTTAACAATTCCATTTTCAATCAAAATAACTCTTTTACAATGATTTTGAATGTCCGTTAGATTATGACTTACAAGCATTACAGTAACTCCACTTTTGAGAAGATCATTCATTTTTGTTTCCGCTTTTTGTTTGAAATCAATATCCCCTCCTGCACCAAAGACTTCATCAAGAAGTAGTACATCACTTTTCTTAAGAGTACTAAAAAAAATAAAGATCGAAAAGTTAAGTCTCGATATCATACCTGAAGAAAATTGATAGATCTTTGTGTCTACAAATTCACGAAGCCCTGAGAATTCAACAATTTCTTCAAACACCTCTTTTATCATGAGTCCCTGAACACCAACAATAGAACCAACAAGGTAAATATTCTCCCTCATAGTGAGCCGCAGTTTTATTCCATGATTGAAGCCGTTGATATAAAGAATATTTTTTGGAGTTAGAATCGTTCCTTTGTCAGGGATATAGATACCCGCAATCATCCGAAGCAACGTCGATTTGCCAGAGCCATTCTTCCCGATTATTCCCACCATCTCTCCTTCTTCGACCTCTAAAGAAATATCTGAAACCACTCTTCGCTGTTTCTTTGGTTGCCTACCTGAGATAAGTGAAATAAATCGCGAAAGAGTACTTTGCTCATCTCTATACCCTACTTCAAATATTTTCGAAACTTTATCTAAAATTATTTTTTTTGATTCTTTTTTTTCCATAATTAGACAAGTTCTGCAAACCTCGACTTATATCTATTAAATACAGATAGACCAAGAGTAAAAGAAATTAGAGCCAAGAGAACAACTCCAATCACTATATTGAAGTCAGGAAGAACACCCTCAATAAAAAGAATGCGAAGAAAATCTAAAAAATAATAAAGTGGGTTATAAGAATTAAGTAGCGAAAGTGGAGTACCTGGAATTAAGACAAAAAAGATCGGCGAAATAAAAAAGAGTGCCTGACTTACTGCAGTCCACACATTACTAAGATCAGTGACAAAAAGTCCAAGTGTTGCAAAAATAAATGATAATCCTAGGACAAAAAAAATAAACAAAATAAACCCGATAATATAGAAAATAATCCCCTCAAATGGCAGACCAAGATACAGAGAAACGACAACCAGGAGAATAATTTCAAAGATATGTGAAAATACTGATTGCAAAACTCGGGCAATAATAATTGCCTCACTGTTTACTTTTATTGATTTCAATAATCCTCCATACGACGAAATGAGTGTTATCATAGCCGACAAAGTTTGTGTGAAAAAGTTGAATACCAAAAGCCCAATCAAAAGATATGCTGGATATGTTTGAATATCGCTATTTCTAAACGCTTCATTTTTGATAAAGAGAATAATAAGAAAGAGTGCCAGTGGATTTAAGATATACCAAAAAAGTCCTAGGTAACTTCCTTCATTCCGAAGCTTGAAATTGGTCTTAGCAAGCGAAAAACTAAGACTGAGGGTTTTTGATATATAAGTATCTTTCATAATCTTAATCTCTTTTTTTCTCCATATATACACTCACTGTTCTTCTTTTGTGAGGTTGGCCATCTTTAATATGTTTATGAGATTTGATCATTTTATAGATCTTAAAATAGGGGGAGAATGTATCGTGTATCTCATCTTCAGTCCACACATGCTCTAATACCCCAATTTTTGGATGAATATATGAATGCTTTTCACCCGCAGGCTTCTCGGCAAGGAGTCTCTCTGCATTTTTATCCCCCTCAAGCACAAATGTCTTGAAGAATAGCCATCCGTAAGGCTTCATTACTCGAACAATTTCCTTTACCAATTCACCTCTTTCGCTTTCATTTAAGAAATGTGTTGACATCATATCAAGCACCACATCAACACTTTCATCGGGTACAGGAAGTTTCTCTTCGGCTCCCTGAATAGTGAATTCGATTGGCAATTTGTCTGCCATTTTTTTTGCTTGATGGATTGCCTCGCTTGAGATATCAAACCCAAGCCCTTTCATTCCAGACTCTTTTGCGAGAGCAATAATATTTCGCCCATTACCGCATCCAATATCGAGAATAAAACCATTCTTTGGAAATGGGTGCCATTCTGCATTTTTCTCTGCCCAACGAGTAAAAGTAATAAGATCACTTGAAGGCTCATCTGACATTGTGAGATGTTCAGGATTTTTGTATTCATCGTTCCAAAATTTCTTGCTTTTTACCATATATTTAAGATTATAACATTATTTAACAATCACCCTCGGGATAAGTGGATTTAGCCTCGCAACGATCTCATAGTTAATAGTACCTATTTTTTGAGCAAGCATATCTGCCACGATCTCATTTTCATCTTGCTTTCCCATAAGAACCACTTCATCTTCAAAATTAATATTTTTTACAGATGAAACATCGACAACAAACATATTCATTGCAACTCGACCCAGGATCGGACACCGCATTCCTTTGATCAAGACAAAAGAATTATTAGATAGTCCACGATCGTACCCATCACTATAGCCTTGCGGAACAACAGCCATCTTTGTTTGTTTTTTTGTTATATAAGTTAATCCATAACCAACTGGAAAATCTTTGGGTATATTCTTGATTTGAGCAACTGATGAGATCCATCGAAGAATTGGTATTAATTTTATTTTTTTACTCAATCTTTTTTGAAGCCCTTTTGATGGCCAAAGACCATAGCTTCCAATGCCAAGTCGCACAAGTGCCCCTCCCCAATTATTTTTCATATCAGAGAGTAATCCTGACGTAGCAGAGATATGATGTGTCACATCTTTAAATCCAAAATCAGTAACCACTTTCTTTGCATTCATAAGATATTCAAATTGCTTTTGAGCATGTTCCAGATCGTTTGTATCTTCAATATTTGAAAAGTGAGAATAAATAGACTCGAGTGCAACATGTTTTGCTCTCTGCAAAACATTCAAAATGTCTTTGAGGTCACTTATGAGTATCCCCTGCCTCCCAAGAAGCGCATCGATTTTGAGATGTATGTTTATTTTTTTGTTTTTCTTCTTTCCTATTTTTTCAAGTGCTTTCAGAGTCTCAATATTATAACAACCCAAAGTTCCATTAAGATCTACCAATTCTCCGAGATCAGCTGTTTGAATATATCCCAATACGAGTATTTTTTTGTCTGTGATGGCTCTAGCTATTCGTAATTCTTCAATATCATCAACCTGAAAAGCGTCAACAAAAGGATAGGCAACTTTCACCACCTCTTTTAATCCGTGACCATAAGCGTTCGCCTTGACCACAAGAACAAGCAAATTTCCTTTTGGCAGAATTCTTCTAAATTGATCTATATTATTTCGTAGTGCAGATCTTGAAATCTCGATATAGGAAAGCGGTTTTTTCATTGTTAACCGATTCTACAACAAGATAGGCAATATTCAAAGAGTTTATTTCTTATAACTCCGTTTTCGTCCTTTAGTTTTCGGGGCCTTAAGACCCTTCTTTCTCGCTTCAGATATTCCTATCGCGATCGCCTGTTTTCGACTTTTAACCTTTTGTCCACTCCGACCACTTTTGAGTTTGCCTGTTTTATACTCGTGCATCACTTTTTTAATTTTATTTTGAGCTTTTGTGCTATATTTTTTTGTCATAATATTTAAAAATTAATTAATAATTCTTCTTTAGATTATGACGAGTGTACGAGAACTTATTTACTTAAAATAAATATTATCTAGGGTTACTTATTTTTTCTGATTTAGGAAGTTCTTTTGTTTCAGTAAATTTTGCTTCCAAGATAGCCCTTGCCTGATCTGTTAGATTATATTGGAGCGGATCGTCTGTCCAAACGAAATCTTTTATAGCATCCCCTTCTTGCTTTTTAGGTTCCCATTTATACGAATCAGTAGGTGTGACGTTTATAATAGCCAATTTTTTACCCTTTATTTCATAAGACCCAGCATGGAATTCGTGAAAATCTCCATCATACTTTATTCCTAATTCTTCTTCCAACTCTCGCTCCAATCCATCTCCAAATTTTTCTCCTTCACGAATTTTACCTCCCGGAAAATACCAAGCTCCTGATGGCCCTTGAACCAAAAGCACTTCGAGACACCCGGCTTCATTAGTACGTGTAATATAGGCACCGACAACAACATCGACATTCTCGCCTTCAATTTTTACTTTTCTTACCTGTTCACTTACTGGTTCGGGTGGTTTTTCCATCATGGCTGAATAATAACATAGTCCAAATCTATCCTGCCAGCTATAGAAAATTATATTTCAACTGAAGGGTGTCTGGTCACAAATATTTTCTCGCCGTCGCTCGAAAATTTCACCTCATCTATAGCACCAGGTGTGCTTTCCATTACATGGACAGTACACCGATTGGAGATTTTGTTTCGTTCCTCACAAAATCTACTCAATCGGTCGTCAGCACCCTTACGAAAGTGCCCCGCACTTTCTCAGCCGCACAAATACAAAAACGCCCCGAGGGGCGTTTTACATGCGCGGCTGAAGGGTGCTGACCCCTCGACCTCTCCCGTGACAGGGGAGTGCTC
>JAZKAJ010000008.1:0-23052 GCA_040389185.1 Patescibacteria group bacterium
GCTCCATTTTTGATTTTTGATCTAAAATCTTTGATTTATCTCGCTATTTCCACTATTTTGTTCTCTCTGATGACTGTAACTCTGATTTCTCCCGGGTATTTGAGCTCACTTTCGATCTTAACTGCGATATCTCGAGCCATATTTGTCGCTTCGAGGTCACTTACCTCGTTTGGCCTTACAAATACTCGGATTTCACGTCCTGCCTGGAGAGCATAACACTTGTCTACTCCACTAAATCCGTTGGCGATAGCCTCCAGGTCGGCGAGTCTCTTGATATAGTTTTCCACACTGTCTCTTCGTGCTCCCGGTCTTGAACCTGAGATTGAGTCAGCTGCCTGAACGATTCTTGATTCCAAAGTTTCGTATGGATATTCTTCGTGATGAGCTTCCATCGCTTTCACGATCATTTCGTTTGCACCAAATTTCTGAAGAATTCTTCGTCCAATCTCAACGTGTGTACCTTGTACTTCATGATCAAGTGCTTTTCCAATATCGTGTGTGAGTGCTCCTGCTTTTGCAACCGCAACGTCTGCTCCGAGTTCTTGTGCGATCATTCCTGCAATGTGTGTCATCTCAATTGAGTGCTGAAGCACATTCTGTCCGTAACTTGTTCGGAAATAAAGTCGTCCGAGTATTGCGAGGATTCGTGGATCAAGATTGAATACTCCACACTCGAGTGCCGCTTGCTCACCTTTTTCTTTAATTATTTTATTGATGTCTAGTTTTGCTTTCTCAACTTCTTTTTCGATCTTCGCTGGCTGAATTCTTCCATCAAGAAGAAGACTTTCGAGCGCGAGCTTTGCAACCGCTCGTCGCACAGGATCAAAACAAGAAATTGTGATTGCACCTGGAGTATCGTCGATGATTACTTCAACTCCTGTCTCTCGCTCGAATGCTTTGATGTTTCGTCCTTCTTTACCGATTATTTTTCCTTTGAGTTCGTCTGATTGGATCGGTACTGAAGTAATAAAAATATCTGGGCTTACAGAGTTAGCGAGTCTTTGGATAGACATTGTAAGGATTTCCTTGGCTTTTCGCTCAAGTGTCTCATTACCATTCATTTCAAGTTTTTTCATTCTTACAAGCAAATCTTCTTCTGCTTTTTGTTCGACGTTTGCAATGAGTCTCTGTCTCGCTTCATCTTCTGTGAGACGCGCAACTTTCTGAAGTTCTTCAAGCTTCTGACTTTCCATTGAATCAATCTTCTCCTTTTTGTCTCGGAGTTCTTGGATTCTCTGTTTCATTGCTTCAACTTCTTTGTCGATGTCTGTCTGTCTCTTGTCGAGGAGATCTTCTTTTGAAATAAGTCTGTCCTCAATTTTTTTAATCTTGTCTTCTTTTTCTTTTAATTCTTCTCGAACACCTTTGAGAACTTCTGCTGCTTCTTCTTCAGCTTTGAGTGTAATCTTCTTTGCTTCCTCACTCGCTTTGAGTGTTACTTCTTTTATATAATGCTCTGCGGTACCTTTCTTACTTAATGCGATGAGCATTCGGAGTACATATCCGGCTGCTATCCCTACGACTCCTGCGACTGCCAGGAGTAGAAATACTAATTTTAATGACATACGTGCGATTTAGTTCGCTTTTGAAACTGTTTTATTCTCTTACGAATTGATGTGCGAATTTTTGAAGTTGCATGGTGTCGATGACAGTTTTGGAAATATAAGTGAATTCAGTGTCGGAAACGAACATTTTTATTAAATGTTAATGAATACAATATACCTCTAAAGCGAGTTTTTGTAAATGTCAAGGGATGTCTGCCCGGGCAGTAGATTTTGGCATCGCAAACCTTTAAGGGTTTGCAGGACTTTAGGCTCAATGCCAAAATTCACTACCAGGTTTGACTATTGTGATAAAATGTTGTATCATGCACTACAGTTATGAATACCAAAAAAGTCGAATTGACTGATTGGGAATCGAAGGCGCTGCTTTTGGTTCGGGCGCTGGTCTTCGGGACTGGCATCGCGGGAGTGTTTTTGCTCCTTACTCGGTTTGTCTGCTCAAACAAGCATGCAACCTTGCTCAACGTGCTTTTTATTATCCTAGTGGTATTCTGCGTAGATCATGCAATCTGCAGATTTGCCTACTGGATGAAAAAGAGAAAACAGAAATAATGTGAAAGCATATCAACGCCCCGTCTCGACGAAAGTCAGACGGGTTTGCTTCGTTCTAAAACAAAATGCAGCGCACCCTTCGGGCGCGCTGCATTTTGTTTACTTGAATGCTTGAAACTTGATTACTTTTCTTTAAAATTTACTAATTTTAAAGAACCTTATCTATAATCCCATACTTCTTTGCTTCGTCTGACTGAAGGAAGAAATCTCGATCTACATCCTTTTCGATTTTTGCGAGAGTCTGTCCCGTTGTCTTTGCGAGGATTTTATTCAAGATTTCTCGATTCTTGATGATCCGCTTTGCACTGATCTCAATATCTGAAGCCTGACCTTCTGCTCCTCCGCTTGGCTGATGGATCATGATCTCACTGTTTGGGAGCGCATATCTCTTGCCTTCGGCACCTGAAGCGAGGATAACCGCACCCATAGATGCTGCGAGTCCGACACAAACAGTTGAAACGTCATTCTTGATATTGTTCATCGTATCAATGATCGCGAGTCCTGCTGTCACGTGTCCTCCTGGAGAGTTTACATAGAGAGTAATATCTTTCTTTGGATCTTCTGACTGAAGGAAAAGAAGCTGAGCAATAATAATGTTGGCTACTCCATCATCAATGGCTCCGCCAAGGAAAATAATGTTCTCTTTGAGGAGTCGTGAGTAGATATCGTATGCTCGCTCACCCATGTTTGTTTTTTCGATAACTGTCGGTATAAGATAACTCATATTTATGTATATTAGGAATAATGCAAGGGTAGAATAGCATTATTTGGCATATTTTTCCAATAAAAAAGCCAGCTTCCGATAGAAAGCTGGCAAGAAACTCTTTAATCAAAAGCCTCAAATTCAAGGTTGTGGCTTATTGTGCATGCTCTTTCATCCATAAAAACCACACACTCCTTTTCAGGGAAAAGCAGTTTAAAGATAAAATAGCTACATAGTGTCGCAATGGTTGTGCCGTGCCAGCCTTCATCTAGTGTTTCTAGCGCTCCTTCTGTAATCTTAACTATATAATGAGCTACAGGATACTCTTCACAATCTTGAGGGCAACCAATAAAGTTACCGAATCTCGCTGCACCATAAAAAGTGGGTACCATATTCACTAAAGATGCTTGGAGATGGAGCCATTCCTGGAATTTAGTGGATTCGATAAATTTAAGCCAAGATTTACCACTTATGTCCATCTGACCTTTGGAGCAAGTAAGGTACAGTTGTTTCAACTCATCAAGGTAAAGCCGGCAGGTAAGTCTGATTAATGATAGGGTGATATCGAGAAACATCCCTGTTTGCTTTTGGATAGCTTTCTGTCTTTCTTCCTCTGACATTAATTCAAATTCCTGCTGGCTTTTAATGATATATGATTGCCAGGTTATTTCAGGGCCATTTTCTGATTTCATTTGTATAAAGTTGGTTTCAAAAAGCACAATTACTTTTCTAACAGTAGTATAATTGAATGTCAATTATTGTAAGTAATTAATATCATTAATTTACTAAATACCCTTTTAGATTAATGATATTTTATAGTTTATTTTATTTTGTTAGTAAAAATTGACAAAATAATGTGGTATAATATGATGTAAATATGAACATAAAACACGAAAATCTCCTCAAAAAGCTCCAAAAATCTGGACTAACCGACAAAGAATCCTCTATATATGTCGCTTTACTCGAACTCGGGGGTGCATATCCATCAAAGATTGCTGAATACACAGGACTTAACCGAAGTACGGTCTATATGCTTTTGACCCAAATGTCAGTGAAGGGGATTGTGAATGAGATAGAAAAGAAAAATAAACAATTCTACCAACTTGAGAGTCCAACCAAGCTTCTTCGTTATGCAAAGTCAAAAATGTCTATTATTCAAGATGAAATTGAGAATGCTCAAAGAATCCTACCTGATCTTGAAGGATTATTTGGAATTGGAGATAAAGCAAAGATTACCTACTACGAGGGTATTGAAGGGGTGCTTGATATCTATGCGACACATATTAATGTATCAAAGCCATATGAGATGCTTGCTTGGGCCAATGTTCAAGAAGTTGAAGAGCAAGTGCCAAGAGACTTTTTTAAAAATTATATCAAGACTAAAAAGCAGAAAGATATTAGTTCAAGGGTCATTTTTCCTGATACAAATATAGACAAGACTTTTGTTGAGAGATCTTATGGAGATTTCAAAGAAGAGTTAATGCCTAATGCTAGATTTATCCCCGCAGACAAATTCCCATATAAAGCTGAGATTACCATCTATGGAGAAAAGAATGTCTCGATTATCAACCTCGGCAAAGAAAAGCTCACAGGTGTTATCATTGAAGATCCAACAATTCATGGATTAATGAAAATGATCTTTGAATTGAGCTGGACGAGTTCTCTTATTGAAAATAAGAATAAAATATAAAAAGCCAGCTCGTAAAACGAGACTGGCGATACATTTCCTTATGTGCTCATATAGCTTTTTCTCTCATTAACTTCTTTTCGAAGTCCTGGTGTGAGTTGAAGAGTTTCTCCAGTCACAAATTCGAGTTGGGCGATAATATTGCAGTTAAAGGCTTTAAAGGAAAACTCAAGACCCTTCTTAGGACCAAAATCCCTGATAGGAAGAGTCTCAAATTTCTTTCTTGGTATTTTAAGGTCCTTAAGGATGAATTGATTGAGGAGTCTCAGAAGTGTGTCGATTGGGGCTTCGTGAGGCAAAGCGGCCTCTTTCAACACTTTCAATGCCCTATCAATATTATCATCGGAGAACATTGGTTCCCAATTACCTAATGCGCAAGGATAGCAGAGCGCACCTGATGGATTTAGGCTGACTAGCCAATCCGCCAGTTCCTGCAAAGAAGAACATGTTTTCATGGTTTACTTTTAACACATAAATCAAAAAAGTCAAAATCATCTATTGTAATTAATTTAAATTAAGAGTAGATTGGTGATATGAGCAAAAAACTAAAGATAGTCGAACTAGGGGACAAGATACTTCGAACTCGTGCGAAGGCTGTTTCAATGAAGGATTTGAAGACCAAGAAGTTCCAGGATCTTGTTGATAATATGATCAAAACTTGTGATCTGAGTAGCGGAGTAGGTATAGCTGCTCCACAAGTAAATGAAGGACTTCGACTGTTTATTCTCTGGAGCAGATCAAACAAAAGATACAAAAAGGTTCCGAAGCTCGGGCCAATTGCAATCATTAATCCAAAAATTATTTCTGCATCAAAGAAAATAATCAAAAGCTATGAGGGATGTCTCTCTATCCCTGGTATTCGAGGACTTGTACCAAGACACAAAAGTATTGAAGTCGAGTTCATTACTCGAGAAGGGGAGAAGCTCAAGATTACTCTTGAAGATTTTCCTGCACGAATCTTTCAGCATGAGTATGATCACCTAAATGGAATTGTATTTCTCGATAGAACAGATCCAAAAGATCTTGTGACTGAAAAGGAATATCAGAAGATTTTGAAGAAGAAAAAATAAAAATAGGAAGCTGGTCAGGCTTCCTAAGATTTAATGACCATTTTAATGTTAAAACTGTTTTCGTGCAAAGTCTGCCAATTCTTCAAATTTATCAAATTTGATTTCAATACCTAACTCTTCACGAATAATTGTTTCCGCCTTTGTTAAAGCAAGATCTAGTTTTTCTCCAGGTTCTGGAGGAAGAAGGATCTCTAGTTCCCTCCAAGAAAACCTGCCACGATTTGCCCACCATGACAGATTAGATGTGACAGAATGATACTTGTGTCTGCGACATGCTTCGTTAAGCAATGTCCGCATCGCTTGCATTTTCTTTCTGCTCGAACCCCCTTTGTATCGGAAGTCGAGATTGAGATGAAGAGGACGCGAATCCTCTAAGACCTCAATCACATCACTATTCACACCATCTGTCGCCTCAGGAGATTTGCGTGCAAGTCTGTAACGGCCAGGTTTGACTGTGAGAACCGCACCACCAAATTCTTCAAAGAAAGGAATCCATGCAAGGGTCCATGACAATTTCTCGCCTGGGAGTCCTACTATGATAAAGACATGAACTTGAATACCTGCACTTTTTAAATTGCGAAGTATCCTGCCATAGTTAGCGGGCGTATTCCATGTTTTGTTTTCTCTCTTCAAAGTTTCTGGTGACAAAGTCTCAAGACCAAGCTGTACAGCTCGACAACCTGCTTCGTATAGCTGTATTGCAAGATCTGGGTTAAGCAAGTTGTTTGTCACCGTGAGGTAACATTGCCAAGTTGCTCGGTATTCTATTCCTCGCAATTCCTTTCCTAAAGCAATTTGTCTTTGAGGTGTGAATGTTTCGTCAGTGATATCGAACCTCGAAGCGCCGGTTGCTTTCATGTGCTCGGCAATACGCCGAGGCGACATTACTCGTGGGGCGCTTCGAAATGTATCACTAGCAGCAGCAATGGCACAGAAGCTGCATTCTGTCGGGCAGTTTGATGCGGTGTAGAGAGGGAAGACATCATCGGGGCACCATTGTTTTGCTCCTCCGTCGAATTGGGGTTTAGGTAAATCTTCGAATTTTGTTGATGTAAGTGGTTTATGATTTTTCTTAACTTTTCCGTTTTCAATCCAGACAAGTCCTGGTGTTGTCTTTATGTTCTGTGTATTTGCGAGCTCTACTAGGGGTTGAAACCCTTCGGTAAAGCAGACAGCGTGGCAGACCATTTCAAACAACTGGGTGAATTCGGGATAATTAAACAAGTGCTCCATCCGACTCCAGAAGTTGCCGCCTAAAAGAACCGTGGTTCCAGGCAACTCATCTTTTATCATTGAAGCAAGTATTAATCCTGGGACGAGCTGTCGCTCATCACAGATACTAACACCGTAGATTTGAGGACAGAATTCTCTTGCGACAGGTATTTCAACATCTGCAAAGTACTGATACCACATGCTTTGTTTGCGGTTTTGAATCGTATTAATGGCGCCAGTTAAAGTACCATCTTGAAATTCTCCCACAAATAAAACATTGTTGCCGGTAATCGCAAATTTATCCCTAGTTTCTATTGTTGATGCTATGTTGGCGAGATTTTGCCTCACAAATACGAAATCAGGAACAGTACTTTGGGAATTGCGAATGATATTGAAGCACTTTTGTGCCAATTCAGGATTCTGTTGCTTGAGGACATATTCCAGCCCAATGATGTGTCCGAACCTCTGCAGTACACTGTGGTTAAGTGAATGTAAAAGTCCGGTGAGAATTGTAGTCCCTGCGGGGACGTGCCATGGAGATGACACTGGTGGATGAGTGAGAATGAGTTTGGTTTTCATAGAGCTTCTGTGCAATATTAAGCAATATAAGTCAATTTATGTAAATAATAGTCAAAAATATAAATACAATAATATCTATATTTTATATGTATATCTATGAATATAATTAATTATTGTGTAAATTATATTGACACAAAAAACATAATCTGGTAGCTTTGAATTATGGTAAGACATAATAAAGAGCAGGTTGGAACATTTCAAAATGCTTTACAAAAATTGGGTTTAAATAAAAATGAGGCAGATCTCTATATTTCCTTTTTGGGTTTGGGAAATGGAAAGGTAAGTGAAATTGCAAAGAAGGCAGGAATCAATAGAACAGGTGCATATAATATTTTAGCTACTCTTTCTCAAAAAGGATTAGTAAGTATTTCAGGAAAAGAGCCTAAACAAGAATATCGCTGTGAAGATCCAGAGCAGATATTAAAATTTTTGCGTCACAATATTGAGCGTAAAGAAGAAGATTATAGGTATGCACAATTGTTATTGCCAGAACTCAAATCGATACATAAAGTTGGTACTCGACCACAAGTAAAATTTTACGAAGGTATTGAAGGAATGAAGAAGGTGTACGAAGATACTTTGACTGCATCAGGACCGTTTGTTGCGATGGCGTCATATGATGATATGCATAAAACCCTCAAAGGGTATTTTCCTGATTACTACAGAAGGCGAGCGGCGAAAGGTTTGTTTGTTCGAGGTATTGTTCCAGTATCAGACCTTGCTCTAGAGCGTAAAAAGATGAATCCATTCGAAGCGCGTGAACTCGCACTTGTACCTAAAGAGTTTTTTGATATTTCACCTGATATAGAAATTTATGACAACAAGGTTATGATTGCTTCGTGGAAAGAAGAATTAGGCATTATCATCGAGAGTCAGGAAATTGCTGATGCACTCAAAAAACTGTTTGAGCTTGCATGGAAAGAGGCGAAGAGATTGGACAAGGAAGTTGTTAAAAGAAAATAATTAAATTTATCTCAGTATTTTTAGGAATTGATGCATTTTTCACGGCCGTGAAAAATGCATCAATTCATATCTGGGTTATACAAAATAAAACCCTTTGTCTTTTAGAATCAGCTTGTCCTTAAGAAGTGAAGAGAGAATTCGCCTAGTTTCTTCTTTTGAATCTTTCTTTTTCGCAAGTTTATTATCGAGAAGATGTTTTTCAATCTGTGTTTCTCGTAACTTGCTATTCAAAAGAAGTTTTAATACTGCGGAACGTTTTTCACGGAATGATCCTTTAAATGATGATTGTTTTTTATAAATCGAACTTTGTTTTGCAGGATCTGCGTCGAGAGTTGATTTGAGAAACGATCCGTAATCATAGAGTGCATAGAACCACTCCCGAGGGTTCTTCATGTCTAATGTTCTGTTAATCAGTTCTAACATTTCTTTGTCACTTACTTTTGTTTTGTGATTTGGAAAAAAATTATGAATGAAAACTGTGCGGATGTTGGTCTCGATAAATGGGGTTGGAATATTGAAAGCGAAATTAAGGACAGCGCCAGCGGTAGACTGTCCGATACCAGGGAGTCTTTTAAGTGTACTTAAATCCTTTGGAAATTCACCTCCGTACTTTTCAGAAATTTCTTTTGCACACTCGTAGAGGAATTTGGCACGTCTGTTGTATCCGAGTCCTTGCCAGAGATGGAGTACATCTCGAAGTTCAGCTTTTGCTAACTTTTGTACTGTAGGGAAGCGAGTCAGAAATTCTTTGTACTTTGATACTACCCGAATAGTCTGTGTTTGTTGGAGCATTATTTCTGATACTAATATGTGGTATGGATCGTGCGTGTTTCGCCATGGAAAATCCCGACGGTTTTTCTTGTGATACTGCCATACAGTTTTTTGGAAGTTTTTGATATCTTGCTGCATGTGGGTATTCTATCTCAAATTCAAATTTTGATAAGCAATAAGCTGTTGGATACACTCCAGCTGAAGTTGGGTTTTATACATAAAAATCCCCCGGCTCTTTTGAACCTGGGGGACAAGGGGGGTCAAGATCAGAGATTTTGCTTTGGAACAATGATACGAAAACAAAAACCATTACTGTCTGTAGACCAATGAACATTATAATCGAAGCGACGCCTCGAAACCGACAAGTCAATCCGGTCAGTGTCCACCTCGTACCCAAAACGCACGATGGCGACAAAATAATCACCCCCGACTTTATACAGGAAAAAGTTTGGGCGATTACACTCCTGAAGTTTCTGGCGATGATGTTTTGCAAACATTTTGATCTGCATCTGACTGAAGCAGAGGTCGTCAAGTGGGCGATCAAAGCTTCTAAAGAGCTCGGCAAAGCTTCCTGGTTCAACCATCTCCCAAACTTCCACCTCTGTCTTTTCAGTTACTTTGCCAGATTTGCCTTCTTCTCCAAAAGCAGGATCAACCCCGTTTATGAAGACGTCTGCCGCATCCGCCAGAGTCTCGGTCCCATCAGTTGCAGGGATCGCAATCTCGTCGTTATGAAAGATGTGTTTGACGCATCCCTTAATGATAAAACAGAGCCCAGGAATCATCTTCTCTAGAAAAGGGATGATTTTTTCTGGCAGACGATCTCCGTTACCAAGAAAGCGCTGAAGAAGAGTATGATCAATGGACCCTTTCTGGATTAATTCATCGATTACGATTTCGACCGATCCTTTTATCGCATTTTCGATGAGGTGACTTACGTTTTCTACCTGTGCTACAGTAACATACTCTGTGTTGTTCATAATTCTTTTTTTTGGTTGTTAAGTTACTTTATCCGAGGCAAATCATACAAGGGGTTTGGGATATAGTAAATATGTTTAAACATATTGACAACAATATTTGATTTTGGTATCATATACATATGAATAATGAACTCATGAGTGAGAAGGAGAAGGTGGTATTCGAAGCTCTGGTGAGCTTCGGTCCGTCCGCCGTGTCACAGATTGCAAAGGATACGAGTCTAAATAGAACTGCGCTTTATCACACACTTCAACTTCTCGAGGAGAAGGGTCTCGTGAGTGAAATAAAAAAAAATGATACAACACTTTTTCAATCCATCCCTGAAGAAGAGTTTGTCACTTGGGCTAAGAATCGAATCAAGTCTCTCGAAGATGATACTCTTAAATTCACGCAAGCATTCAAAAAGAAAAAATATCCAGTGCTTCATTCGGGTATCAGGTATTTTGAGGGTAAAGAAGCGGTAAAGAAACTATATGGAGAAACTTGGAGGGAGAATAATGAGAAGAATATATTGGCGATCACTGACTATCAGAGGGCTTATGAGACACTTACTGGATTCTTTGATGAGGAATATTTTCCAGCGAGAGTGAAGGCTAGGGTCAAAGTGAAAAGTCTCTTGTCTGTAGATGCATATGGAAAGCGGGATGAAAAGAAGGCTGAAGCCCTGCTTCGTGAAATGAGATTTTCTGATGTGTTTAAGAATCTCGGGATCGAGATAAACATTTTTGATGACAAGCTTGCGATAGTGGCTTTCGACAAAAAGGAGCCGATGGGAATGATACTTAAGAATAAAATAATCTCTGACGCATTCCGAAAGATATTTGCTCACTTGTGGCAAAATTCTCGGAAATAACCTAATATACACAAATGCGATTACACAGATTCTATACAAAAGATCATTTGGCAGGGCAAGAAGAAATAACTCTTCGAGATGAGGCGGCGTTGCATCAGCTTCGTGATGTGTTCCGGCTTGCCAAAGGGGACAGGGTGATATTTTTTAATGGTGATGGATCTGACTATATATATGAGGCTAATATCATTTCTAAAAAAGAAGCAGGGTTTGGGTTTGTGGAAACAACGGGAAACATAGCAATCTCAAAAAAAGTGACTCTCTATATGTCACTTATTAAGAAAGATAATTTTGAGATGGTGCTTGAGAAGGCAACAGAGATTGGTGTAACACATTTTGTACCGGTGGTAACGGAGCGAACTTTAGGCAAGAATTTGAATATGGAACGAGCGGAAAGAATTATGAAAGAGGCGAGCGAGCAGTGCGGACGAGGAGATGTGCCGACTATTGGTGAGATTATGGATCTTGAAGATGTGCTTAAAGAAAATCCTGATGTGATCATTTTTGATATGGATGGTAAGGATTTAAAAAACTATAAACCAGAGGGTGACGAACATAAAATGCTCATTGGTCCCGAAGGTGGATGGAGTGAAAAAGAGCTGCAGATGTTTAAGGATTTAAAGATTCAAACATTTAAGCTGGGAGATACTGTGCTTCGCGCTGAAACTGCGGCTATTGTGGCCAGTGCGTTTGTAATAAATTCTCAGAGTATATAAATACAGTCTCTCTTTCGAGAGACTGTGCGGGTCAGGTTGCTGATACAAGTTCAAGCCAGTAGGAAGAAAAACTTCCAAAACCGATGAGTGTAATGAGATCGCCACATATGTGCAAGGTGTTGACCCAGCTAATGCAGTAAACGCCATTGCCAATCCCGAGATCATCTCTTGCCTCTTTGGTGAATCTGACTTGATCGCCTGGGAGAAACAATCCTTTGTTGCGGTTGTACTTTTCGGAAAGAGCAGTGTCCATAATAGTTGAAGCTTAGTCATTCTGAGTACGAAGTCAAGGCACTTATTTATTTTGTAATTCTCCGATTTCTGTGTATTATAGGCTTCTTAACATCACATTACATCTAAGATAAGTACTATATATATGTATACAATTAAAAAAATTGAAAAGAAGGAGGGGTCAGAGGTAGAGATTCAGCTCGAGATCGCGGTTGAAGCGATTGAGAAGAAATGGGCTAAAGCGGTTCAGGCTATTAATGACAGTATCAGTATGGATGGTTTCCGAAAGGGGCATATTCCAGAAAAGACACTTGTTGAAAAAGTGGGGGAAATCACTGTGCTTGAAGAAGCTGCGGAGCTCGCTATTCATGAAGTGTACCCAGATGTTCTTAAAGAAAAAGATATCAATGCAATTGGCAATCCAAAGGTTGTTATCACAAAGATTGCAAAAGGCTCTCCACTTGAAGTAACCATCACAACTGCAGTACTTCCTGAAATCAAACTCGCTGACTACAAAAAGATTGCTTCGAAGACTAAGACAGAAAAGATAAGTGAAGTAACTGAAGATGAATACAACAAAGTAATAGAAGAGCTCAAGGCACACAAATTCCACTCTGAGCACGGACACGACCATGACAATCATGATCATGGAGATGTTGTGATTGATGATAAGTTTGTAAAAGGTCTTGGAGATTTCAAGGATATGAATGATTTCAAGGCGAAGGTGATGGATAATCTCAAGAAAGAAAAAGAATACAAGGCAAAGGAAAAAGCTCGAATCGAAACACTTGAGGCGATTAGGAAGGATTCAAAGGTAGAAGTGCCTAAGATTCTCATTGAGAGCGAACTTGATCGAATGGCAAATGAATTTAATCATCACTTATCAAGAATGGGTGCAACACTTGAACAATATCTCAAAGATACAAAAAAGACTGAGGAAGATATGAGAGTGGAATGGAAAGATAAGGCGACAGAGCGAGTGCAGAATGAGCTAATACTTCTTGATATTGCAAAGACTGAAAAACTCGATGCAAAGAAAGAAGATATTGAAAGAGAAGCAGGTGCAATGGAAGCTCAGTATCCAGGTACTCCAAGAGAAAGAATTGTTGCGTTTGTTGAAGAGGTACTCATTAAAGAGGAGGTGTTTAAGTACCTAGAGTCTCAAAGTCAAAAGTAATAAAGTCAAAAGATAGAAATGCACCGACGCCTACGGCGTCGGTGCATTTTCTGAAAGCCGAAACCTGAAACCTCTAAGCTGGTTCTAGTTTGACATAGAACACCTCTGTGATATAGTAGATTTACTACTGAAGTTCGCCTACCGGCGGGCTTTTGTTTTAGGAACCGTTCGAATAATTAAGGATTTATCCTTAATTTGAGATTACGGATCCTCAATGCCTCCGTCCACAATGCGAAGCAAAATATACAGGACGAGGCGCTTTAACAAAATAACATAAAACACATATGTTTGACCTAAAAGTAATACATTCAGTACTCGCTCAACTCGAAGAAGAAAGAGGTATTCCAAAAGCAAAAATAATTGAAGCTATCGAATCAGCGCTCGCAACCGCATACAAAAAAGAGTATGGAAAGCGAGGACAAATTATCCGTGCAACATTTGATATGGATTCTGGTAAAACAGATTTCTTCCAGATCAAAATGGTTGTTGATAATACTCAAGTGCTTCTTGAAGATGAAACTCCTGCAGATGATGATGAACGAACTCGATTCAATCCAGAGCACCACATCATGATTGATGATGCAAAGAAGATCAAAAGAGATGCAAAGATCGATGATGAAATGGTATTTCCACTCGAGTCAAAAAGTGATTTCGGACGAATCGCAGCCCAAACAGCAAAGCAAGTGATTATTCAGAAGATCCGAGAGGCGGAGAAAGTTTCTGTTCTTGGTGAATTCGGAGAAAAAGAAGGAACTATTGTGACAGGAATGGTACAGAGAATTGAAAGAGGTAATGTCTATTTTGATATGGGCAAAGCTTCTGGAATTCTTCCATATGAAGAACAAATCCCGGGTGAACGATACCGACAAGGCGAAAAGATCCGAGCATATCTTACAAAGGTAGAAGAAACTCCACGAGGTGTATTCATCAGACTTTCTCGAGCGCATCCGCAATTTCTCGAAAAACTTTTTGAGGTAGAAGTGCCGGAGATTCTCGGAGGTACACTCGAAGTTCGAGCGGTTGCTCGAGAAGCTGGCTCACGATCAAAGATTGCTGTTTATTCTTCTGATACACACATTGATCCTATTGGTTCTATGGTGGGACAAAGAGGTGTTCGAGTATCAACTGTTATGAGTGAGCTTGGTGGAGAAAAGATCGACATCATCGAGTGGTCTGAAGATGCAAAGAAATTTGTTGAAGATGCGCTCTCTCCTGCAAAAGTACAAAGTGTTGTAATCGATAATGAAACAAATACTGCAACTGTAGAAGTTGCTGAAGATCAGCAATCTCTTGCTATCGGAAAGGGTGGACAGAATGTTCGACTCGCAGCAAAACTCACAAACTATCGAATTGATATCAAATCTGTTGGTGTTACAACTCCAAAAGAAACTGGCGAAGAAGGGGATACAAATATATAATTAGAACTATATCAAACTCATTAAAATCTTATGGCAAATATAGATCAAAAACCTTCTAAGTTCATGTACAATCTTTTGCATGTGCTTCCTGCGTTTGCAGATGGAGATACAATATTGAATGCAATTGTTGAAGTACCTTCGAATTCGATCAACAAATACGAGATCATTACAGAATCAGGCCAATTAAAGCTTGATCGTGTTGGGTATTCTTCTCTTGCGTATCCATTTACATATGGGGCAATTCCGATGACTTGGGATCTTGATAATGATCCGCTCGACATTATGATTATGAATGTGACTGAACCTTTGGTTCCAGGATCACTCGTTGAAGCGCGAATCATTGGGGTGATGAAATTTATCGACGGTGGAGAAGTGGATGATAAAATAATTGCAGTCTTGAATAACGATAAAAGAGTAGAACACATCAAAACTATTAAAGACCTTGGCGATCATTTTGAAAAAGAAAATACTTACTACTGGGAGCACTATAAAGACTTGAAGAAAGCAGGTACAGGAAAAGTAGAAGGATTCTTCGACAAAGATGAAGCGGTCAAAGTGGTCAAGGAATGTGAAGAGAGGTATAAGAATGAGTATGCAAAAAAGTTAGATTAAAAAAACAAAAAACATCGCGCCTTATGGGCGCGATGTTTTTTGTTTCTCCACAATGAACTCTGTGTTGGATTTAGAAAGGTGGTATAATAGTAGGACGGATGTGATAAGACATTCGCTAATTATTACTCACTATCTATTTATTATTATGAAAAAAATTGATAAACAAATTATCGGAATAATAAGCGGGATGACACTTGTTGCGGTATCTATCCTTCCAGCATTGGCAGAGACTGGTGCAATGGTTGATGTAAAAGCTGGCATCAAAGCAGACAGAGCAGACCTAAAGGTTGAAAATAAAGCAAAAGTAGATGCAATGAAGACGGAAAATAAGGATGATCGAACTGCAATGAAGGGGGATATAAAGACAAGGCTTGAGGCAACTATGGTTGATGTAAAGGCGATGAGGGCTGCGGGAGCAACTCAGGCTGAGATCCAGGCAAAGCTCGATGCGCTTCGTACTGCAAACCAGGCAGACAGAGAAGCATTCCGAAAGCAGATTGAAGAAAAAAGAAAGACACTCAAGGATGATATTTTGAAAGAAATTACTGCATTTAAGGATGGAAAGAAGATTAAATTGAGCGATGCATCAAAAGCACAGGTAAAGCAGAAACTTAATACAGTATTTACAAAGCTCAATGCTGCTATTGGCAAGTTTGCTGGATTTGATAAGAGATTAAGTGACGAGATCCAAAATAGAAAAGCAAAAGGACTCGATACTTCAGTCGCAGAAGCAAACCTAGAACTTGCAAGACGTGCTCTTGAAGAATCAAAGGTTGATATAAGTTCAGTGAATGCAGCGGTCACAGCAAGTCTCGACACATCAACCGGAGCATCAAAGGAGGCGATCAGAGCCGTTATCAAAACTGCAGTTGACTCATTAAAGACTACAAAAGAAAAGTATCAAGAAGTGATAAAATCACTCCCGAAGGTAAAAGTTAGTGCAACTGCGAGTACAACAGTTGAATCAAAATAAGCACAATTAATAGTAAATAATATTAAATCTTATGGATACATTCGAAACAGCAGGCGGGTCAAAGAAGAGTTCATCTCTTGCGATCATTATAATCATACTTATTATTGCACTTGGTGGAGCTTACTTCTGGTATTCACGGGCATCCACAACAACAAGTACACAAAAGCAGGCTCAGACACAAAAATCGGTCTCTGACGATGAGCTTCAAAAAGATCTCGATACATCATCTAATGTTGATGTCTCTTCTGATCTTAATGCAATGGATCAGGCGTATAAATAGCTTCTAAAAAAGCTGTTAGTTGCTAGCTTAAAAATTCAAAATACATCGGAACCAAAGATTCCGATGTATTTTTTTATACCCTAACGCTTCTTTGCTAACTGTCGGCAGCTTTCTCTATATTGTTTTTTTAAAATCTATTATATAATAATCTTGATGAAAGATTTTCTTAAAAAAATAGTTTTGAAGATCAATCTACGCTCAAAGAGAACAAAAATTATTTTCATAATCGCAATCATACTAATTGCTTTGTTTTTTGTTGGCAAATACTTTTATAGCAAATATCACGTAAGTGATTATTCAGAAATCACAACTCTTGTTAATAATAGAGAATACAAACTTGCAGAACAAAAACTCGAAGGATTCTTAAAGGAAGATGCAAGCGATCCGTATTTTTTGATCCTTGTTGCACGAACATATATAGGACGATCTGGGGAAGTAGGGGATCTCGCTCTCAAGAAAGATTATCTCAACAGATCAATACAAGTTTTGAATACTGCAGAAGCTATAAATGCTAATATTGCACAGCTCTATAATGTAAAGGGGCTTGCCTATCTTTATCTCGGAGAATATGATTTTGCTTTGACATATTATAAGAAAGCTTTGAGTCTTGAACCTAATTCCGAGAATTTTTTGGTAGATTTGGGTAATTTGTATCTCACTACTAGTAATATTGTGGGAGCATCTGACACATTTGGTAAAATACTAAAAATCGATCCTAATAATGAGAACGCAAAAATCGGTATGATAAGAATTTTTATGCTCCAACAAAAGTATGATCAAGCAATCAGTAGTTCTTATGGACTATTTTCTGCGACGAATAATACAAATATAAAGCTTGAACTTGCGGAAATAATGGGGTCTGCGTACCTTAAGGTAAATAAATATCCTGAGGCAAAGAAATTCTTTAATTATATTTTAAGTAATAATCCAAATTCTGGATTTGCCACATATGGACTTGCAGAAGTCTCCTTTGATAGTACTTTTGATTTGAAGCATGTTGCAAGTTCGACAGAAGAGTCAAAACAGCTCGCTCTTAAATCCGTTTCACTCGATGCTTCATATCCATATAATTATGTCTTACTTGCTCGAATCGCGCTTATTACTAAAAACAAAGCGGATTATGACAAATACACTGAACTCACAAAAACGAGTTTGGATTCATATACTTTTTTGCCTCAGAATCAAAAAGATAATCTCCTAAAAACCATTCCTGCATTCGGAGCCTTAAACAAGAATGTAATAATCAAAGTTGGTTCGGTTAGTGCAACGACGACTCGCCCACAAGGAACAATAATTCTAAGAAAAAAATAATATGAGTACTAAATTAAAATTTTTTGCATTTATTTTTCCTCTTTTATTTGTAACTTTATTTTTGATTGGTTTTCCGAATTATGCATTTGCTGATGATTGTACTGAGCCAAGTGCTTGTAATTATGGTGCCAGTGATACCGCTTGTGATTTCGAATCATGTAGAACCTGTCAGAGTCCAGAGACTGGTGATTATCCAAATTGCGGAACCTGTTCCGGCTCATTAACGGGAACTTACCCATATTGTACTTGTTCAAATGGGGCGGATGTGCCTGATTGTGTACAAAGCTGTTCTAATGGGGAAACTGGTAATTATCCGGATTGTGGTACCTGTTCTGGTTCAACTACTGGAATTTATCCAAATTGTACATGTGTAAATGGTGCGTCCAATGCCCCGACTTGTGATGATGGTACTTGTCCAAATGGAGCGATTGATTTTGACACTTGTTCAGATTGTGGTTCAGGCAAGAGTATGGTTAATGGCACATGTACTAATGATCCAGTCTGTCCATCTGGAACTTCAGGAACTCCTCCAGCTTGTACTTGTGATAATACTGCAACGAATCCACCTACCTGTACTGCTGGTGATTGTCCGAACGGCGCAATTGATTTTGATACTTGTGCAGATTGTGGCGCGAATGCTGACATGGTTAACGGGAGCTGTGTTCCAAAAAGTTGCCCAAGTGGCACCAGTGGTACTTATCCAAGCTGTACTTGTACAAATGGTTCACCTAATGTAAGTGATGGATGTGCCTGTCCTTTAGGTCAAGAAGAAGTTGAAGGATATTGTATAAATGTATGTCCGAGTGGAACGACGAGAGATTCTGAAGGGGATTGTCAATGTGATAACGGTGCAAGTGATGCACCTACATGTACCGAATCTCTTTGTAAAGACACAAAAGCAAATAACTACAATGATGATTTGCCTTGCACGTACGATCATGACTCTTGTTGCTCTGTTGAAGCTGCTAAGAATACAGATCCGGATTGCCCGGATTTCGCTTCGGATCCACAAAAGATCGCAGATGATCTCAACGCATGCCAATACTGTCAGAAAGGTGATCCAGAGTTTGAATGTGAAGAAGACTATTGTGATTCAAGCGAATATCCTGATGCTACAAATGGAGAGACTTTGGATGATTGCGATCAGGCAAACCCAGACAGAACATGCACATCTTTTAGAAACGTATGCGAATGGCCACAAATTTATTTTTGCCCTGACACTACTACCCCTGCTATAAATGGTGAGACACAAGCTGATTGTGATGCAAGTATTCCTTCATATTATAATCCTTGTGATCCTGACGGAAAGTGTAATTATCCTAGCGAATATTATTGTGGAGATGCCGATGCTATAAACTATGATGCTGGAGGTGCTGATTGTACATCTAGTCATCCAACCGGCACAACCTGTACAGAGAATGATGGTACTTGTGAGTATGAATATTGTACTCTCGACTTCTCTCTCGATGTTAAATGTCCTAATTCTGGATTTGAATTTAAGACACCTCCAGATCAGTCGTATGTTTTTTCTTATCCGCTCGGAGCTGGTGAAACTTGTGAAGAGAACTTATCTTATGAAGAAGAAGATTCTCTCAGTAGTTATTTTATGCAGAAATATTGTGGCACAGGTGATAGTACGGCATGTCAGGGAGGTTTCTGTGGCCAGATAGATTGGTGTCCGGGGGTTACTGATCCAAATGTTGATCATACTGATCCTACTCAGTGTGGTGTTGATGCCTGTCCGGGTGTAGGTGATCCAGGTATACAAACAAGTGAAAGTCAGTGTACAACAACACAAGTGGACGGAGTCTGCGGAAGTGTGGACAAGGGGCATGTTCTCGGTCAAAATTATATTGCAGGATCTTATGCGTGTGAATCGGGGACTAGAAGTACGGTGAGTTCTGCCAATAATCAATTTAATTGGACTTGTAATGGTGCTGGGGGTGGAATCAATGCACAATGTTCAGCGACCTTGAGTTGTGATAATGGTGAAACTGATCCTAACAAGCAACTTACATATTGTAATGGGCAATGTTTGACTAAGTCACAGCTTAATTCCAATGGCTCTTGTGATGGTGTCAAAGTATGTGGTGCTGGCAACCTAAACTTCTGTATTGATGAAGGGAATGTATCTCTTAGTAATAAAATAGATGTCACACCTCTCATTAATAAAGAAGATGGTAAATGTACGGTCAACATTGATAGTGAAAATGCTGCATCCCAGGTCTTCGATGGATACAATGCAGATACGCACTGTGCACTTTATAGCCAAGATGGTTTAGTTCTGCAGTTTGATCCAAAGTATGTGGGTAATACTGATCCTGAACTTGGTCCTATAGTATCTAAGACAATTACACAGGCTGGTGTTACCAAAGATATGTTATATACGCTCAAGTGTTACGATGGTCCAACTCCTCCGACGGATGATTCGGGATATGAGATTGCAAAGGGTGCATGCAGACTCAATATTAAAACAAAGGAAGCAAATTAAAATATAAAAAATACACGGTAGCGTAGCTGCCGTGTATTTTTTATATATTGTTTTTAAATTATTTGTTATAATATAATTGATGATTCTTAAAGAAAAACAATTAGAGGAATTTGTTCTCGATTCTGGTCTTGTAGATAAAACAACACTCCTTAAAGCAAAGCAGGATGCTCTAGAAAAAAAACAGCCGCTCGGCGATTTTCTTGTTTCAAACGGCAAGATTACTGAAGATGATCTCCGGAGAATTAGTGCTTACATACTTGGTATTCCATTTGTGGATCTTGGTAGTGGGCTCAAAATTGATTTTGATATTCTCTCTCTTGTTCCAGAACCTATTGCTCGAAAGCATAATCTGGTTGCATACAAAAAAAGTGCAAACGGATTAGAAATTGCAATGCTTGATATTGGTGATCTTTCCGCAATCGATTTTATCAAGAAGAAAACCGGCCTCAAGATTCTCCCGCGTCTAACAACAACTGAATCTATCAAAGCAGTTCTCCTTCAATATCAAAAATCTCTTAAGGCTGATTTTGGTGATTTGATTCAAAAAGAATCTGCAAATATAACTACCGTTGCAGAATCAGAAGGACAGCAGAATGCTGATGATCTCAAAAAGATGGCAGAAGATCTCCCTGTTGTTCGTATTGTTGATACACTCTTGAAGCATGCGATTCTCCAGGATGCCTCAGATATCCATATAGAACAATACGAAAATGAAGTGGTAATAAGGTATCGTATTGATGGAATTTTGCATGATGCGATGGTACTCCCTAAGAATGCGGGCGCAGGAATCACTGCGCGACTCAAGGTGCTCTCTAGTTTAAAACTCGATGAAAAAAGGCTTCCGCAGGACGGACGATTCAAAATAGATCTTAATGGAGAAAAAGTAGCATTTCGAGTATCCATTCTCCCAACATATTATGGCGAAAAGACTGTAATGCGACTTTTGCGAGAGGGAGTATCCGGATTTACACTTGAGTCTCTTGGATTTCACGGAGATGCGCTCGAACAGCTTCATGAGGCAACAAAACTTACAACAGGTATGATCCTCACCACAGGGCCAACAGGATCTGGTAAATCAACAACACTTTATACAATGCTCGACATTGTGAATACTCCTGATGTAAATATTTCAACTATTGAAGATCCTGTTGAGTATCAGATGAAGCGAGTGAATCAAACACAGGTGAAGCCTGAAATCGGATTTACATTTTCTTCAGGGCTTCGATCTCTCGTTCGACAGGATCCAGATATTATTATGGTGGGAGAGATTCGAGATAATGAAACAGCATCGCTCGCGATCAATGCGGCTTTGACTGGTCACTTAGTACTTTCAACACTCCACACCAATTCAGCGGCGGGAGCCATTCCTCGACTTTTGGATATGCATGCGGAGCCATTTCTTCTTGTCTCCACTTTAAATGTTATTATCGGGCAGAGACTTGTGCGAAGACTTTTTGAACCAAAAGAAAAATTCTTTTTGACAAAAGCAGAACAGTCCGTGCTCGCCAAAAAAGTAAATCTAGATAAAGTGATGGAAGTGCTGAAAAAAGAAAATATTGTTGAGCAGAATGATACGTGGGATAAGGTGCCATTTTGGAGACCAAATATTACAACTGATCACCCAGACGGATTCCATAGCCGTATTGGTATTCATGAAGTGCTCAAGGTAACCCCTACGATCAGAACAATCATTATGAAAGGTGGCACGTCAGATGATATTGAAGATCAGGCTAAAAAAGAAGGCATGCTCACAATGATCGAGGACGGGATTGTAAAAGCGGTCAAAGGTTTTACGGTGATTGAAGAGGTGCTTCGAGTTATTTCGGAGTAGGAACAGGTTTCAGGGAAGAGACTATTGGCTTTAAATACGAAATTCAAAAAAAAGTCAGAAATTTATGTGTCATTCATAAATCTTGAATCAACAATTGAGATGCAATACAAAATCACATTTAAAACAGAAGAAGAAGGAGGTACTGGTGAAAAGATGTTCGAAGCATCTGACAAATACGCACTTTTCAAATTGCTCAAAAAGGAAAATATTATCCCGATCAATATTTTAGAAGAAAAATCCAAAGATATTAACCTTCCCTTTTTCAAAGGTAAAGTAAAGAC
The DNA here is from genome assembly GCA_040389185.1 of Patescibacteria group bacterium. Classification (GTDB taxonomy): domain Bacteria; phylum Patescibacteriota; class Minisyncoccia; order Phycocordibacterales; family CAIRYW01; genus JAQBQZ01. The sequence goes on from JAZKAJ010000008.1 coordinate 22,249, forward strand.
TGCAGAAAAAATCTTTTTTGCACGAAATCTTGGTTCAATGCTCGGTGCAGGTCTTTCCCTTTCCCGCTCTATTCAGGTAATGCAAAAGCAGGCAAAGAATAAAAAACTTAAGATTGTCTTAAATAGATTGGAAACATCTGTCGGTGAAGGTAAGACGTTATGCCAATCAATGCAAGAATTTCCTGATGTATTCAATGATCTTTTTATTGCGATGGTGAAGGCGGGCGAGGAGTCCGGATCACTTGCCGAATCTTTAAAGATTGTAGGTGATCAAATGGATAAAGCAAATACACTCTACAAAAGGGTGAAAGGTGCTCTTATATATCCCGCGATCATTCTTTGTCTTATGGTAGTCATTGGGATTCTTATGCTTACATTTGTGGTCCCATCTTTGACTGCGACATTTAAAGAACTTCATGCTGATTTGCCTACATCGACAAAGATTATCATTGGAATTTCAGATTTTTTACAGAATCACTATATTATTTTCTTAGGTATTGTTGTTGTGGCAGTATTCCTATTTTCTGCATTTTTTAAAACAAAGAAAGGTAAAAGGGTGTTAGATTTTGCTCTTTTGCATATGCCGCTTATCAAAGAGATAGGTAAAGAAATGAATACGGCACGAACCGCGCGAACTCTCTCGTCGCTTTTAGCTGCTGGAGTACCAGTTGTGAGGTCTGCCGAGATTACAAAAGAAGTGATGCAAAATTCGTATTATAAAGAAGTTCTAGAAAAAGTTGTGGTGGTGATCGAAAAAGGTATGCCAATGTCTGATGTGATTTCAAAATATCCCAATCTCTATCC
>JAZKAJ010000009.1:0-17689 GCA_040389185.1 Patescibacteria group bacterium
AAAGGACTATTAAAAACTATAAAAGACATATGGAAAATAACGATAATAAAAAAGAGCTGGAGGTAATGAACTTTCTTTCAAAGGGGGACAAATTTGTCTTTTATGTCTTTCGGAAGGCTTCGAAGATTTCATACGCAGTCTACGTCATAACCGACCTTATCAAAGACACAGAACCTCTCAAATGGACACTCCGAAAATCAGCTACCGAGATGTCAGCGCTCCGGAATTTCTTCGACGAAAAGAGTGTCTTTAATAACCTCGAAAAGACACTTCTTGAACTCGAAGCATTTCTTGATCTTGCGTCATTTGCCAAGGTGGTGTCCGAGATGAATTCGGCGCTCCTTCAAGGTGAGATCCGTAGACTTATTTCTGACATGAGGGAGCGAGCAAAAGAGGGGTTCTATTCTCCCCAATTAGTCCCAAATTTCTTTGACATTCCAAAGCCTGAAACATTCACCATTGCCCCAGTTTCTCCGCATGTAAGTGAGAGTAATTTTTCTAAAGGACATAAAGGACATGTAAACAATTATGACTTTTATAAAAAACCAGAAAGACCACAATCGCTAAAAAAAGAGTTCACGGAAATGTCACCCAAATCTCAAACCGAACAGCCTAAAGGACAGCGAAGAGATCAGATCATTACAATTATGAAAGAGAAGTCTGGAGTACCCATTTCAATCAAAGATATAAGTCTCAAGATAAAGGACTGCAGCGAGAAGACGATCCAAAGAGAGCTCACTTCGATGGTGGAAGACGGCACCCTCAAAAAGACAGGTGAGCGAAGATGGAGTACATACTCCTTGAAGTAGTTGAAGTTTGAAAGTTGCAGATTTGGATAAAGGACAAAAATGCACCGCACCCGAAGGGTGCGGTGCATTTCGATTTTCGGATTTCATTCTCGCTCCATCATGATATTTGGAGAGGTGATTGGAAGTGTGGAGACTCGGGTGATATTCGAGTTAATCCCCAACCCTCTCTTCCTTTTAAAGAAGGGTAAATGCATACAAAAATTAGTTTACATAATTTAATCAAATGCCTTTGCATTCGTCTTATTAAAATAGGGAAGAATCCCAAGTTCTCCCCTTAAAGATTTGGCGGTATTAAGGTTTGCATTTTTGCCCTTATTCTGCTATAATTAGACCCTGGTGTTTGTTGCAAATGCTCACTTTTTTGGGCAGTTATCCACACCAGATTCTGCAAATACTATTGCGTTTGCTATAATGATAGGGAGGGCGGACAACCGCTTTCGTTTATCGTAGTAAACAAAAGGTATTTCAGTATTGAAGTTACTTCGGTATCGAACTTTGACAACTAAATAATCCCGCATTTCAGATCTTATCCCTCCAAGAAAGTACGACAGAAATTCAGACTAAAATTCGCCACCTATTTTCTGATACAAAATGCAAATTTATTTTTGCATTTGGTAACAGAAAAATAGCGTTAAAAAAATGATTCAGTCGCAAGATTTGAGTCATCCCTGAAACAATCCTTAGGTCGAGTCCAAAGGTGTTAGAGGGTTTCGGGTTTTAAAAGAGATAGTCGAAAACAGTCTCTTTTGAAACCTTTATTAAGAAAGGTTTTGACTTCGACATTATTAACTTTATTAATTAGTAGAAGTCTTAATCAAGTAAATTAATTAATTATGAATAAATTCACAAAAACAATCGCTGGTATCGTAGCGGTTCTTGCTTTCGTTGCAGTTGCATCGACAGCTGGAGCATCTACTTTCACTAGAAGCCTCACAGTAGGAAGCACAGGAACAGATGTTACTGTACTTCAGACTTGGCTAAACAAGGCGGGTTACCTCGCGGTAGCACCGACAGGTTACTTCGGAAATCTTACTAAGGCTGCAGTCGCAGCATTCCAAGCTGCTAATGGAGTTACTCCAGCAGTTGGATACTTCGGACCTCTTACACAAGCTAAGTGGGAAGTGGTAGCAGGAGGATCAATGACTGGGAACTTCCCAGCAGGATGTACTTCAGCAGCAGGTTACAGTTCAACTACAGGAGTTGCATGTAATACTGGCGCTTCAGCAGGTCTTCCAGCAGGATGTTCTACAACAGCAGGATTCAGTCCTCTAACTGGAGCATCATGTTCTGGTTCTACCGGTTCAACTGGCTCATCTACTCTCGCGGGTACTGATGGATCAATTGACGATGTAAACACTCTTTCACAGTACAACAATGAAGAAGTTGGTGAAGGAGAATCAGATGTTAAAGTCGCAGGTTTTGAAGTTAAGGCTTCAAACGACGGAGACATTGCACTTCGATCACTCAAGTTGACTTTTGACGCTACAGGAAACTCAGGTTCAACACACATCAAGGATTATGTTGACTCTGTAACTGTATGGCAAGGTACAACAAAGGTAGGTTCTGCAGATATTGCTGACTTCTCAAAAGACAGTAGTAACTCAAGTCTCTACTCAAAGACAATCACTCTTTCTAACTCTGTAGTACGTGCAGATAAGACTGAGAAGTTCTACGTAACTGTAGATGCTGTATCTAACCTTGATTCATCTGATATTTCAGGAGACTCATGGACAGTACAGGTTAATAACATCCGATTCGAAGATGGATCAGGTGTTGTAACTACAGACAGTGAGACTGGAGATCTTGGTAACACAGGATCAACAATCGGTACTAACGGAACATCAGGAGATGGAGTACCACTTAATTTCGTTACTTTCTCTACATCAGCGAACACAGAGCTTAAAATCTCTACTGATTCGACTACACCAGAGGCAGGTATCGTAATTATCGATGATACAGATACTACAGATGACGTTGTGCTTTTGAAAGGAAAGATCAAAGTTGATGGAACATCAGATGTTCTCGTTGATCAATTCCCAGTAACATTCACACCAGGATCAGGAAATTACGTAAGTGATGCAACTGGTTCTGTAAAGCTTACTATTGATGGACAGGAGTACACTGAAACAGTTGCTTCTTCAACATCAACAGGAGCTGCTTCTATCACATTCGATAACCTTGATCTTACTCTTACTGCAGGAAAGACTTACTCTTTCACAGTATCAGCTGACATCAATGATCTCGAAGGTACAACTCTCGTTGCTGGAGATACTCTTAAAGCTTCAGTTACATCATCAAACCGAGACCTTATTGATGCTGAAAACGAAGAAGGAGATCAGCTTTCTGATTCATCAGAAAAGTCTGGTACAGCTACTGGAGAAGACCAGGAGTTCCGAACAAGTGGAATTCAGCTAGCATTGGTTTCAACAGGAACTTCTGTTGCAGCTGGAACATCTACTAACGATGACCAAGGAACATTCACTATCAGATTCAAAGTAAAGGCAGTTGGTGATGACGTTTACGTTTCATCTCTTGCTGATGCTACAACTGGTGCAAACACTACTGGAAAGACAAGTGTTACAGTTGATCGAGCAGGTACTGCGACAACTGGTGGAGTTTCAACAGTTATCTCAAACGATACTGACACTACTCTAACTTCAGCGGGTAACTACCTCATTGAAGATGGATCAGAAGAGACATTTACTGTTACAACAACTGTTCAGCTCCCAGCAGCGGGTGCAGCAGGATTGTACAGAACTTCTCTCTCAGGTGTTAGATGGAGTACATCAGACGTTGTTCCTGTAGCAAGTTCTTACACATCTAACCTTGATTCATTCAAGACTTCATACATTGGTCTTAACTAATGTTTAAGTCGAGCATGATCTCGGTACGATAGCGTAAGCTAACTACTGGACATCTAGTCTAAGCAAAACCGCCCCGCAAGGGGCGGTTTTGTTTTGTCTTATTTTTTATGCCTGGATACAGGTGGTCAGAATCTTTGATTTTTGATCCAATGAATGTATAATTCTTTTATGTTTTTCTCAAATACTAAATCAATTTTTCTCAAAGTTACCGAATACGTTCTTTATGTATTCTTTATTTTGTTTCCATTTGTAAACTATGGATTATACCTATACTCAGGCACTACGACTCGTGCAGTCAATATGACAGGTATGGTTTCAATACTGGCGATTATTATTGGATGCTATATGTTTAGCTCAAAAGTTAAACTCTCTATACCAAAATCTCCAATTCTTCTCTCACTTTGTATTTATTTTGTCGTTATTTTTATTTCTGCACTTTTTGGATTTAATTTTTATACCTCATTCTGGTCCAATGTGACTCGCATGACGGGAATTTGGTATCTGATCAATCTGGGCTTTCTTATTATGTTTATAAGTGCTGTATGTTCTCAAGAATTAAGAAAGAGAAAACTTATTTTATCGATCGTACTATCGACTACACTCTATTCTGTATTGTATCTTTTTAGTCACGAGGGATTTGGTCTTATATTTAAGGATTATATCAATTATGCTTTTACATTCGGTAACTCGACATTTGCTGGGATGTATCTTTTTGGAGCGTTTATTCTAAGCTTGTATTATCTACTTAGTGCAGAAAAGAAAAAATGGTGGATGTATATTCTTCCGATACTCCTTATGATAAATCCGAGTATTTTGAATACAAAAATATTCTTTGGTGATTTTTCAGACGGAGTATTGTCATTTGTGGGAGGAGCGCGAGCGTCTTCTCTTGTTTTCTTCCTTTCTATTTTCACATTACTTTTTGCATGGGGGATTTCTAAGATAAAAAATGTTAAGGTTCGTCAAAATATCACTATCGGAGTATTTACACTTGCTGTGCTTGGGGTTGGATTTGTTGGCACTTCACTTTTATCTCCAAATGGATATGTTCGAAAGGCGTATCTCAGTCAGGCAACAAGTGCACGGCCTTTGATATGGGAGGTATCCAACAAAGTTATTGCCGACAGACCATTTCTTGGATGGGGTGGGGATAACTTTGAAAGAGTATTTGAGAAATATTACGATAATAGGGAACTTCAAGACGAATACGGCAATGAGGCATGGTTTGATCGGGCGCATAATGTATTTATAGATCAAACAATAGATGCGGGCTACCTCGGTCTTGCAACTTATGTGCTTATATATCTCTGTATCGGTATATGTCTTCTATTTGTGGTATTGAGATCAAGGGTTAAAAATGAACGAATTCTGGCGGTCATGCTTCTTGTTTATTTTGTTATGCATTTATTAGAGCTTCAGACTGCCTTTGATACTTCTGTTTCTTTTGTGATGGTTGCGTTTATGTTGGCTCTTTCGATAGATCTGTTCCACAAAGCATACAAAGATATCAAAAAAACTAAGCTCGAGATTGAATTAAACGAACCTTTGCAATATATTGGAGGGGCGCTTATTATAGCCTTTTTTTCTTGGACATTTTTTACGGGGCTCATTCCGTTTATGAGGACACAGCACGCCAATGGGTATATGAGAACTATTGGTTCATCTGAAAAACGTCTCCAGGAATACAATACGCTTTTTGCGTCACAGATCGATCCTTCGGCATTTCTATGGAGGACATCAGCTGATCTGCAGCGCGGAATAGCAGAAGACACAAAGGTGCTCGAAGACCCGGCTCAAGTAGCAAGTCTCAATAAAGAATTCGGATATTTGGAGCTAAAATACAAAGAATATCTGAAAAACAACCCTCGAGATTATCGTTCACATTTGAACCTGGCTGATATCATGATATATGTACGATTGTTTCAGGTTGATAAATTGGAAGAAGCGCAAAATGTTTTGGATGATGCGATCACGCTCGCACCACAAATCCCACAGGCATATTGGATGAAGGCTGTTGCGTATCTTTATGAGAGAAAGTTTGATCTTGCGCGAGAATGGGCTGAGAAAGGGCTTGCTTTAAATCCAAAAATAAAAGAAAGTCAGAATGTTGTACAATATGTTGATGATTCGATCAAAACATTTCCTAACATCGATTTGTATTTCTTTAAACAAATATAGGGTAAGTGGGGATAAATAAATAGGGAGAAGTATCGGTGGGATATATAATGAATAATAAGTAGTAGTCTCTACATTGTGGCTATTTATTATTAATTTATCATTTTTTTAATGAAAACTTCTTATTTAAAATTAGGTTTTATAAGTTTCTGTAGTTTTTTGTTTGTACTTACTTTGTCTACGGGTACTGTTTATGGTCAAACATTTACAACCAGTGAATCGGTTTCGAATGTTGTTGCGGGGACTGCGGATCAGACTGATGCTTTTGCAACAAGTACAGCAAATACTGCAGAAGTAAAGGCAACAAGAACGCTCAATGTTACAACTGCACCGCTTACGGCTACCACTATTGTTCTTGGTAGTTGTACAGTGACTTTCGCAACAACAACTGCTGGTAACGGTACAGAAGATACAAACTGTGCTGGGGGAGCAACAATTCTAACTACAACAAATACATCAGCGGATATTGCTCGAACTCCAGCGCAAATCGCTACGGCTCTTCGTACTCTGACTAATATAACCGATACTGGCCACGGTGCACTCGCGATGACCGCGGGTACTTCAACAACATCATTTGTTTTAACTACCTCAGGAACAGAAGCAAGTGCTACTCCTATAACATTTACTGATGGTACAACAAACAAAATCGTTTTTCTTTCTAGTACTCCAGGTGTTATACCAGTAGCTGAAATTCTCACAATTACAATTTCAGGAACTGTTGATGCTGGTGATGTATTCAGTATCACGACACCAAGTTTGAACAGTGGAAGTGCTGTTACTTATACTGTAAGCTCATCGGATACGACGACTGCCAATATTGCAACGGGTCTCAATGCTGCGATACAAGCGGCGACAGGGTACGGTGCTACACTCACATCAGGTGCGAGTACAAATACGGTCGTACTTACCGCTGCAACTGCAGGAACTGGATTCAATATTATAGCTGGTACAACAAACAGAGCTGCGGTCGCGCAGGTGGTTACTTATAACCCTGGAACTGAAAGTCAGGTCAACAGAAGTGCATATACTGCGACTTTGAATGGTTCAAGTCACACTGTCACTCTTGCAACTCTACAGGCTGTCGTTGAATCTTTGGCGGCATCTCTTGATGCTGACGCTGCTGTAACTTGTACAGAGAATGATGTTCTCATCACTTGTACAGCTGATTCAGCAGGAACACCATTTACTTATAGTACGTCAGTTTCAACTGAAAGATCTGGAACTAGTGGAGGAGGTAGCAGTAGTAAGTCACACAAGGATACTAAAGTGACAACTCCAACAACTCCAGCGACTATCATTCCGGTAATCGTCACTCATACTTCTAACGCTTCTAGCGTAAAATCATTTATGTTTACACAAGTTCTAGGGCTTGGATCAAAAAATGAAGATGTGAGACAACTTCAACTTCGATTGGCGGCTGAAGGAGTCTATACGGGTCCTGTGACTGGATATTTTGGATCGCTTACAGCTTCTGGAGTAAAAGCATTCCAAAAGAAATATAACATTCCACAATTAGGTATCGTAGGTCCAATGACAAAAGCTCGACTCAATCAGTAAGATAAATCAAAATTCAAAAACAAATCGCTTGCAACAAAATTGCAAGCGATTTGTTTTTGAGGCCTAGAAGAAAATTATTTCATTTCCAAAATCCTTTATCGAGAAAATATAGGTTTCTACAGAATACATTTGCAAAAAAATCAAAATTATTCTGTAAAAACTTATGCACAGGTCGGGTTGCTTGCAGATTTTTTATCGGGTGTATACTTATCTTAGGTTATTCAACAAATGTTATCTTAACTTTGTGTGTTTAACAGGGAGCATACCTTTCGTGAAGCCATTGGCTGATCATGTCGGTGCACCCACCTAACTTGCCGTTAGGAATAACACTTCAGTTGGATAGCCGAGCAAAGAACCCCTTTTGGGGTTTTTTGTTTACCCGCGGAATTATGTGGCATTATTGCACTGCGTTTTGTAGCTGGTCTTTGTATATTGACAGTATAGGTGAGTGAGCGATAAAAAATGTTGATTAGATAGCAATATAAAAACGCGATGCCACATTCTTGTTCGGGTGAATCTAATTATTCTATATACTATATACAAATCTTTGGTATAATTCTTTTATGAGTCTTACAAAAAGAAATCTTCTGTTTCTCTTGGTGGCATCTTTCTTACTTTTTGCAATGAATGATCTTGCTGTTCGTGCCAATCTGTATTGGACAACAGTATGGGCTGATATGGTTTCTCATACATTAGGCGGTGTTGTGCTTGGAAGTTTCTGTATGGTGTTTCGCCAGATGAAGCCGACTATCGGGCTGAAACATATCATTGTCTTTGCTCTCTTTGTTGGAATACTTTGGGAGGTGTTTGAGATTTATACTGGCATGACCGCGTTTACAGATGTTGGATATTGGCTAGACACTTCAAGCGATATTTTCTTTGATATATTAGGATCCACTTTAGCATATTTAGCATTAAAATAAATTTAAATGAATACAGAGACACAAGATAAAGGGAGTGAAACAGTAAAGAAATTAAAACTGACTTTTGCAGCGGGAACTACTACTGTTACAGGTGCCAATTTTCTTTTGGAGACTGTGCCAGAAAAAGGTGAACAACCTGTGCGAATGCTCATTGATTGTGGTATGGAGCAGGGAGGGCGAGATGCTGAAACGAACAATAGAAAGCCTTTTGCATATGATGTGAAATCAATTGATTACCTTTTTGTAACTCATGCCCATGTCGATCATATTGGACTCATTCCAAAGCTCATCAAAGAAGGATTTCGAGGAAAGATATTTTCAACAGTTGAAACTCACAAACTTGTGCCGATAATGTTTGAGGATTCGCTCAAACTTCTTTCACACGAAGCGGGGGATCGTGGACTTCCAGAACTTTATAATGCAGACGACGTCAAAAAGGCTTTGGAACTTTGGCATGAGATTCCATACTACACATGTACTGATCTTAAGGCGGGACTTCAGGTGTGTGCAAAAGATGCAGGACATATACTCGGTTCTGTCATGTATGAGTTTACTTACAATCACAAAAAAATAGTATTTACAGGAGATCTTGGAAACACTCCGACTCCGCTCCTTCGTGATACTGAAGACATCACTGATGCAACATATCTCGTTATGGAGAGTGTGTACGGTGATCGAAATCATGAACCGATTGCTGAAAGGCGAGAGAAACTCGAGCACGCAATTCAAGATGCTTACAATAGAGGCGGCGCACTTGTCATTCCTTGTTTTTCACTTGAGAAAACTCAGGTGCTTTTGTTTGAGATCAACGAACTTTTGGATGCGGGTAGAATCCCAAAGTGTCCGGTGTATCTTGATTCACCACTTGCGATCAAGGTGACAGAAATATACCGAGAACGGTTCCGAGCTTTTAATGAAGCGGTCAAAAAAGAAATGCAGAACGGCGACGATGTCTTTAGTTTTCCGGGACTAAAGCGGATCAATACGGCAGAAGAATCAAAGGCATTAAATGACATGCCAAACCCAAAGATTATTATTGCAGGAAGCGGAATGTCTAATGGTGGGCGAGTGGTGCACCACGAGGCACACTATCTTCCAGATCCAAAGAGTACGCTTTTACTCATTGGATATCAGTCGCTTGGGACTCTTGGACGACATATCCAAAATGGCGAGAAGTTTGTTTCGATCTACGGCAACAAAATACCAGTACGAGCAAATGTGGTGACAATCGATGGATACTCTTCGCACAAAGACTCGGACCATCTTCTCGAATTCGTTGCTAATTCAAAAGATACTTTGAAAAAAGTATTTCCAGTTATGGGCGAGCCGAAGTCTGCAATGTTTTTGGCGCAGAAGATCCAGGATAATCTTGCGATTGAAGCTTATAATCCAAAGCAGGGAGAAAGTGTCATATTAGATTTTTAAAAGTAGAACTTTGCACTCATAAAAATGAGTGCAAATGATTTTTATTCGCCTTGTAGGTTCGCCAAATTTCGTTGTATTTTCTCATCAGGATTCTCCGGAGTACATTAGTACACCTGCGAATCCTGCTTCGAAACTACTTAGAAATTTGGCGAATGCATAAGCTCTACGTTCCTTAATTTAAAATTAGTTGTTATAATAAATCATATGATTGATACAAATAGACACGAACATTTAAAAATAAAGATCTGCGTATCTGGTTCTGCAGAAATGTCGAACCTTCCACCAAGAGTGCACGAGAGTGCAAAGCTTTTGGGAGCTGCGATCGCAAACCATGGAGCTGTCACAATGACGGGTGCGACAACAGGATATCCATTCTGGGCCGCAAAGGGTGCCAAGGACGCAGGAGGATTCTCTGTGGGACTTTCACCAGCTTTGAGTGAACGAGAGCATGTGGAAGGCTACAAGCTCCCTCTCGACTATATGGATGTCATTATCTACACAGGATTTGGATATCCTGGACGAGACCTCTTTCTTGTACGAGCATCTGATGCGATCATCACAGGACCAGGACGCATAGGAACATTCCATGAGTTTATGGTGGCATACGAGACTGAGATGCCGATGGGAGTACTCGAGAGTGATGACTGGGACACAGATGATATTTTGAAAGAAATTTTGGCCAAAAGTAACAGACCGACAGACCATATAATATTCGACAAAGATCCAGAGAAATTGGTAGAGCGAATTATTGAAATGGTGAAGAAGGGGAAGGTGAATGATACCTACAAAAAGAAAGCTTATTAGGTATAGAACAGCTCACTCATGAAAATGGGTGAGTTGAATCATTTTCATTCGCCACAAGGGTTCGCCAAATTTCGTTGTATTTTCTCGGCACGATTCTCCGGAGTACAGCTCGTACACCTGCGAATCCTGCCTCGAAACTACTTAGAAATTTGGCGAATGAGAATGTTCTATAAAAAACGATTTCGGATTTAGACCTCAATTTATATTTTGATGTCTGACCTCGGAAACGAGCATGATTAAAAATTTGAATTTTTCACCCTTAGGGATTCAGCTACTGCTGAAATAATTAAATAAAAATAATATGAAACATAAGTTTTGTTCATTGTTCTTGGCAGTTATTTTTTTAGCTGCTCCGGCTTTTTCGTACGCAGGAATTGTCATAAATGAAATTATGTATGATGTGTCTGGCACTGACTCCGGGCGCGAATGGGTAGAGATATACAATCCAGATTCTACAAGTGTTGATGTTTCAAGCTATAAATTTCTTGAAAGTGTGGATGCATCTAATCACGGACTTTCTGTAGTTTCGGGAAGCGCTACTATTCCTTCGAATGGATATGCTGTAATCGTGAGCGATTCATCAAAATTTCTTGCAGATAATTCCGGTTTTTCTGGCACAATTCTAAAGGCATCCTTTAGTTCACTTAATAATACTGGAAGTACTCTATTATTAAAAAGTGGTACAACAGTTGTTGACCAGGTTTCATATACTTCATCTCTTGGTGCCGCAGGTACCGGCAACTCTTTACAAAAAACTACATCTGGATTTATTCCTGCGACACCAACTCCGGGTGTAACAAATGCGACAATTGCGGCTCTGGAAAGTTCTGGTAGTTCTTCGGGTGGCACAACATCAACAACGACTGATAATACTACTGCAACAACTACACAGAGTGTTGCAACTACCACATCGCAAACTGTAGTCACAGACACTGCTGCAGAACAAACACTATCAGCACACTCAAGTACAGAGACGATCACTTATGTGACTAATATTCCAGCATTAAAAGCGGATGCAGGTAGGCATAGATTAACAACAACTCATACTCCTACAGAATTTGAAGCGCAGAGTTCTGGAGTAGAAAATTGGCTCGGCAAGGTCGATTACGAGTGGTCTTTTGGTGATGGATCGACAGAATCAGGAAAAGTTGTATCCCATACCTATTTGTTTTCTGGGGATTATGTTGTTGTGCTTAATGCGAGCGGTAATAGCAGTCATGCAGTCTCCCGGACAGAGGTCAAAGTGATAGATCCGAATGTCCATATTATTGACACACAAGGTGGTAGAGATGGGTTTGTTCAATTAAAAAACGATTCAGACTATGAGATTAATATTCAAAATTGGAAAATAAAAGATGGAATGGCAGAATTGACCTTTCCAAAAGATACTATTATAAAAGCGGGCGGAAGTGTGAAGTTCCCGTTTGAAAGCGTTGGTAGCGTATCACTTTTATATTCAAATGGAATAGCATCTGATATTGCCAAATCGTCAGATACAATCTTATACCCAGAGCCAACAAAAGAACAGATAGAGCTTGCAAAGCAAGAGGTGGCAAAACAGTTCGCTAAGGAAGCTTCAAATTATGTGCCTGATCCAAAATCTTTAAATATTGAAACTTTAAATGCTGAAATATCGAATCCTAAAACAGAAGCAGAAGTTGCAAGTAGTTCAACATCGGTCATTGAGAATTTAGATCTCGACAGTAAAAAAACAGACAACGAATCTTTTCTTGCGTCACCGTCGAAGTTTTTTAAATTTTTAAAAAACTTTTTTACTAATTAATATATGAAAAAACTATTTATTCTCCTTGTATGCTTCTCTGTATATTTCAATGCGGGGATGGTGTCGGCAGATGATGAATTACCGGTCGTGGATGATATTGATTTGGAGAGTGTTGCGACGACGACTGAAAACGGGGAAGTATTTTTTATGGAAGATCCTGAACCTTCAATTGACGAACCTATAATAGACGAAAGTACTGAAACTGAAGATGTGGAAAATATAGCAGATGAAGACCCGGTTGATGAGGTGCTATCAGGAACATATATTTCTGGATCGATTGATGCAGATGAGACGTGGTCGGCAGAGAATGGTCCGTATTATATAAGCGATCTATATATACCAAGTGGAGTAACAGTGACTGTAGAACCTGGAACAAAGATTTATGTTGGCGGATATATTGCGGTGTTTGGAAATCTTGTATTGGATGGTACGGCAGATAATAAGATTGTTATGGATCTAGATCCTGATTATTCAAGCTGGGCAATATATCTTGATGCGTTTGCGAATCTTAATTTTACAGATGCGTCTATTAATCATGTTGATGGTATATCGACAAACAACGGGCTTATGAATTTCAAGGATATTGATTTTGTCGATGCGACAGATGCAATAACCTTAAATCATTTCGGATCTTTGATTGGAGAGAATATAAATTTCAATGGAGGGGATTTTGGCACCCAGGTTGTTGCTATTGATAATTCAAGCATTAATCTCCGAAATAGTCTTGTTGATAATGGATTGGGAGAGAATCATTATATGATTCAAGGATACGGAGGGAGTAAATTAAATATCACAGATACCAAAATACTCACTTCGTTTGCTGTGCCTATTATTATGGTGGGTGGAACTTTGGATCTAGATGGTGATGAAATCAGTGGAGGAGATGATGATGGTATTGAATTAATGCCGGATTACGGATTGAACTCCACCGTATCGGTCAAGGCTACTATTTCACATACGATAATAAGTGAGTTTGTTGGTGATGCTATCTTTGCTATTAATCCGGATCTCACAATAACAGATAGTAAAATTTTGGATAATTATAATGGATTCGAATTTTATGTCCAAGGTGATTCAAATCTGTCTGTAACAAATTCTACGGTCGTAGGAAATGTTACAGGTGTAGTATTTGGTGTGTCGAATGAAAATGCAAATATTAATTTGGATGTTAGAAACAATTGGTGGGGAGATGAGACAGGTCCGTATTTTGAAGGTCAAAATGATCTTGGGTTTGGTGATGAGATTGTGGGGTATTCAGTATTTGCGAGAAGTGAGATTCAGTTTGATCCATGGCTTTTGAAGGAACCAGGCAAGAAAAATCCGGTGATAATAATTCCGGGGATTATGGGGAGCTATTTGAATAAGGATGATGGGAGTGATACTGAGGTGTGGCCAAATTTAACAAAAGCATTTTTAACTAAAGATTCTTACCTCGATGATTTAATGTTGAGTAACGATGGATTGTTGACAGTGCAAAATAATATTACATCTAAGGATATATTTAGAGTTGTGAGTTTTTTGGGTAAAGATACTGATTTTTCAGGTACATTAATAACAAAATTAAAATCAGATGGATATGAGGAGGGAAAAGATTTATTTGTGTTTCCATATGATTGGAGACTTGATATTGCTGATAATGTGAATGGGATAGAGAATTCACAAGTTGAATCTTTGAAACATAAAATCGATGAAATCTTAAAAGAAACCAAATCAGATAAGGTGGACATTCTTGCTCATAGTATGGGGGGATTGTTAGCAGAATATTACATTAAACACATTGGTGCAGATAAGGTTGATAAATTTGTAGATATTGGGACACCGCATCTAGGGGCTCCAAAAGCAGAAAAGGTTTTGATGTATGGAGATGATATGGATATTAAATTTGGGGGACTAGGAATTAACCCTGATGAAATAAAAAAGATATCTCAGAATTTTCCATCCGCTTATAACCTTCTTCCAAGTTCAAAATATTTTGATTTAACGTCACCTGACTATTCATATTATCTTTATGATCTTGGGGACGTTGATGAGGATGGGGTAGTGGGCAGACTCTCATATGATAATACAAAAGCATTTCTCAAAAATACTGGCCGAAATGATTCTTTAATTCAAAATGCAGAATCTGTACATAATGATCTCGATAATTTTGATCCTCTAGATTATGGAGTTGATGCATATAATATTGTTGGGTGTGGGACTCCGACCATTGGTAAGATTTTTGCAAATAACAAAAAATTTGAGGAAGATTTTCACTACCAGATCAAATATATAACAGGCGATGGGACTGTGCCACAAAGGAGTGCGGAGGGAATGAGTGCGGATAACCTTTTTTATGCGACAGGTGTTGAACATGCTACAATGCCAAGTCAGAGTGGAATAAAGAATCTGGTATCATCAATCCTAAAAGATGATGGAGAAGATTTTGATTATGGCGCCAATTCAAATATAAGTACTAATACGAATAACTGCACAATACCCGATGGAATAATTGTCAGTATCCATAGTCCCATTTCTCTCGATATTTATGACAGTGCAGGGCATCATACGGGCCCTGATGAAAATGGAGATATTGAGTATGGTGTTGAAGGAGTAACTTATGATACTTTAGATGGCAACAAGTTCGCATTTATCCCAAAGAGTATTGATTATAGGATCAAATTCAGTGCAACAGGTACAGGGACAGCCGGAGTTGATGTACAGGATTATAAAAATGGCTCAATAGTAAGATCAGAATCATTTGAGAATGTTCCTATCGAAAGCTTAAATACTAAAGGTGAGGTGGTAGTCAATGATGATAGTTCAAAGATATTATTAGATCGAAATGGAGATGGTAATGAGGAGACATTATTACCAACACTGAGTGTAGATGGTGATTTGCCTGAAGAAAGTCTTGAGATAGTTGATACATCTAAAGAAGCTATTCACGCCAAATCTTCAACCACAAGCGGCAGTACTTCACATACGAATTTAAATATTCAAAAATTTAATAATTTAAATGATAAAGATACAAATATTATTACCAAAGATACCGGGCCAGTGAATGTGCTCAATACGGTTATTCGGAATAAAGATGAAATTCTGGCTAGCACGACAACTAAAGAAGATGTAAAATTAGAAAGTAATAACACAGCACAGCTCGCATCCCCGGCAGGATTTTTTGGCAATATTGTAACTGTAGTATGGAGTTTTATTACAGAATTATTTAACAAAATAATAAATCTATTTAAATAAAATTATGTCAAAAAATAAACTGATTGGTATTTTTACAATTTTAAATACTTTTGTTTTGTTGGTTCCTGTGTCGTCAATCTGTTTTGGTACCGAATGGCCCCCTATACCATTTCTTGATATTGAACCTATTTTTATATATGCAATTATCATGCCATTTTTAACAAATCTAATTTTATATTTTAAATATAAGAACGCCACACTTTCTTTTTTGTTTAGTGTTGTATTGTATTTAATATTTGGTGTAGCTGCTTTATACGGGTATATGTATATGGTGGAACATTTTCGTCCTTTCTAAATAAAAATCCCAGCGGCTTTGGAAAGCGGCTGGGGTGGGGAGGGTGAAGAGCTATATGATGTTGTTGATAATTTCCTCTACTTCAGCATGGCTGGGGAGAGTTGGATTTTCGGGCATGTTCACAACACCCACAGCGAGTATTATTTCGATTTTCATGCGTGCTAGGATTTTGCGAATCACATGGAATCGAATCATAGGATCTCTCACATGCTTCACAATTTTCCAGAGCGGGAGCTGTTGCTCTTTGTCTAGGTACTGGAGAAGTGAGGCATCAAAACAATTTATACCGCGTTTGGTAGGGTCTCCAGTCAACCGACAGAGAAGTCGGACATCAAGGTGGGGAATATACTTACGAAATATCCCCGGCAGTTGTCTGCGAAAGGGTTTGTTCATGGTATGCGTTGGTTGTTCTATTCGAGATACTACCACTAAATTATTTTTTGGGAAGTAAATAAATTTGATGCAAATAAAAAATCCCAGCGCACCTTGTGAAAGGTGGCTGGGATGGGGATGTCTTATTGAATGACACTTCGTATGAATACTTCAGAGATCCCTGTCGCAGCAGCGATCTTGTCGGGCTTCCATCTCTTGTCACTGAAATAAATAATGATCTTCGCCATTTCATCATCTGTCGGCTCGCAACCCTTCTTCCAAGTCGCATTGGCAAAGGTGAGGAGATAGAGATGATTCGAGTTGGTATCGTAGAATGGCAAGATACTGACATCATCACCTGTTCCTTCTGGGAATGCGAGTGTCATCCAATCCGCACCCCCGCCGATCACTACCATTGGTGATTCAAGGCGTTCGGGAACAAAGAGTCCTTCATACCTTTCGGGGATAGGTTCGTCTTTGGTGACGATGCGAAGACGACTGACAATGATTGTGGTTCTTAATGCTTGGAGAAGTCTGGTTTCACTCATAATTATGTACGGTTGTTCGATGCTGATACTATCACAAAAGTTTGGTATGACAATATTTAAATAGTTTCTAAATTTAGAATTGAATAAGATATAAAAAATCCCAGCAACCTTATGGTGCTGGGAGAGGTGAGTACAAAACCAGAGAAATCATTCTTCAGGTTTGCATTCCTCGATAATGAGCTTGATGGTTTCGGGACTAGGTGCGATCCATTCAGCACTCATCCGTTTGGCAATCTCGCTCACAACCGTGGCTCTCCATTCAATGTTTGGCAGGTGATTCACTTGATCCCAAATTTCTTTTTGAAGATTAAGTGGAATCTTTGCGAGCCATGTGACAGCAAGCATCGCCGGAGCTCGTTCATCCTTGGTCCAGAGAACCGGGTCGATGTCGGCGACAGAGAGGTATGCCGTAAGAATCTGACGATCCAATTTTGCAAGTAGTGAGATGTCTCCCATCTTCATTTTGGTCAACAGGTAACTGATCACTTCATACATAATGACGGGATCGCGATCACTTGTATTTTGGCCATTTCCTCTGAAAAATGTGACTGGCGCAAGATTGCTTTTGTTCAACCCGGGAATGACTCGGATGGAAATCTTATTGCTGGTCTGTTTAGGGAGGACGGCAACGAGCCATTTGATACGGCGCATTGAAGGATCGTTATGCGTGTAGGGCATCGCGATCACTGGCTCCACAGTCTTTTTGGGATCTAGTCCGTAGACCGGAAGCAGATTTTCTTTCGCCATTACACTTTCGATTGGAACTTGGATGATGTGCTCCTCTGGTTGTTGAATGTGCTGGAGGAGTCTTTTCAGGTTGTTCTGTTGGGGTTTCATAATTCGGTATTTGGTTGATTGTTCTACTCGAGATACTACCACTAAATTATTTTTTGGGTAGGGGAG
>JAZKAJ010000009.1:17699-29955 GCA_040389185.1 Patescibacteria group bacterium
TTTTAAATAAAAAATAAATGCCGGAGGCTCGAATTTTGCGAAGCAAAATTCGATGCCGATTGACTAATTATGGTTTCGGAGTAATCTGAATGTCAGTCGTTCCTCCACAATTCTGTTGATGACGATCTTTAACACTTATGTCCCTCACACCCAGCCCCGCCCCTTCAGGTCCAGTCGCAAGACAATACCTTGCGTCGATTGAATTCAGCATCGCTACATTCTTTGCTCTCGAGAATTTTAGCCCTCAAGATTCTGGGTCAACTTTCGCATCTGTCTGCGAGATTGGTTTTCCATCGTCGGGCGCAATGATGACATCCTTTGTTCGGGTGGCAGGCATCGAAATGTATGCTTGTGAAATCGTCATCCGCAACTGCGGCGCAACATTCCATGTTGTGTCTTTTGATGGGGTGAATTTCACCTCACAAGAATTGAAGCGCGGAGAGACGCTCATTCTCAAGATGGGGTGTTGGTTTGCCTTCAAGTCGATCCATGCTCTGGACTCGTTTGTATGCTTCACAGCTCCAGGACGAATTGAACACGACAAGGATCAATCATCTTGACCACCAACACAAGCCTCCAGGCAGAAGTGTCTGGTGGTTTTTTATTTGTTATATTTTATTTATCCAGCACTAAAAATTCTGGAAGAATTTTTAGTGCTGGGTTTATTCTTTTGGATTTCACTTGAATAATTGATACCCTGCCTGCCGCCAGGCAGGTTGGAAACTTGTTATTTTCCAAAGTCTTTTTGGAAGACTTTAACTTATCCACAACTTTTTTAGGGGATTAGATTGACGGTGAACTATGGTTCACCTATACTATAGATATGAACAAAAGCGACACTATCAAAACAATGCAGATCGAGCTCCAGCGCCTCAATCAAGATATAGACCTGAAGATCATCAAGGGTCTAACGTATCACAGAGAGGCGAGACGGCATCGATTCCTTACGGTCCAGCTATCGCGGCTCACAGCGAGAGAAAACAGTGGGTGGTTGCGGAGAATGAGTCGAGCTTTAACCCTTTTTTAAATAACACTTGCTCACTCATGAAAAAAGATAATAACAAACCAAAGTATTTTTCATTCGCCCAAAGGGTTCGCCAAATTTCGTCATCTTTTCTCGACATGATTCTCCGAAGTACAACTAGTACACCTGCGAATCCTGCCTCAAAAATATTTAGAAATTTGGCGAATGATTCAAGTGTTATGAAGACAAAATTTTTGCTTACAATCTTACCAGCTTACACACTAACTAACTAAATAAAATGACAAAAAACAAAATCCTCTATTCTCAAAATGGCTTCCACAAATTTCGCAAAACTTTCGGCGATGTGGTCTTCCAAAGAATCATCGGACGAGAATCTATATCAGGAAGAAGTCTCAAATCGTGGAGAAGTCGAAAATCATATCTTCACCAGTTTACTGCATAAATTTTAATGGAATGGAATCCCGTTCGAAGCCGCGGTCACGATTTAAGGAGGGGTCGATATATAATATGAAAGCAAAAGAAAAATTATCAATTTTAATTTAAGTGGGAGCGATGTGATCGCGACCTGCTTCGAACGGGATGGAACAGTATAAAGACAAAATAATAGAGTTCTATCAGAAGCATAAACGAATGCCGGGGTATAAGGAGATCATGCAGTTGACCGGATACAAATCCAAGAATGCTGTCTACAAGCTTATCAACAAACTCGTTGATCTCGGAATCGTAACGAAGGACAAAGACGGACGAATGATCCCTGCGAAGTCACTCGATGAAGTGCCGTATCTCGGACTTGTTGAAGCGGGATTCCCGAGTGCTGTCGAAGAAGATACTTCGCTCGATACGATGAGTATTGATGACTATCTTATAGATCACAAAGAGTCGACATATATTCTTGAAGTCAAAGGCGAGTCGATGATCGATGCGGGAATCCAAGAAGGGGATCTTGTAATCGTTGATAGAAAGAGACTTCCAAAAGAAGGCGACATTGTCATCGCAGAAGTTGATGGTGGATGGACAATGAAATATCTCCGCAAGAAAAGCGGGCAGATATATCTCGAACCCGCAAACAAGAATTTTAAAAATATATATCCAAAAGAAGATATGCGGATCGCAGCCGTGGTGAGAGGGGTGATAAGGAAGTACTAGAGGAAGGTAATGAGTGTATAAGCTGATGAGGTTGTAAGAAAATTATAATATCTAAAGTTTGTCATTTGAAAATTAAAAAAGCACTCCAGTAAAGGAAGTGCTTGTGATGGGGATTTGAGAGAAACTGGTAAGTTTTTGGGTCAGCTGCCCTGATGTTTCCGGCAGAATTTTTTCTTCTTTTGTTTCCGTGCAGATTTGCCTGCTGCATGTTCTGCTTTCCGCTTGCGCTGTTGTCTCTTCATAGTGATGAGGGGGAGGCCAATTCTCTCAATGTGAGGAACGGGCTACGGGAAAGATTACCACAGGATCATGGTTTGTCAAAAAAAATATGAGAATTCAGTAAAATAAAAAGAGGCAACCTCCCTTGTGGGAGATGCCTCATAAATTATCTGTTCTGTCGCCGCTTCCGTCGAGCCTCTTGTCGGATCCGTTCTTTCTCTCGTCTTGAGATCGGTTTTTCTGTAGGTGTTTCAACCTGCCGTTTTGGTAGGATACGAATCCCTCTTTCTTCTCTGCGGTATTTCGATTTCTTCCCACAATTCCTTCCTCTGCTCGTTGTTGGTTCGACAGCTGCTTGTGAAATAACAGATGCCTAATCTAGAGATTACTTATATTTTTATTGATGTCAAATAATGAAACAAATCAAGAATTTCCTCGAGCAATCATTCACATTGATGGCGATGCATTTTTTGCTGGATGTGAGATTGCATCGAGACCATGGCTTCGTGGTAAGCTTGTGGTAGTAGGTGCTGAGCGAGGGATCGCGTGCGCGTTTAGTTATGAAGCGAAAGCGCTCGGGATCCATCGAGGGATGAGTATTTTTGAAATAAGAAAAAAATATCCGGAGACTATAATTCTTTCTTCGAACTATCTTCACTACTCTATGTATTCAAACCGAATGGTGCAAATCGTTGGTCGTTACTCGAGCAAGGTAGAACACTACAGTGTTGATGAATGTTTTGCAGATATCACAGGGATGAATGAGGTGCTCGAGATGTCGTATGAAGAGATTGCTCGAAATATTAAAAACGATTTGGATACAGAACTCGGGACAACATTTTCTCTCGGACTTTCGGTGACGAAGGTGCTTGCAAAATGCGGATCCAAACACAAAAAGCCGTCGGGGTTTACGGTCGTAAGGAAATCCGAGATTCAAAACTTTTTAAAGAGTGTGTCGATTGGAAAAGTGTGGGGAATAGGCACAGAGGGGTCGAAGTCTCTCACAAAAGAAAATATCTTTACTGCATATGATCTCGTATCAAAAAGTGATGAGTGGGTGCGAAGGAATCATTCAAAACCAATCCAAGAAATCCATAGTGAACTAAATGGTGTGCCGATTTTTGGGATGCATACTGATGATAAAAGAGAGGATCAAAAGTCGATTATGTGTACACGAACATTTCATCCTTTTTCAAAAGATCCTTCTCAAGTATTCTCATATCTTTCAAAAAACATTGAGGAAGCGTGTGCGCGGATGAGAAAGCTTGGACTCTCGTCAAAGAATTTTTCGATATTTATTAAAACAAAAGATTTTCGATATATTGGAGGAGAGGTGAAGCTCATTCGCGAGACTTCGTATCCTGAAGAGATCTTGAATGAAGCGAGAAAAGTGTTTGAGAAGATATTTGATAAAGATTTGATCTACAGAACAACAGGTGTAAGGCTTGGAAGTTTGAAACCGATTGTGATGCAGACAGAGAGTCTTTTTAAGGAAAACAAAAATATAGGGAAGGGACGAATGTATGATGTGGTTGATGATATTGCACATAAATTCGGGGAGCATTCGGTGTTCTTGGGATCAAGTATGAAGGCGATTGTAAAATATGAAAAAGAGAAAAAGAAAATCGGGATTCCGAGTTTGGGAGAGGTGAGATAGATCAAAATGGAAAAGGACGACATGCATGCATGTCGCCCTTTATTGACCGAATTGGTTATCGGTTTGTGGTTCGATGGCCATAAGGCAGGTCAAAAGCCTGATGTTTATTCTTGAAGAAGCCGATGCTGATCGGCCATGCCAAGATAATAATAAGCAGACGAAGGGCCTTCGTGAGGTGTTGGGTACGGGTCATAGTCGTGGGTGGTATGGGTGGAGAACACCGGTCTATTCCAGGAGTGGATTAGTGCCAGCGTGCATCTTACTTGCGAAAATTTCGCACTTAAATTGCACACAAGCATATTTAATTCACTTCTTTTTATCTCTGACCGCTAAAGAACAGTACTTCCACATAATACCATAATTAAAGATAATGTAAATCCTTCTGCGGAAAAGATAAAAATAGAGAAGGGTGATGCGCACGCGCATCACCCTTCGTGCTGGATTCAGGCTTTGGTCCATTTGGGAGGTGACACCTCCTGCGGCTTTGGCCAAGGACATTCAGGATATTCACGCAATCGAACTGGGCGTCCATCCGGGCCATAAATTACTGTGGTGCCAAGGTCGATTCCTGGTTTTTTGGTCGGGGTAGGCTTTTGAACTGCATGATCGTTAGCGTTGGCAATAACAATACCAAAGCCAATGAGAATCAGCGCCAAGACCAGAAGGGTGATAAGGCGCCGGAATGATTTTGTTTTCATGTGAGAAGGGTGGGCTGTTGGAGTGATGCACCTAAACAAGATCACGAGCAGGGCGGGAGCCAAGCTGTTGTTGAATGTGACTTTGCTTGTGTGCGGTTTGTAAAAAAAATATTTCTTACAAACTGCACACAAGCACCTGAATCTCAATGAGCTATTTGAACATGATAATACAACGATTAAATAATATGTCAATGCAAGAGGGTTTTTGAAAAAGAGTGGAGTGAAAAATAAAAAAGCGCAATGAGATCCACGGTGGTGGATTCTCATCGCGCGTTCAAGGCTGAGTTCAGATCACGGCTACTTGGGTAGTGGAGGTATTGGCAGATTTCTGGGGGCCAAATCAGTGGAAGGTGTCTCGTAGGCAACGAGCTCGCCTTTCGAATTGGTTGCCAGGTATCGGGCCAGCTCCCTCAAGATTTTTTGGTCATGGAGTGCTCTCGCGAGATCTGGGTCGGTGTCTCGAGACGCAGCCAGAACGGCGAGTTTTACGAACACCGTTGGTTCCTGAGTGGTCGAGACTTTGTTGTAGTCGGTGCACGCCTGCTTTGCTAAGGCGGGATAATTTGGAGCAGATGGTTCTTCGCCCCGCGTACTTGCGTTGAAGAGGATCATGCCGAGAACGAGTAGGATGCCGATGCCGATGCCGATGCAATAAACAACTATGCGTCGATCAGTGGGTGGTTTCATGGTAGGGATGGTGGGTGTGGAATCTAACGATACACTTCAACTTGGAACGAGGTTGTAAGCTTGTGATCTTTGTTGACGTGGAATCTCGCAGCAATAAAATTACGAAGAGATTTCACGTCAACAATTCTGAACTGTTAAGGTACTGATGTTTCGAAAATGCTACCACGCAGGTGGCAGGTGTCAATGATTATGGAAATGTAAAACGACAAAAGCCAGCAAGATCCACGGGGGAGTCTTGCCGGCTTAAGGTGTCGTTCAGGGCAGATCACAGCCCGGGTGCATCACATCAGGAGCGGATTGACAGCGGATGTGCTGGTCGTTCCGTGGCCCTGGGTGTTGACGTCGGCACCATTCATCGCGGCGATGTTGGGGCCGTTGGTCATGGCGTTGGCGCTGTTTTCGCGGTGCGTGTTCCTGTTGCCGTTGATGGCGACGCCGATGTGATGGCCTTGAGTGCTGTTCGCGGCGATGGAGACGTTGGTGCCATTGACATTCGCATTTTGACGAACTTCGATCGTCGGATGCGGGTTGTTGACGGCGACGCCAGTGTTTTGATTGGCCGGGTTCAGCAGCTTCGACGTGTCCAAGTTTACGGTGGCATTGATGCCGAGGTCGTCGCTTTGGATGACGGTGATGTCCTGGTTCTGCGGCGCATTTGCACCGATGTTGTTTTGCGGGGTGGTGGCAATCGCGAGAGTCGCGAGGACCATGAGGGTGGCGAGGATGTGTTTCATGATGGGTGATATTGAGTTGCTCTTAACCTTTTTACCTTGTCCTTTTATCGCACACCAGACAGTGTCACTTCAACGGCGTGGGCCTATGAATTTTTTGTGTGATCTGTGCAAGTGTGAAATCTATCTACAAACCTAAATTTATCTATAGATTTCACACTTGCAAATTCTGAACGTCAAAGAACTTGTATTAAAATAATGTTAACACGCAGGTAACAAGTGTCAATGATTATGGAAAGATATAAAACGTTGAAAGGCATCAATATCACGCAGGGTGTGCGGAGGGATTGATGCCTTTCGGGTGGTCTAGTTCAGAATGTTCAGATCTCATTTTGAACGACCGAGAACGCTCCCTAGGAGCGCATCTCATCAGGCGCCGGCGCCGATGGCGGCAGGCTTTGCATTGGAGGAGGTGGTGGCGCTGGGCTGGTGCTTGATGTCTTTGTTGAGCGCCAGCGTACCGTTCTTCTCAATGATGATGAGCGTTTTCGCGACGTCTTCGGTGAACTCGTTGGCCATGGCCAACTTGAGCTTCTCGGGGCAGTCGGAGAGTTTCATCACCGCCGTCATCTTGTGGCCAAGGCTCTTGTATTGCAGGGCATCTGGGCCGAGGTGCTTGTTGAACAGGTTGACCAAGGTGGTCGCGTGTTCCACGTACGTCGGGTTGATGGCGCCGTTGGCGAGGGCGACGGCTGTGCTGGTGTTCCCGGTGGTGCCGACGTGGTTCTGCTGGTCTTCGGCCGGCAGAGTAACGGTGGTATTCGAGAGACCAGTGTTCGGACTTGTGTTGACGGTGCTGATGGGCACTTTGGGGGTGTTGTCAGTCAGCGACGGCGCAGCAGTGCTTTTCGGTCCGAAGACAGCGAAGCTGATGCCGCCAACAGCGAGCAGGGCGAGGAATCCCAGGCGGATATTGCCAGAGGGACGATTGAGGGTGGATGCGATGTGTTTCATGGGTAGTGTTGTCGTTTGGTTTATGCTTTCCATCATCAAGACTCAGTCGTAGCGGTTGCTTTGATTTGTGTGTTGATGTGGAATCTTCCTATAAGACTTACGGGAAGGTTCCACATCAACAAATTCTGAACTGTTAAAGAACTAAATACAATAGGAAAAATACTACCACAGGCTATTTTTGTGTCAAGGTTTTATATGTTGAAATGAGAAGAGCGGCGGACTTGGAAGTCGCGCCGCTTTTCGGGTGGAGGATTACTGGCCGGTGAGAGATGGAACTTTGAAGTTTCGAACTTCTTGTTCGTCGTGGTAAGTTTTCAGTCCCCAGGCGAGGAGCCCGAGACAGACTGCAACGATGGTGATTCTCAAGCCAAGCCATGAGATTCCGCCAGATTTCCAGCGGTTGTTCAGAGTGTGTTTCATGAGTGTGGAGGGTGCGGGTGGGAACATCGGCGCTGGTATAACCAGTTTGTTTTGCTGATGTGGAATCTTTATATACAGAACAGGGGAAATTTATATAGAGATTTCACATCGGCAAAATTTGTAATCCTCAAAGAACATTTTTTTATATACAAACATTTTGAGCCTATGTAGTCAAATGGGGTAGTATTGTTTGACAATCTTCAGAAAATCAGTAATATGAATCCTACAAAGGCCGAAGAAAGCAGGAGGCAGCAATGTCTTAAAAGAGAGCAATCTCATCTTGCCGAGGTCAAACGACTCTCCAATTTTTTTGTAGAATCGGCCTTTCGTAAGAGGCCGTTTTTTTAACGACTCAAAACCAGGTCGATCATTAACATTAGTCAAAAGTTACAAGCCAGAAAGTCAAAAGAAAAATGCGTTTGCATTAACTTTAAGACTTTAGACTTTGTGACTTTAAAACTTAAAACATGCCAATATCAAGACAAAAGAAAGAGGAAATTTATTCAAAACTAGATAAGGGTCTCAAAGATTCTGCGTCTGTTGTTTTTGTAAACTTCCACGGTCTACTCGTATCTGATCTCACAGTGCTTCGTAAAATTATGCGAGACGCAGGAATCACGTATGTTGTAGCAAAGAAAACTATTGCAGCAAAGGTGTTGAACGAACAAGGTTACAAAGGCGAGTTGCCAGAACTTAAAGGTGAGCTCGCGATTGTGTACGGTAAAGATCAACTTGCTCCTGCAAGAGAAATCAGTAACTTTGAAAAAAAGTTCAAAGAAAAGATAAGTATTTTGGGTGGAGTATTCGAAGGTGAGTATAAGGACGCGGCAGCGATGAAAGCGATTGCTAACATCCCAAGTCGAGAAGTTCTTCTCTCACAAATCGCATACCTTCTCAAGAGTCCTATTCAGAGACTTGCAATTGCAGTTTCAGAAGTAGTGAAGAAGAAATAGAAATTTTTAATTTTAAATTTTGTAATTTTATAAATTACATCGTTTAAAAATTAAGAATTAAAAATTATAAAATTAAATAAAATATTATGTCAAAATTTGATTCATTCTTGACTGACCTCGAAGGAGCATCAGTTCTCGAACTAAACGAACTCGTAAAAGCGATTGAAGAAAAATTCGGTGTTTCTGCAGCAGCTGTTTCAGCAGCTCCAGCAGCAGGCGCAGGTGCAGCAGCGGCAGAAGAACAGTCAACATTCAATGTTGAACTCACAGACGCAGGCGCAACTAAGATCGCAGTTATCAAGGCTGTTAAAGAAGCTCTTGGACTCGGACTTGCTGAAGCTAAGGGCGCAGTAGATTCTGCTCCTAAGGTTATCAAGGAAGGTATGAAGAAGGAGGAAGCTGAAGCTCTCAAGAAGACTCTTGAAGCTGCGGGTGCAAAGGTGACTTTGAAGTAATACAGATTTACTTCAAATGTTACCTTTGAGCCGGACCCACGAAGGTGGGGAGGCGGGGTCGCGCAAAATTTCACCAGAAATTTATGCGTGACAAAGTAATTCAGAAGTAATCTCTATTCTAAATAAAAGCGCCACCGCAAGGTGGCGCTTTTTGTATGCCTCTTTAGATATGTTACAATCCTATATATAAATGAATGGGCTACGGCACAGAATTTATGGCTTTATACTTTAATCTTTTAATGGAATGGATATCTTAGAAAAAATTTTTGGAAGTGCAACAAAGGCGAGACTAATGCGATCATTTGTTTACAATCCTGACACGGTGTTTGATATAAATTTTCTCGCAAAAAAAATAAAGGCGAGAGCGGGAGGAATCAAAAAAGAAATTAATCTTTTGGAAAAAGCGGGACTCATCAAAAGGCGTGTGACAAAAAATGAAAACGGACGAAGTGTAAATGGTGCGACCCTCAATCAAAATTTTAAATACCTCGAAGCGCTTCGAGAATTTCTCCTCAAAGTTTCTCCACTTACTGACGAGGTCTTAGCACGGAAACTTTCTCTTGCGGGGAAAGTGAGACTTGTGATTGTTGCAGGGATATTCATTAATGAAGAAAATTCTCGACTCGATATGCTCATTGTTTCTGACAAACCAGATGAAAAGAAACTCAAAAAAATCCTTACAGAAATCGAGTCAGAATTTGCTCGAGAAATATCTTACTCACTTATGTCCGCAGAAGACTTTAAGTATCGACTTGCAATGGGGGACAAACTTGTTCGTGATGTGCTCGATTTTTCACATAAAGTTGTGCTAAACAAAATAGGCTTAACTGAATAATAAACATGAAATTGGACAATAAAAGATCTCCATCAGTTGTTTACTATATTAGTTTGATTGTAAGCATAATTGTATTTTTGATAATCCCAAATGGAGATGTCTTTAGAAAGATTCTCGTTTCAGCTGGACCAGGAACAATTTGCTTTGTGTTTCTGAGTCTTTTTCGTTCGAGTAGGGTGGTTGCTACAACCTCCGAAAGTTCAAGTATAGTAAAATTTTCAGAGGATGGAGAGGTCATGGTAGGTGACTCAGACAAGAAGTTGATTGATAAAATTGAGACAGGTAATCGAAGAAAAAAAATATTTTTCCTGTTTCTGCCGCTCACTATTTTGTTTTGTTCAGCACTAGAACTTTTTTCTTGTAATTATTTTAAAATGTTTGATTACACTGGGGCTGGGTTTAATTGCCTTGGCTCAGGAATGGTTTTTGTGTTTGTTCTGTTTACTTGTGTACCGATTATTCTGTTGTATTTAATTAGTCGACGAATTTAACTTTTTTATACATAGCGCCTAAATCATGACAGAAACAAAAAATAAAAAAAACATTCATTTGGTACGTGCCTGCATTTGTAGTTTTGCCGATTTGGCTGGGTGCAGCTTTCTTTCATTTTTTGAATGAATACTCGGTGGAATATAAATCTCATTATGCAAGCGTTGATTCTATCTTGTGTACGTTATCTATGGATATCGGGGGTGTTTTCATTATCACTTCATTATTTTATTTGGTTGTTATGATCTCGCAACTAGGATTTAAAAAGGAGATCATGCACACTATATTTTATCAGATTCCTTTGTTTTCAATTTTGATCGGAGGTTTTATGATATTTGTAAATAGAGGGAGAGGTCTCGATACTTTGGGGCCAGGTCTTCTTTGGCTAGTGATGACTGTTCCACCACTGTTTTTTGCTGTATGTTATTTTATATCAAACTGGATTGAAAAAAAATTACGAATTTTGGTTTTAATAGGAGGAACAGTGCTACTCTTTTCTTTGATTGGTATCTGTTATATCTATGAATACAAAGAGAAAGATGAGCCCCAGGTTTATAATGCTTGTATTGCAGATTCTGAGTTTGGTAGATCGTAATAATTTTCTATATAAAAAGAACGAAAAAGGAGTGCCCCGAAGCCATAGGCTTCGGGGCATTTTGGGTCCATTTTGTGCTCTATTTCAGGTCAAAAATCCTCTGTGCAAATAGTATTTGACATCCTAAGTGAAACGAGTATAATATGCCAATACTTGATGAATACAAAGAACCAATTAAACACAGCGGCATAAAGATAAAAGCCTTGAATGGCCTTTGTCGGAACCGCTTTGCCAAAGCGGTTTTTTGATACCGAACGAGCGTAATTTGAAAACTTCATGCTGTCCCGCACTTTTTGTTTTTTCACCGCCCGGTGAAAATAATGAATTGGAGGTCTTTTCTTGCGGAGACAGAATTCAAAAGCAAAATAAAAATATCGAAAGATATTTTTATTCAAAGCAAGCAAACAAAAATAAGTAAACATAGAATTGTGGTTTTTACATTTCCTAATAGGAAAGTAAGAGCATATGGTGGATGCCTTGGCTTGTATAAGCGATGAAGGACGTAGTAAAGCTGCGATAAGCGACGGTGAGGTGCCAAGCAACCTTCGACCCGTCGATCTCCGAATGAGGAAACTCAGTCAGTTTACTGACTATCTTTAACGTAAGTTATCGATGCATACCTGGGGAAGTAAAACATTTCAGTACCCAGAGGAATAGAAACTAATAAGTATTTCGTTAGTAGCGGCGAGCGAAAACGAAGAAGCCCAAACCGATTGCAGCACATTGAGTACAATGTGAATTACAAATTTTTAATTTTGTAATTTTTAATTAATTTCTGAATTCAGGAATTTTTTAAAAATTAAAAATTTTAAATTAAAAATTCAAATTGCATTTGGTGTGTTGTGATCGGGGTTGTAAGATAACAAATTGTATTTATTACAGAAAAGTTACAAAATTTTTTGTTAGGAGAATTTGCTGGAAAGCAAAACCCTAGGGGGTAATAGTCCCGTATCCGAAAACAAAAAATCTTTTATTGTCATTCTTGAGTACCTCGAGACACGAATGGCTCGGGGGAATCTGCCGGAACTAACCGGTAAGGCTAAATATTATACAAGACCGATAGTGAACTAGTACCGTGAGGGAAAGGTGAAAAGAACCCCGTTGAGGGGAGTGAAATAGATCTGAAACCATATGCTTACAAGGAGTCGGAGCGGGTATTTATATCCGTCACGGCGTGCCTATTGAAGAATGAGCCAACGAGTTAATGTGTGCAGCATGGCTAAGTCCGAGAGGATGGAGTCGTAGGGAAACCGAGTGTTAATAGCGCGAATAAGTTGTACACATTAGACCCGAAGCCAGAGCGAGCTTGCCATGAGCAGGGTGAACTTTTGAGAAATCAAAAGGGAGGCCCGAACCGTTATGTCGTTCAACGCATTCGGATGACTTGTGGTAAGAAGTGAAAAGCTAATCGAGCCTGGTAATAGCTGGTTCT
>JAZKAJ010000010.1:0-10067 GCA_040389185.1 Patescibacteria group bacterium
GTGCATTTGTCTTTTTATTCATCTTGGTATATAGTATTACCACTATGGTTATACGAATGAGACATACCCGTGCGCATACAGGGAACAGACGAAGTCACCACGCGCTTAAGGCGAGAGCTTTAATGCTTTGCGATAGTTGTGGCCAGCCTAAACTCCCTCACACAATGTGTGCATCTTGCGGTAATTTTAAGGGCAAAAAGATCGCATCCGTCACAAAGAAACTAGACAAAAAAATCAAACGAGCGACAGCAAAAAGCAAATCAGTAAAATAATTTAGCAAAAGTTCGGGTTTTTAAGTTAGTTCTTTAATTTTATGGCGAATAGACATCTATCGAGGTCAGTGGTCATGCAAACACTCTTTGAGTGGGATTTTCACGACAAAAAAACTACAGATCTTGCGCCATCTCTTGAACGAAATGCAGAAGAATTCGCAACAGGTGTTGCGGATGAGCCTTTTATGCGTAAGCTTACAGAGGGGATTCTGAAGAAATATCCAGATCTTGATAAGATCATAAGCAAGGCTGCTCCTGACTGGCCACTCGAAAAAATCGCTACAATAGACAGAAACATTCTCCGTATCGGACTATTTGAACTTCTATTTGGAGACAAACTCGAGGTGCCACCTAAGGTTGCTATTAACGAAGCGATCGAACTTGCAAAAACATATGGAGGAGAAAATTCTGGAAAGTTTATAAACGGTGTATTAGGTGCTGTATACAAAGAACTTGGAGAACCAGGTAAAGATCAGCAAACAAAACCAAAGCGAGCAGAAGATGTTCCATTTGATCAACTACCAGTTGAAAGACTCGTTGGTGCTGTGGTTTATGCGCGAGAAGGAACGGATATATATCTTGCACTTGTGCACGATGTATTCGGACGATGGACTCTCTCAAAGGGTCACAACAAAGAAGGTGAGGAGGATGCAGATGCGGTTGTACGAAAGGTAAAAGAAGAAATGGGCATTGATGTTGTATCTGCGAACAAGCTTGGCGGGAATGAATATGTGGCAACATATCCAGAGAAAGGTAAGGTTCGAAAGCAGGTTGCATACTATTTGGCATCTGCAAAGTATGGAGATTTGACTTTGGGTGTCTCTGGGGGACTTGATGATTGCCGATGGTTTAAGGTATCTCAGATACTTGACCTTAATTTTTATGATGATATATTGCCGATTGTAACCAATGCGATCAAACTACTTGCCTCTGGTAAATAGTTGATGGATATGGATCCCGTTCAAAGCCGCGGTCACGATTTGGTTTTGGACGAGATAATGATGATTAATTTAAATAATTTATAAGCTTAACTTTGAGCACAAGCGAGGTGATCGCGACCTGCTTTGAAACGGGATGGACTATACAGAAGCGGAAAAAACAATAGGAATAACATTCAACGATAGAACGCTTTTAAAACAAGCGTTTACTCATCGTTCATACCTAAATGAAAACAAAAACGCAGATATTGAGCACAACGAAAGACTCGAGTTTTTGGGTGATGCGGTACTTGAGCTTGTATCAACAGATTATCTCTACGCGACATACCCAAAAAAACCAGAGGGGGATTTGACTGCACTCAGGTCAGCTCTCGTAAACTCTGTGATGCTTGCAAGTATTTCAACAGAACTTGAATTTAATAAATATCTTTTGCTTTCTCGTGGAGAGAGTAAAGATATGGGACGAGCGCGACAATATATTCTCGCGAACACTTTTGAATCAGTAGTAGGTGCGATCTATCTTGATAGTGGATATGAAAAAGCAAAAGAGTTTATCGCACGAGTGCTCCTCCCAAAGACAAAAGAAATTGAAGAAAAAAGATTGTGGATTGATGCGAAAAGTTTCTTCCAAGAAAAAGCACAGGAGAAAACTGGAGTAACTCCATCATATAAAACACTCAAAGAACACGGACCAGACCACGACAAAGAATTTACTGTAGGTCTATACTTGAACGAACTTCTTGTTGCGGAAGGGCGAGGTAAATCAAAACAAGAAGCAGAACAAGATGCTGCGAGGAATGGATTGGAAGCTAGGAAGTGGTAGCTAATGCGGAACGGACGCAGAACTACGCGGAATTGACGCGGAAAATTAAATTTC
Source organism: Patescibacteria group bacterium (assembly GCA_040389185.1). Taxonomy (GTDB): domain Bacteria; phylum Patescibacteriota; class Minisyncoccia; order Phycocordibacterales; family CAIRYW01; genus JAQBQZ01. The sequence goes on from JAZKAJ010000010.1 coordinate 2,088, forward strand.
AAATGCGGCGCGACCCTTGGTCGCGCCGCATTTTGTATTTCTCCTCTCATTCAGACGAAGGGGAGGCCGGGAGGGGTTGTGATATATGATTTTTAAAATAAAAAGAGGCAACATCCGAAGATGTTGCCGTAGAAAATTGGGCTATTAAACTTCCACTGTTTCTGGTGAAAGGTGGAGTTGAATTTCGGTATTGCCAGGTGACCCTCCATTTAGAAGCCATTTATGCATTGGAAGTGGTCGGCTGATTTGTTTGCCGATTGCCTCTACAACTTCCTGAGCTGATGTTTTATTTGTGATGATGGTCTTGAGGGTTTTGGACAACACAGGGTTGTTGAGATTTAATTCAAAAAGGACATAAGCGTACATAGATTTCTAATCCTACTCAGATCATATTTAATGTCAAATAAATACTAGATACTGCATACTATATACGATATACTATTTGCATGTATTTAAAATCCCTCGAAATTAATGGTTTCAAATCTTTTGGAAGAAAGAGTACTTTGGAATTCAAAACCCCTATCACATCTATCGTGGGTCCAAACGGTTCTGGTAAATCAAATGTGGCAGAAGCTTTCAGATTTGTGCTTGGTGAACAATCGATCAAAAGCATGCGAGGTAAACGAGGAGAAGATCTCATCTTTAATGGTTCAACAGATGCGGGACGAGCAAACCGAGCAGGTGTGAAACTTGTTTTTGATAACAGTCGAAAACTTTTGAATATTGATTTTGATGAAGTGTCTATTGAGCGAGTAGTATTTCGTGACGGAGTTAACGAATATTTTATAAACGGTTCGAAGGTTCGTCTCAAGGATATTTCAGAGCTTCTTGCACAAGCTCACATCGGCTCTACAGGGCACCACATCATCTCTCAAGGCGAAGCAGACCGAATCCTCCATAGCAATCCAAAAGAACGTCGTGAGATGATCGAGGATGCGCTTGGTATCAAAGTCTATCAATTCAAGATCGAAGAAAGTTCAAAAAAACTCGAGAAGACAGAAGAGAATATCAAACAAGTAGAATCACTTCGAAGAGAGATCGCTCCACATCTTCGCTTCCTCAAAAAACAAGTAGAAAAACTCGAGAAAGCTCGAGAACTCAAAGACGAGCTCGTTAAAATGGCGAGGGAATATTTCAAACGAGAAGAGATCTATGTAAACAAAACAAAGCTTGCAATTAGTGATGAAAAGAAAGCCCCAGAAGGTGAGCTTGAAGATTTGGATAACAAACTTATCGATGCAAGACGAATGGTAGAAGCAGGACTCAAAGACAAAGAACTTCCGCCAGAGATTTTGACGATCGAATCGAGTCTTCATAATGTGCGACATCAAAAGGATGAATTGATGCGTGAAGAAGGACGACTCGAAGGAGAACTTTCATACATCAAAAAATCAATCGAAAAAGAGGAAAAGGTGCAGAGCGAAATCGGTAACAAGCTTGTCCCGCTTTGGGAAGTGGAAACTCTTGTAAATGATTCAAAGATCTTTTTTGAAGAAGGTGAAATTGGTGGAACTCTTGATTCACTTCGAGCGGCATTCCATAAGATTCGAGAATCACTCGCTCGATTTGTGCACAAGCACAAACAATCAGACGCAAATGATGTCCTTCTCAATCTACGGAAAGAAGCTGATAGTATTTCGAGTAAAAAAGCAGCTCTCGAACACAACCTAAAGACTATAAAAATCGAAGAAGAAAAACTTATCAAAGAATATGAAGAGAGACGAAAAGAATTTGAAAAGGCGAAGGATGACACAAGAGAGGCTGAGAAAGAAATCTTCAAAATAATCGCGCGACAAAACGAGGTGCGAGGAATTCTCGATAGAATTAAAGCTCGTGAAAGAGAGGTTTTGTTTGATGCAGAAAATTTGGCGAGTGACATGAGAGATATTTCTGCGCTTGCAGGACTCGAGGTGCTACATTTCAATGATCTTGAAGTCAGTGATCTTTTTGAGGAAAGAAGTGTTCAGCATGACAGACATAAGCACCTCGAGAGACTAAAAATCCGTCTTGAAGAAACTGGTGTTGTTGGTGGTGAAGATCTCCAAAAGGAACACAATGAAACAGAAGAGCGAGATCAGTTTCTTGCTCGGGAACTTGTAGACCTTGAACAAGCGTCTCTAGATCTTAATAATTTGATAAAAGAACTTGGTGAAAAGCTTAATGTTGAATTTCGTGAAGGTGTACAGAAGATCAATAATTCCTTTGGAAAATATTTTGCCCTCATGTTTGGTGGCGGACATGCAAGTCTTAAACTTGTTCGACCAGAACGAAAACGAAAAGCGGGAGATGAACTAACTGGGGAGACAGAAGAAAATGAAGAGGAAGAGGGAATCGAGATTGAGGTGTCACTACCACACAAAAAAATCAAAGGGCTTATTATGCTTTCTGGTGGAGAACGAGCTCTGACGTCTATTGCACTCCTCTTTGCTATTTCTCAGGTAAACCCTCCGCCATTTGTGATCTTGGATGAAACTGATGCTGCGCTCGATGAGGCAAATAGCCGAAAATATGGTGATATGATTGAGAATCTCTCTGAACATTCTCAACTTATTGTAATTACTCATAACCGTGAGACGATGTCTCGGGCAGGAGTGCTCTATGGAGTTACTATGGGCAAGGATGCGGTCTCAAAGCTCCTTTCTATCTCGTTTGCAGAAGCGGAACAAGTAGCGAAATAAGCCTATTTGACCAGTTATATATTATCTGCTACTATATCCCGTATGTTAAAGATCAAATTACAGAGAACAGGACGAAAGCACGAGCCAACATTCCGGCTTCTTTTGACTGACTCAAAGAACAGTACAAAAACAGGTAAATTCCTTGAAGTTTTAGGTTCACATGATTTCCGAAAGGAGAACACAGAACTCAAGAAGGATCGAATCCTTTACTGGATGAAGCAAGGTGTAAAACCTACTCCAACAGTTCACAACCTTCTCGTAACTCACAAGATTGTTGATGCGAAGAAACTCAACGTTCAGCCACGAAGAACTCCAAAGGAAAAGAAAACTAAATAGTGAAAAGTAAAAAGTTAAAAGAAGAAAATGCAATATCGATGATGTTGCATTTTCTTTTTACTAATCACTTTTCACTTTTAACTATCCTGTGTTATAATCTTTCTCAAGCAGCGAGGTAGCTGTGATTACATTAAAAGTAAAATAAATAATACAGTATGCAAGAAAAAGATGCTCAGTTTCTCGATTTCGTAGTGAAGTCACTTGTGGATAATCCAAGTGCAGTAGTTATCGGCCGAACAGTAGATGAGATGGGGGTACTCCTCACACTCGCTGTTGATCCAGCTGATATGGGTAAAGTAATCGGACGACAGGGTAATACAGCAAAGGCGATAAGAACAATGCTTCGAGTAGTAGGAATGAAGAACAACGCTCGAGTAAACCTCAAAATTAACGAACCAGAAGGTTCAACTCGAATGGATCCACGAGACAATATGTCAGCACAGGCTCCAGCAAGTAGTGCAATGAAGACAGTGGATGAAGCGATGGAAGATCTAAACATATAAGTAGAAAGTAATTAGTGAAAAGTGAAAAGAAAAATGCACGGCGCCGTAGGCGCCGTGCATTTTTGTTTAACTAAAGTATAATCATTTCGGAGTTGTTAAATCCCATTACCCGTCCGAAAAGGACTTAATTAAAGAATTTTGGGTGATCAAGAGTATTCCGTGCTGCCCGCACATCGGCAGGATTTGCGGATGTAAGTCTCTGACACTGTAGTCAGACAATCTTGATTCTTCTCTATTAGCCGGTTCACGAAAGTGAACCGGCTTCTTGCTTTTATCTATATTTGTTATAACTTATGTATATGAATTTTCACGTTATAACTCTTTTTCCAGATCTCGTCCTCTCATATCTAAGTGAGTCTATTTTGGCACGAGCGATAAAAGAAAAGAAAATCAAAGTCTCATTCTACAACCCTCGAGATTTTGTGAAAGCGACTAAAGCTCAGAAAGGCAAAGACAAGCCGTATCTTCGTGTAGATGATAAACCATATGGAGGAGGACCGGGAATGGTAATGGAAGCATTGCCGGTAGTGAAAGCAATCGAAAAGGCAAAATCAAAAATAAAGAGCAAGAAGATTAAAATCGTTTTCTTTTCACCAGGTGGTAAAAAATTTGAAACTGGATATGCGAAAGAGGTGTCTAAAAAGTATACCGATTTAATTCTTATTTGCGGACGATACGAGGGAATAGATGCACGAGTCAAAAAGATTTTTAAAATGGAAGATATCTCAATCGGGGATTATGTTCTTACAGGTGGAGAGGTTCCAGCTATGATAATGATCGATAGCATCTCAAGACAGATAGAAGGGGTACTTGGCAACTTCGATTCCCGAGAAGAAGAACGGGCGGCATCATCTGATGTTTATACTCGTCCAGAAGTCCTTGAATTTAAAGGCAAAAAGTACAAAGTTCCAAAAGTACTCCTTTCGGGGAATCATAAGGCTATAGAGGATTGGAGGGTGAATAAAAAATAAAAAGCGTAGCCTGCGAAGGCATACGCAATTGTGAGTCCAGATTGTGATTAGCATGAAGGAAGCATAATTCTGAGTGTGTCGTCAGTTAACCGCGTGACTTTCCATCTCAAGGATCGAAGATATCCGCCATAGCGGATTGTATCCTCAATACGAGCTGGGGAATTGTCACTTGGGTAAGTTACTTGAAAACTTTCCAATGGGGCAATGGTTTTAAGCGATGCCTCACGGAGTCTGTCATTATTGTGCTCAATGAATGCTCGGACAATTGGGCTTTGGCAAAGAACGTCGGACGGGGTGGGTGGAGTGTGCATACTTCAGAACTATATAATATATTTATCCACATCGTCAATATTTAGATCTTATTGCGTTCTTATATAGCTATGCTATAATCACGCGTGACATAGCAAGATTGTGTTATTCAGAGCGTGTCAAGTATTTATATATTATAAGCGTTTAGTTAACATCTTGCTCATCTCCTAACATAAAGATATTACAATACTTCTTAGAAGGAGGAGGTATTGTGTTATTTTCTGTTTTGTTTTGAGAAAAATAAATTATGCCTAAAACACATAGTGAAGGTGCTGTATCGCAAAAGTTGGGCCTCTCTGCCAACACGAAGAATAAGAAGTATTTTAAAAATTTTAAGGAGCCGCTCGCACCTCTTCCAAACTTGGTAGAAGGTCAGGTTAACTCATACAAGTGGGTTATCGAAAAAGGACTCAAAGAAGTGTTCGAAGAATTCCAGAACATTGCCGACTATTCAGGCAAGAAGTTTGAATTCTCATTTGGAAAGTTCGAAATTGGAACTCCAAAGATCGATGAACGATTTGCAAAAGAAAACAAAATAAACTATGAAGCCCCTCTTAAGATTTTCGTAAAGCTTAAGAACAAAGTATTTGGAGGCGAAAAAGAGCAGGAAATTTTCCTTGCTGATTTTCCAGTTATGACAGAGCGAGGTACATTTATCGTAAACGGTATCGAGAGAGTTATCGTTCCACAGCTCGCACGATCTTTCGGAGTATTCTTTACATCATCTGAGACAAAATCTCAGAATTTTTACGGTGCAAAGATCATTCCTGCACGAGGTGTTTGGGTTGAGATCGAAACAGAATCAGATGGTGCTATCTTTGTTCGAATCGATCGAAAAAGAAAGTTCCCGATCTCATCACTCCTTCGAGTATTCGGTGCAAAGACAGACGAAGATATCTCAAAACTCTTCAAAGATGCTCCTGAGACAAAGAAATTCATCGATGCAACTCTTGCAAAAGATCATGCAAAAACTCTTGACGAAGCTTCAATGGAAATTCACAAGCGACTTCGAGATGGTGAAATGGCTACGGCAGAAAACGCACGAGAATTCGTTGTGGGACTTTTCAGTGAAGAGCGATACGATCTTTCACGAGTTGGAAGACACCGATTCAACAAGCGATTTGAAAAACCAATGGATGAAAAATCTCTCACTCGAAAGACTGTGTCTCTCGATGATATGGTAACAATCATCAATCACCTCGCATTCCTCAACAACAACCCTACAGAAAACGCAGATGATATCGACCACCTCGGTTCTAGACGAGTGCGATTTATGGGTGAGCTCCTTCAGCAAAAGATTCGAGTGGGTATGGCTCAGATCAAGAAGAACATTCAAAACCGAATGTCTACTATTGATACTGACACCACACTTCCAATCAGCCTCATCTCACCTCGACCACTTCAGGCTCGAATCAAAGAATTCTTCAACACAAACCAGCTTTCACAGTTCATGCAACAGGAAAACGTGCTTACAGAACTCGAACACTTGAGAACTGTTTCTGCTCTTGGTCCTGGAGGTCTTACACGAGAACGAGCTTCATTTGAAGTTCGAGACGTGCATCCGTCACACTACGGAAGAATCTGTCCTATCCATACACCAGAAGGTCAAAACATTGGTCTCGTACTTCACCTTGCTTCATACGCTCGAGTGAATGAATTCGGAATGATCGAAGCTCCATACGCAAAGGTAAAGAACGGAAAGGTAACAAAAGAAATTGTTTATATGAACGCTCTTGAAGAAGAAGGGTTCATTATTGCTCACGCAGCAACACCAACAGACAAAGATGGAAATCTTCTTGAAGAAAATCTTGAAGTTCGAATCAAAGGTAAGCCAGCTCTTGTTGATAAAAACACAGTAGAACTCATCGACGTTGCGACAAACGAAGCGTTCTCAATCGCAACATCTATGATTCCATTTTTGAACCACGATGAGGCAAACCGATCTTTGATGGCATCGAACATGCAGAAGCAGGCAACACCATGTGTTATTCCAGAAGCTCCACTAGTGGCAACAGGTGTAGAAGAAAAAGCAGCAAAAGACACAGGGCGAGTGATCGTTGCTCCAGAAGACGGAGTGATCTCACACGTAGATGCAAAACTCATCAAAATCAAAAACGCAAAAGGAAAAGAAGTTGAATTTATTCTTTCTCAATTTGAAAGAACAAACCAGTTTACTGCTTTCCACCAGCGACCACAGGTACGACTCGGAGATAAAGTTTCAAAGGGTGATGTACTCGCAGATGCATCAACAACAGTAGATGGAGAAATGGCGATCGGACAAAACGTTCGAGTAGCGTTCATGACATGGTCAGGACAAAACTACGAAGATGCGATTGTGCTTTCAGAAAGACTCGTTAAAGACAGTAAATTTACATCGATTCATATTGAAGAATTCATAGTCAATGTTCGAGATACTAAACTTGGGCCTGAAGTAACTACTCCGGACATACCAAACGTAGGTGAGAACAAACTCAAAAACTTGGATGAAGAAGGAATTGTTCGAATCGGTGCAGAAGTAAGGCCAGGAGATATTCTCGTAGGTAAAATTACTCCAAAGGGAGAAACTCAGCTTACTCCAGAAGAAAGACTTCTTCGATCAATCTTTGGTGAAAAATCTCGAGACGTAAAAGATTCTTCAAAGCGAATGGAAAACGGAAAGCGAGGACGAATCATCAACATCAAAGTATTCTCAAGAGAAAAAGGAGACAAACTTGAAAGTGGAATCATCAAGAGAATCCACATTGAAGTTGCACAGCTTCGAAACGTTTCAGTTGGAGACAAGCTTGCTGGACGACACGGAAACAAAGGTGTTATTTCAATCGTACTTCCTGAAGAAGATATGCCTTATGACAAGGATGGAGTGCCAGTAGATATGGTGTTGACACCACTTGGTGTTCCATCTCGAATGAACCTTGGACAGATCCTCGAGATCCATCTTGGTATGGCTGCAAAAGGACTTAACTATCAGGCTATCGTTCCGCCATTTATCGGTGCGACAGATACAGAAATCAAAGAAGAGCTCGTAAAATCTGGAGTTCCTGCTGACGGTAAAGTAACACTCTTTGATGGACGAACAGGAGAAGAATTCAAACAGAAAATTGCGATCGGATATATGTATATCTTGAAGCTGCACCACATGGTGGAGGACAAGATCCACATGCGATCAATTGGTCCCTACTCTCT
>JAZKAJ010000011.1:0-66320 GCA_040389185.1 Patescibacteria group bacterium
CACTTCACTTACAAACTCATCAGTATCCGGTGTAATATCGATCACTCTTTCGATCTCATCTATAGTACTTATTCCGTTTAATACTTTCTGTATAGCATCTTCTTGAAGATTCAAAATGTTTTGATGGTCTGCTGCTTTAGCAATTTCACGATCACTTGGATTTTGGAACACCACTTCTTCGACAGGTTTGTCTATAATGATTGCTTCGTACACCGCTACTCGTCCTTTGTATCCTGTTCCGTTACAGAGTTCGCAGCCAGTTTTGTTTGCCTCGAATACTTCTATTTCTTGAAGGACCGATTCACCTTTTCTTCTAATATTGGCGGTGTGATATGCAATGATCTTTTTCTTATCTTCAGGTATAGGGACTCTTTTGGCACAACCACTGCAGACTTTTCGGATAAGTCGCTGGGCAATAGAAACACTGATACCTGATGTCAGGATCTTTGGATTAATTCCTAGGTCAATAAGACGGGTGAATGCACCTGCCGCAGAGTTGGTGTGAAGTGTTGAGAACACCAAGTGTCCCGTGAGAGATGCGTGCATTGCGATCTCTGCTGTCTCTGCATCTCGAATTTCTCCCACAAGTATTACATCAGGGTCTTGTCGCAAAGTTGATCGAAGTCCTGCCGCAAATGTGTATCCTTTGTCTACTTCAACTTGAGTCTGTACGATACCTTGAAGATGGTATTCAATAGGGTCTTCAATAGTGATCACTTTTACCCCTGGTTCATATACTTTTCTCAAAAAAGCGTAGAGAGTTGTGGTTTTACCACTTCCTGTCGGTCCTGTAGTAAGAATGAGTCCTGATGGCTTTGACATCTCGTGAGTAAAGATCTTCAAAAGTTTTTCAGGAATCCCGAGCTCTTCAAGTGGGGTAGCGATAGAATCCGGATTCAAAACTCTCATTACGATCGATTCACCATAAGCACCAGGAAGTATTGATGTTCGAATCTCAATTTCCTTATCTTGGAGCTTTACGCTGAATCGTCCGTCCTGAGCATTCTCTTTTATATTAAGTTTAAGGTTTGAGAGGAGTTTGATACGAGAAATAAGAAGATCATATGTTTCGTTGTCGAAATTAATGATATCGACAAGCACACCATCGAGTCGATATCTAAGACGCGTTACTTTTTCTTCCGGTTCAATGTGAATATCCGATGCTTTAAGTGATATCGCCCCTGCCATTATGATACCGATGATCTTTGATACTCGATACACTCTTTTGACTGCAATCGTTTCGTCAACAAGCTTTTGAATGTCGCTAATACTTTTTACTTTTTCACTCAGTTCCTGAATTTCTTCGCTTGAAATATCGAGGGACCCTGCTTTGGTCGCCATGGCAAATGAGAGATCTTTGTATCGCCCCCATGCTTTTTCAAGACTCGCCATTGATACCATGTAGATATTTACTTTGTATTCCTTGTCTTGGAGTTCTTTGATTATTTTTTTGACATCTTCTTTGTTAGGGGATTGGACAGCAATAGAGAGAATTTTTCCCACCATTTTAAATGTTGCACATTTTGCGGCTCTAGCCTTATCTTCGGGTATCAGTCGAAGCGAATCGGTATTGATGGTGATTCCAGAGAGATCAACATAATCAACTCCATATTTTTTGGAAAGTATTTCCGCGAGTTCCTCCTCCTCTTTTTTGCGGAGAGTATCAATTTGTGAACCTTGTTTGTCTTCGTCAAATACTATTGTCATATATGAAGTAGTATATCGTATTTGGAATGGAGTATCTAGCGTAGGTTTTTGTATGAGGGACTAAAAGATTTGATATAATAGAACATATGAAACTAGATTCCGGATCAGTACATGTTAATAGTATTATGATCAAAGCATGTCTCTATTTCGGACTCATTTTTATAGGTGAGCTTGTGTTAGCTGAACTTCTTGAAAGATTTTATTCACCAGATAATGGCGCTCCAATTGCAGGATTTCTGAGTTGTATTGTTTTTGTTTTTTTCATGTATTGGCTCATGAAAACTTTTAGTGATGCTCAAAAGGGCTTTATGCAAACAGTGGCAAAAAAGTTTGGTTTTGATTATATCTACGAGAAAGGTCAAGAAAATGTTCTCGGTGGAAATCTTTCCCTATTCTCTTACGGGGATTTTAGATTTTTTAGTAATGTGGTATTGGGAACTTACGATGGGCTTTCATTTAAAATTTTTAATTATTCATATTCAGATGGTATAAAAGTGGGGAGCCAAAAGGTTGAAAAGATGCTTTATTCTGAAGACGGTAGGCATGTATTTACTGTTTTCGAATCCATTCACAAGTCTTCGGTATCTCAAATTATGATAAATCCTTCTTATAGTTTACTCAAGGCGGCAATAGACGGAAAGAAAACCCCATTTGTTCAAAAGCAGGAAGTGCCAAAACCAGCAGGTTTAAAGGAATTAAAACTCGAGGGTAATTTTAATGATTATTTTCGTGTATTGTGCAAAGACGGTCACGAGGCGGAGGTTTATGAGTTGTTGACCCCTGATGTGATGGAATTTTTGATCAAAAATGCGAAAGATGTTGGACTAGAGTTTAATACAGATCGAATGTATATGTATACCGATCATCTCATTTCGCAAATAGGGGAGATGAATAAAAATGTTGAATTGTTTGTAAGATTGAATAACTTCATTGGACAACAATTAGAAAACATAAAATAATGATCGAGGCCAATATAGAAGTGCCTACTCTATTAGTAAGAATTAAAGCGGGGTATAATTAAATCGTTATTATTTAACATATTTTTATGGCGATATTTACGGAATCTACAAAGACACTCAGGTGGTTTCTTATTATTCTTGGTCTCGTAGGAGTTGATATTACGGTTAATGGGTTAGGAGCTTTTCGTTATTTGGATGGATTAGGTGAGCTTGTTTTTATTATTTCAGCTATTATTAATGTGACGGTTTTATACTCTGGATTATTCTTTAATAGTCTCATTCAATCAAAGACGAATCTCATGATTAATTTCTTTTGGTTTTGTATTGTTTTTTATTTACTAAATACCATAAGACTTTATTTTATTGGCATACTAGGATTTAACAGAGTTGTGATTGAGATTATATTTCTGTTTATCCCCTATGTTATTATTGATAATATTAAAAGACTCTCTCAGAATAATATTCCTTGGAACTAATATATGAATAAAGAAAAAATAATAAAATATGGTTTGTATTTAATTGCGCTCGCACTTCTCATTTATGTTGTAATTGATTATCCACTTTGGAATAGGCAAGAGCAACCCTCTTTACAAAACAATTCTCAATACACTAATACTGCACAAAATGAACCTGTACAAAGCGGGGAGGTAAAACAGGTTAATCCTCCAGAGCCAATAAGGAAACAACCACAGTTATCAGGGGATCATTTTCTGGACAATCAGGTGACTTTCTATACAGTTTCATCATCAGGAAAGAAAATAAAAATCGAAATTGTGCCGTGCAAAGAAGGTGACAGAAGATTTTGTTTTGGAAGTGGCTCGATATTTGATCATAAAGATTTAAACGGGACAGATTATTGGAGTTTGATTACAGATGGTGGGTACGATGGTATTGGTATAAATTATCACACTAAGGATTTTGATGAAAAAAATTATAATGTTTATGTTTACGATGATACCTCTAACACTAATGATGCGGCTACAGCAATTGCAGATAATGTAATAAGAGGCAATGATACTTTACCTACAGAAGTAGGGCAATGCTCTGTGACCAAAGTAAAATTGGTTGGGAATAGACTCCAGGATGGACAAGGTGGACCTTTTATTAAAGATAGTGGAAGTAAGGTTGTGTATACAAACGGGGCGTATCAAACAAACTATGAACAGATACCGGGTATAGATAATTCTAAGGTGGGGGATAGTGTGGTGCTTTGTCTAGTGTTACCCTCAAAGGCCTGCGCGCCAGGTTTGGATATGACAATGGATTTCAGTGCGACAAATGTTCGTACAGGAGAAAGTTGGGAGTCGTTAAACTATGAATGTACTGGAGTTTAATGTACTTCTTTAAGTTTTAAAAACAAAACCCTTCGCCTTAGGCGAAGGGTTTTGTTTTTAATTACTGTAAGAGACGAGGTAATTAAAATCCAATAAACATCATTGCAAAGAAGACGACTGGTATTATGATGCTACTCAATATCAATCCGATCCCAAATCTTCTTTTATTTTGGTAGATCATAAAGATGGCGCCAAGAATTATGAGCAAAGGGAAAAGTGTGAGAAATCCTTTCCATACAAACTCATTCCAAATAGGATTTGAGAGTATGATTAGGCACCCAAGTGTTGCATAGATGATCGCACATCCAACCCCGACCAATATTCCAGTTTTGATTTTATTTTGCATACCTTTATTAGATATCTAATTTAACAGAACTAATCATCTGTTGAAGTTTTTGGTCTGTGTCCGCAGCTTTTTCTAAAGGACTTATACCAGAAAATTCTACCGCAATCTTTCCAAGAACAATCGAGTATCTTTTGTCAACAACTTCAACCCCATTCTTACCCTTAAGTCTTATCTCAATAACTGCCACATTCTTGTTTTGAGGCCATTTTGCAAAAGTGTAGTTTTCGATTGCGCCACTTTGTTTTTTCTTTTCAAGTAAATTTCTGTAGTCTGTTTGGAGTGTGTAAGAATCAGGCCCTTCTTCTTTTAGATTGGTTATAAAAAGATCCGCATAACTATCTGTTTCATCAGAATTTTTGCTACTAAAAGTTGCGTCTGCACCATATGATGAATTGGCCGCATATCTTTTCCAGTCCTTGTCATAATTAAACGCGATGCCGAACCCTCGAAATAGATTCACGTCTTTTCCATCAACTGTTATTTGTTGGGTTCCTCCTCCTTGTTCTGCATTTATTTGATCTGAGAAACTTTGCATATCTGCCTGGTTTGATTGTTCATTCATTGTTGCCGCCTTTGTCGCTTTTTCTTTCATACTGTCTAGAGAATTTTGTGTTGTGACAGTTATAAAATACATAAGTCCAATCCAAAGTCCAAGTCCGATGCAGGCAATGAGTATTGGTTTTTGGAGACTATTTCCAATCTCTCCCTCAGACTTAGTCTTCAGTGTTTTGTATATTGTTGAAGATACCGAAATCATGGACACTGCGCTTACAACACCTATTAGGAATGTGAGGATTCCTGACACCCATAAAACAGCCCTTTGGAGTATTTGAATTGAACTTAGTATTTTTGCAATAACTGTCAATATGAAAGTTGCCGCCACAGAAAAAATAATCATAAGGATCATACTAAAGATTAGGACTGCGAACACTCTAAACCAGACTCCTTTTACATAGTAGATACTTTTAAGAATTGATTGCTTTACTGTTGTTCCTTGATCTATGAACAAAAACATAGCAAGGGATAAGGCAACAAAATAATAGATTCCCGGTATCAAGAAAACAACTGCTGAAAAAGTTGAAATAAAATACGCACTGATTAGTAGCCCCAAGACTTTAATTTTTTGTTTGAAACCTCCTCGGAGTGAATTAATAAGTGACATCTTTTCCTCTGCAAGACTTAATTTTATTAGTGAAGTTAAGAGGAACGAAAGCAATATGAGCATGATCCCACCGAATACAACCATTGATGCAAAAAATATTGTAAATGTTGGAGAACCTACTGAGCCGATGGTATTAATAATCCCTAAAGTATAAACATAATACAGATCCGACAGATGTGCCCCGGCTAACAAAATATTTATAATAATGGTCAAAAGGAGGCCAATAATATAAAAAAGTCCAAAAGCGGCTATTGCGAGTGCTTTCGGAGTAAAGTTATGAAATATATTTTTAATTGAGTTTCTTACTGTTTCCCAGACTTTTAATGTTATTGGTGCTGGGGCGTTTGTTATTTCGTCCATAAATTATTTATAATTTGTAATACTGATATTGTATCATAGGCGTTTGTGTATTATAGTTTGGGTGTTAATAAATAACTTAAATTTATATGGATGGAATGGAACAACAGTCACCTCAAGAGGCTTTAGAATCAGACATGGTTATTCTTGCGGATTTAATGAGTCTCTATAAAAAAGAAAGAACACCAAATGAAAGTGTTGGAGAAAGGGTCCCTGAATCGGCAGAAATTACAGAGTTTATTGTAACAAGTATGGTGCCAAATTTAACCAAGATTAATAACGTTAATGAAAAAGGGGAAATCAAGAATGCAATTGACCGACAACTTAAGGGGGCTGGTATTTCTATGCCTGTCGACCTTCTTCATGCTTAATATATGATTTCTCGATCTTTTGACGATACAAGACAATTTGCAAAGGAATTGATTGTTAAAATATCAAAGAACACTTCAGACCGAGCCGTAGTTTTAGATTTGAAAGGAGATTTAGGTGCAGGAAAGACTACTCTTGTGCAGATGATTGGAAGAGAACTCGGAGTTACAGAAACGATGCAGAGTCCCACATTTGTCATAATGAAGTCCTACAAAACAACAAACCCTCGATTTAAAACATTGGTACATATTGATGCATATAGAATAGAACAAATAGATGAGGTGAAGATTTTGCGACTCGAAGAAGTTTTCGCTGAGTCTACAAATCTTGTTTGTATCGAATGGGCAGACAAAGTAAGAGAAATAATGCCTAATTGGACTGTAAAAATTGAGTGTACTCTTCTTGAAAACGACGAACATCAATACAGGATACACGAGTAACCTTATGTAAGATTCTTTCCACTTTTTCTGCTAAAATACCTTCATGGCCACTAAATCTAAAAAAGACACAAAAACCCTCGTCCTCCTCGATGTTCACGCGATTATTCATCGTGCGTATCATGCCCTTCCAGATTTTGCTTCGAGCAAAGGTGAGCCAACAGGTGCACTCTATGGGCTTTGCCTCATGCTCTTTAAACTTATTGAAGATTTCAAGCCGGACTATATCGCTGCTTGTTTTGATCTTCCGAAGCCCACTTATAGACACCTAGCATACGACGGGTACAAAGCGGGACGAAAGAAAACTGATGATGAACTCGTCTCACAGCTTATTCGTTCGCGAGAAGTGTTTCGTGCATTTTCAATTCCAGAATACGACAAAGAAGGATTCGAAGCTGATGATATGCTCGGAACTATTGTTGAACAGATGAAAGATGAGAAGGGAATCGAGATTGTGATTGCATCAGGAGATATGGATACAATGCAGCTCATTGAAGGTGATCGGGTCAAAGTGTTTACTCTTCGCAAAGGTGTTAAAGACACTGTGACTTATGGCGAGAAAGAAGTGGTAGAGCGATTTGGATTTAAACCGTTACAGCTCACTGACTATAAAGGACTTCGAGGAGATACATCAGATAATATTATAGGGATCAAAGGTATTGGAGAAAAGACTGCAACAACGCTCATTCAAGAATTTGGAACGATAGAAAATATGTATGCAAAAATTGAAGCCGGCAAGAAAGAAGAATTCAAAAAGATCGGAGTGACTGAGAGAATTTACGAACTTCTCGCAAACAACAAAGACGAAGCGGTGTTTTCAAAAATGCTTGCGACAATTCGTCGTGATGCGCCAATCGATTTCAAACTCCCTGACTCAACCTGGAGAGAACATATTGAGACAGAAAAGGTCAAAAACATGTTGAAATCATTCGATTTTCGAAGCATGGTGCCACGAGTTGATGTGGTATTCGGAGATACGAGCTTAGAAGCTGAGGAGCTTAGAAGCTTAGAAGGAAAAACAAAAAAACAGGAGGAGGTTGCTCATAATTTATCTGATGAAGAAATTGAGAAACTAAAGATTGCAACATTTGTTTTGAATTCAACAATCAGTAATCCGGAACTTTCTGATGTGATCGCCTTTTCTGAACACGAGGATGCAGATGAGGCCAAGAAAAATATTTTAAATGAAATCAAAAAGAAGGGTCTTGAATTTGTATACGAAAAGATCGAACTTCCGCTCATTCCGATTATCAAAAAAATGCATGATATTGGTGTAGCTATTGATGCTGACTATCTCAAAAAGCTCGCTAAGGACTATCATAAAGAACTCGACAAAATAGACAAGAAAATATTTGAACATGCAGGACACGAGTTCAATGTTGATTCACCAAAGCAGCTCGGTGTTGTGCTTTATGATGAATTGAATCTCGTCGGCAAGAACATGAAAAAGACCGCGGGTGGTGCGAAGTCGACCAAAGAAAGTGAACTCGAAAAACTTAAAGACTTACACCCGATCATTTCACTCATCATGGAACATAGAGAGCTCGCAAAACTTCTGGGCACCTATATCGATGTGATCCCAACACTTCTTGATGATAATGGACGACTCCATCCAACATTCATTCAGACAGGTGCTGCGACAGGGAGAATGGCTTCAAAGGATCCTGGAGTACAAAATATTCCAATTAAAACAGAGCTCGGACGAGCGATCAGAAATGCATTCATAGCAGAAAAAGGATTCAAGCTTTGTGCCTTTGACTACTCACAGATCGAGCTTCGAATCGCGGCAATACTTTCTGACGATCAAAAACTCCAAGAGATTTTCAAAAGTGGAGAAGATGTTCATTCAGGAGTAGCATCACAAGTCTTTGGAGTACCGATAGAGGAAGTAACTAAAGATATGCGACGAAAAGCGAAGGTGATTAACTTCGGGATCCTTTATGGAATGGGAGTAAATGCGCTCAAAAGTAATCTCGGAAGTACTCGAGAAGAGGCGCAGAGATTCTATGATGATTACTTCAAAACATTCTCGACTCTCGCAGAATATCTCGAAAACACCAAGAAAGAGGCTGCCAAAAACGGTTTTGTTACAACGATGTATGGAAGAAGAAGATATTTTGAAGGTATCAAATCCCACCTTCCGTTTATCCGTGCCGCTGCAGAGCGAATGGCTATCAATGCGCCGATACAGGGGACACAGGCAGATATTGTAAAACTCGCAATGACTGAGATAGATCGGATTTATGGGGATGATAAAGATGTGAGACTTCTCCTTCAAATTCACGACGAGCTTATCTATGAGATTAAAGAAAGTAAGGTGAAGGAGGTGTCAGAAAAAATAAAAAGTGTGATGGAAAACATAATGGATCCAAAGATGACAAAAGGTGTGCCTATCGTAGCCAATGCATCATGTGGAGATGATTGGGGAAACTTGAGGTAAGTTAACAAGTGGCAAGTATTCAAGGATCCAAGTGAATTGAAAACTTGAACCTTGAGACTTGAATACTTTAAATTTTTAATTAAAAATTGAGCATGATCTACTTTTACTACGGAACAGATAGAGAAAAGATTCAAAAGACTGCACGAGCAACTTTTGATGCTCTACAGAAGAAGAAGCCAGACGCGAGCTTCGTTTCTTTTGGTGTAGAAAATCTTGATGAAAATATACTCCAGGAGATTACTGCATCCCAAGGACTTTTTGAGCGAAAGGTTGTTGCGAAGATTGCTGATATAATGGAAGACAAAGAAAAAAGTGAACTTGTTTTGAAATTCTTGAAGGAAATGAAAGCAACAGAAAACATCATTGTCTGGTCAGAAGGCGAAGTTAATAAGGCACCACTTGAGAAAATAAAAAAATACGCAGAAAAAGTAGAAGAATTTGGAGTCAAACAAAAAGCAGAAAAGAAATTCCCGAGTATTTTTAAAATGACTGATGCGATAGGGGACAAAGACAAAAAGAATGCGTGGGCACTCCTTAGAAATGAGCTTGATCAAGGGACTGCAGACGAGGAACTTCACGGAACAATATTTTGGCAAATGAAATCAATCCTTCTTGCAAAGAAAACAAAAGGGGCCGACGAAGCGGGGCTTAATCCATATGTATATAGCAAAGCAAAATCTTTTTCTCGAAACTGGGAAGAGAAGGAATTAAATAATGCTATTTCAAGTCTTATTGATATGTACCACAAAGCGCACAGAGGACAAGTGAATTTTGAAACAGAACTTGAGAGATGGATGCTCTCAATATAAACCTAATAAATATTTATGAATCATAAAACCAGAATTGTAATTATTGTCAC
The DNA here is from genome assembly GCA_040389185.1 of Patescibacteria group bacterium. Classification (GTDB taxonomy): domain Bacteria; phylum Patescibacteriota; class Minisyncoccia; order Phycocordibacterales; family CAIRYW01; genus JAQBQZ01. The sequence goes on from JAZKAJ010000011.1 coordinate 9,971, forward strand.
TCTATTGATTGTTTTTGTTCTGGGTATATATGAGCTTCAATCTCTCGAAGAAAAAGTCAATTTAAAAAATGATCCTATAACATCTATAGATGCGACAAAATCACCTATTGCAAAAGAGGATCTTGCCAAACTTTCGAATGCCGAATGGAAAAACAGACTAACTCCAGAGCAATATGCAGTTCTTAAAGAGGGTGGGACCGAGATTCCTTTTACAAGCGATCTGCTTCATGAGACTCGCCCAGGAACTTTTGTCACAGCAGACTGTGGTGAGCCTGTATTTCGGTCAGAGGCTAAGTTTGATTCTGGTACAGGATGGCCTAGTTTTTTTGAACCGATTAAAGGGTCTGTTATTGAAAATACTGATACAAGTTTTGGCATGGAAAGAATCGAGATTGCCTCTGCAATTTGCCATAGTCATCTAGGACATGTTTTCGATGATGCGCCACAAACTCCAACGGGACTTCGGTATTGTATAAATGGAGTCGCACTGATCTTTATACCTGATAAGAAATAAGAAACAAAAAAATGCCTCGAAAGAGGTGTTTTTGTTTCCCGTAGAGCTGCACCTCTTTTAATTTCTCTCTCGTATCAATTATCACAAGCTGCAGTAAAGCTTGGTACTACTAGTAATATATAAATTATGATACAAAAGAAAATTTTTACATTAGGATTGCTCGCTATTATGGCGCTATTTGCAGCTACGACAGTTTTTGCAGATACAAATCAGACTAATCAAGGCGGAGGACCAGGTGGATGGCAAGGGCAAGGTGCTCCACGAATGCAGGGAGGACCACGAATGATGAATGGAGGACCAGGTGGAAAAGGTATGATGGCAAAACCTGCAGTTGTAGGTAAAGTTGAGTCTATTTCAGGCAACACTCTCACGATAACAAGTAGAGGATTTGGTCAAAATGCCGCAACCACAACATATTCTGTAGATGCTTCTCACGCAATAATCTTTAAGGCAAATGCAACAAGTACTCTCTCAAGTATTGCGACTGGAGATAATGTGATGGTAGAGGGTTCTGTTTCTGGTACAAATGTTACTGCAACAACAATTCGTGACGGTCTAGGTATGATGGGAAGAGGGGGTGTACTACCAGAAGGATTTTCAGGCAATGGTCAGCCTGTGGTTGCGGGGAATGTTACAGCTATCAGTGGTTCTACAATTACAATCTCAAATGAAAGTAATGTGACTTACACAGTGGATGCAACTAACGCAAAAGTCATGAAAGGGCGAGATGCAGGAGTTATTGGAGATGTTGCCGCGGGTGATCATCTTGTTGTTCAGGGTACTGTAAATGGTAGCTCAATTTCTGCAACAACGATATTTGATCAGAAGGTACCAACAGGGAATGGAGATAATTCTAACGGGCAAGGAGACAAAAACGGAGGACAAATCCACCCAGGATTCTTCGGGGCAATCAGAGGATTCTTTGGAAAGTTGTTTGGATTCTAATTTAAATTAAGCGACATTCGAAAATAGGGCCACCTCGAGAGAGGTGGTTTTGTTTTGTATAGAAAATGATAGTATTGGGTGATCACTATGTCGCTCGATATTATTTTAGTTTTGGTCTCGGTATGTCTCTCGTTGTTTGGGAGCTATAGGTATATTTACGATACGATTAAAGGAACAACAAGACCGAATAGGGTTTCTCAGAGTCTTTGGGCAGTCGCACCACTTATTGGTGTTGGTGCCGCAATATCTTCCGGGGCAGGAGTTTTGACTACTGTGAGGACTTTTATGTCGGGCTTTATTCCACTTGTCATATTTATTGTTTCATTCGTAAATAAAACAGGGTATTGGAAGACAACAAAATCTGATTATTTTTGTGGAATATTTTCTTTGGTTGCACTGGTATTGTGGCTTTTGATTGATATGCCTGTATATGCAGTTTTATTTGCTGCGCTCGCTGATATGTTTGCAGCAATTCCAACAATCAAAAAATCCTGGACCAATCCAGAAAGTGAAACAGGCGCGGCTTATGTTATGAGTTTATTAAGTGTGATAGTTATTTTACCTACAATAAAAGTGTTTGATATTCAAAATACAGTTTTCCAAATTTATTTGTTGTTTATAGATATTGTATTAATATTTTGTATTTATAGGAGGAGGATTTTTAGATAAACATCATCCAGTTGGACCGCGAGTACGCTTATCGAACCTTACAGGTTCAGTACACCTTTTGGTGATTTTGTTTCGTTCCTCACAAAATCAGCTCAAAAGGTTTTCGATTCCAACACGCAAGTGCCCCACACTTGCTTGGACGCACAAAAATACAAAAACCTCAGACGTTGGACGTCTGAGGTTTTTGTATTTTTGTGCCCCAACTCAGTCTCGGAATATAGGTAATGAGACCATGTAAGGGTTCTTTGAGTGATTTCGATATAGAAAATTTAACCCAGTCGGTCGGGGTTTTGTTTTTTCAAAATGAGACAAATGAGACAGTTCAAGACTTTTTCTTGCGTTTCATTTTCACACGTTTTTTTGCTTCCCTGCGAGCATATCGGTTTTCCAATCTCTTCTTCTCCTCAGCTTCACGCTCTGCCATTTCCTCAGGTGACACAACTCTCATGTGTTCCATGATTCGATATCCTTTAAGATGTTCGAATGGATCAACAAATCTGTACCAAGGTTCAGAATGATACCAAGTTTCTCCATTCCTATCTTCTTTTACCATATACGATTTCACCATTTTCCTTTGCGGTAAGAAATCTTTGTTATCTTTTATTAAAAAGATATGGCAATGAACTCGGCTACCATCCATAACCGTTCTTGGTTTGATGATTCCTGCTTCGATCCATTCTTTTAGTTTCTTTTTGTTCACATTAAAATCACTTTCCATGTCATATTCTGAATACCGATTGTCTCTATTCTTTGCAATGGAAGGAAGGATTTCTTTTCTATTTATTGCTTTCTGGCATATAGAACATTTGATTCCATATTGGTCATACCAGTTTTCATTTTCCTGAGTTGAGTTACCGCAGATTGCACAACTGTATCCTCGACTTTCTAATATATACCCTTTAGGAAATTCTCTAAGTTTGTTTTTTCTTCTTCGATCTTCTAGTGCAAATTCATAAATTAAGTTTGCATACCTTCCAAGATTAGCAAAAGCTTCCTCAGCTTCATCCCAAGTAACTTCTTTGCCACCTTCTCTCTCCATAATATTCTTCATCTCCTGAACATGTTCTTCGTGAGACTTACTCATATTATAATTATAACTCCATAATATTTTTTTCATAAATGAGACAGTCTATGTGAGTAGTTTAAATCTGAGCTCGTAAAAATCATCTTATTTCATAAGATGATTTAATTGAATTGAACCTATAAATAAAAAATAATTTTACTTAGTTTGACTTTGATGTCGGAACAGCTAGTATTACCCCGGAAGCGCTCGAGTGAGTGCTAAACTCGCTCCTTGAGAGCAAAACAAACAGAAACACGACTATGATATCTAACCTTAGAGGTCAGTCAAAACTGCGTTGCATGCAATGTGGGGCAGTTGTGCCCTTGTATGGAACAGTGCAGTTCACCTGCGGAAAATGCGGTGGATTGTATGATGTCGAACATGAGTTCGGTCACATCACAAAAGGAGGACCCGATTATTGGAAAACAATCTTCGACGTTCGCACAAAACCATCGGGCAACGTCCTGTATTCCTCTGGGGTGTGGCGGTTCCATGAACTCATCATGCCCTCTCTCGATCCACAGGAAATTGTGTCGCTTGGCGAAGGTGTGTTCCAGATACTTTCTGCGGGCAAAAAGGTTCGTGACTGGGTCGGTGGCAACACCGATTTGTGGATCGTTCCTGAAGGTCTCACTCAAACTGGTTCCTTCAAGGATCACGGTGGCACAGTTGCCATGAGTGTTGCGAAAGCAATGGGCATCAAAACCATAGCTTGTGCATCCACTGGCGACACATCCGCAATGGCAGCCGCATACGCCGCCGCAGCAGGATTGAAGTGTGTTGTTGTCTTGCCTGCGGGTAAGGTCACCAATGTGCAACTCGCTCAACCTGTCGCTCATGGTGCACGAATCATTACGATCCCCGGATCGTTTGATGACTGCATGCGCGTCGTTCGGGAACTCTGCGAAGCAGGCAGGGTTTTTCCAATCAACAGCATCAATCCGACGCGAATCGAAGGTCATCAAGCAACCGTCTTCCTTATGGCACAGTTCCTCCAATGGCAACTACCTGATGTGTTTGTGGTTCCTGTCGGTAACGGCAGCAACTCCTCATCCATCGGCAAAGCCATCCGTCTCCTCAAACAACTCGGTCTCGTCGCAGACAAGGAATGCAAGATTATCGGTGTCCAATCCGACTCTGCAAATCCGTTGGCGACAAGTTGGGAAAGTGTTCAAAGACTGGGACGGGTTGATATTGAGAAATGGCGCTCGGTCTATCAGCCGCGGAAAGACCTCGGAGAAACAGCTGCTACAGCGGCACGGATCGGAAATCCGGTTTCTTGGGCCAAAGTCATGCGCGAAATCTGTGCCTCCGATGGTGCGGTGCTTACAGTGACTGAAGCTGAGCTTCTCGAAGCAACCCGAACACTCGGATCTTCTGGATTCTCTGGCTGTCCGCAAACTGGGACAGCTCTCGCGGGTCTCCGGCAAGCGATTGCTCGTGGATTCGTTAAACCAGGTGCGACGGTGTCGTTGGTGTCAACGGCAACCTCACTTAAGTTCCCTGATGTGGCGATGGAGTTTGGGGGTGACTTGATCACAAGTGCAGGGTCTTGCGACACTGAGGATATCGCGAGTATCATGGGAATCTGATGGAGTGCTCTGACGACAATGGGGAGGTGGTGCTTACGGGCCCACCTCCTTTTTTATTTAAATTCCTTATCCGCAGTTCTAAACATAATAACCATCATTATAATAAATGCTACACCGATAGATATTGCAATTCCTTTTTCTGTAGAAGTTGAGACATCAAGTGCAAATTGAAATATAGCTATAATCATTTGAACGATAGCAAAGAATGCAATGACTTTTGAAAATTTTTTGTTTGATGCATCTAAATCAACCATTGTTTTGTTTGTCCTCAGTGTTGCCTTTATCTGAAGCTCATTCATCTTCATTTGTTGTTTAGAAAAAGCAATCCCTGTAGAAATTTCTCCAATAGAATCGAGTGCGTCTAATATATCTTTATCTTCGGGTAAATATTGTTCTTTTTTCATAAATTATATTGTAACATTTTGAGCTTTTATGGAAAATTTCAATTTACTTTTTTCTGTCCATAAATACCCTTATTTCCCAACACATTTTCGTGTGGATAAATTTACGAGATTCCCACAAAACGCATTTTGAATATATTAGAATGATGTTAAGGAAGAGGAGTTGTGAAATTACAAGAGTGTTAGTTTAAAGAACATTCCTGTAACTTTAGAAGCCTTCCTACAAATTAATAGTTAGTAAAAATAAAAGAATGAAAAAACTTGATGAAAAGTTGGTTGTTAAGTATGTCCAAATTTCTGAGATTAAGCCCTCAGAATATAATCCACGAAAGTGGGATGCGGAACAGAAGGAATCGCTTAAGCAAAGTCTTACTCAATTCGGTATAGTTGATCCACTGGTTTGTAATAGTGCAGAAGGGAGAATGAATATTCTCCTTGGTGGTCACTTCAGATTGGAAGTGTTGAAGGAACTTGAATATAAAGAAGTTCCAGTGGTTTACATCAATATCTCAGATATTGAAAAAGAGAAGGAACTCAATATCAGATTAAACAAGAATACGGGAGAATTCGATTTAGATCTGTTGGCAGAATTTGATGAGGCACTCCTTTCTAATATTGGATTTGATTCAGAAGAACTCGATACCATCTTCAACAATGATGAGGACGAAGAGGAACAATTTGATCTCAAGAAAGAACTAGAGAAACTTAATATCAATGAAATCAAAGTAAAGAAGGGTGACGTATATGAACTCGATGGATCAAGACTTATGTGTGGCGACAGCACGATTGAAGAAGATATGCTTTCCCTTATGGGTGAGCATAAGGCAGACATGGTAATGACTGATCCGCCATATATTCTTGATTACCTGCATGGTAAGACAAGGCACGGAGAAGCAACAGAAGGGTTTGGATCAAAGAAAAACAGAAGATATCTTGAGACAGATGTTTTGCCTGATAACTTCACAGAACTTTGGATGGGAAATATACAAAAAATACAGAAAGAAAACTTTCATATTGTTTGCTACGAGAACTGGAAGAATATTCGTACTATCTGGAACGAGATGGAGAAGCATTGGAAAGTCCGCAATATGATTGTCTGGCATCTTCCTAATCGTGTACAGGGATATTCAGGAAAGTACAAACTCTTTAACAAGTACGATATTGCCATGGTTGGTACGACTGAAGACGAAGTGAATCTCAACACTGAAAAGGAGGATGAGATTGTTGATAACGAGTATGAGACAGCACTCTATGCAACATCAGGATCACCACATTGGGAAAGTTACGGAGCTGGTAAGAAGATTTGTCCAACTGATTTTATTGAGTTTAAAGCCGCGGATGAGAAATCTTCAGGACAAGGAATCATCTTCGGTACAAAACCGCTTGAGATCCTTATGCCTTACATAAAGATACTAACAGAGAGGGATGATCTTGTAGTAGAGCCTTTTGGTGGAAGTGGGTCGACATTAATAGCATCCATCAAAATGAAAAGAAGATGCTTTCTTATGGAGAAATCTCCAGTCTATGTTGAGGTAATCCTTCGAAGATGGAGAATACAGACTGGTAAGGAGCCGGTAAAAATTTATGAGAGAGCATAAAGAAGATAAGATAAGATTTCTTGAGGAACTGCAGAAGATAGGAAATGTATGGACTGCGTGTGGAAGAATTAAGATTCCAAGATCGACAATATATCGTTGGTTAAAGACTGATCCAGAATTTAATGAATTGGCCCGAAAAGCAATGAAAATCGGTCGAATCAGCCTAAGTGAAATGACAGAGGGTGTAGTAATTAAGAAAGCTATTGTAGAAAAAGATTTGAAAGCTTCAATGTATATTCTGAGCCACAATCATCCTAGGTATATAAAACGAGAGCCACTGCCACCTAAAGATGAAAATCAGGCAATGAATTTGGCTGATCTAATTAAGAAGAGTATAAAAAAGGATGGAACGAATGAGGATTCTTTCGGACTGTGATTAATTACAGATCTTTATTTAAAAGAACCAGTAGTTCATACTACTGGTTCTTTTAAATAAATTTACTTCACTATCGAACATCCATTCACAAGCACATTACCAAGCTTTCCAGAGAGCTCACCTTTAAGAGTTAATCGATCTCCCTTGGATACTGTTGCCAATTGAGTCTCATCAGCTTTTGAGAACATACACTGAACATTCTCAAAAGAATACTGGCTTCCGTCGGTAAGTGAAATGTATGGAGTATCAACAATGTCTTTGCCAATGGTATCAACAAGGCCTGACACTTCGACAATATTGTTCTTGTACTTTGCATCAGCAGAAACTTCATTTGCTTTGTAGTCAGCAAGAAGTTTTGTTGCTGTTACTTTGATTGCTGGTTGTTCTGGTACTGGCACAGACACACTTTTATCTGTTACTACTGACGGCATAACATTACTTGATGAAGTTGTACCTATTATCACAAAGAGTACTAAGACAAGAAAGACTTTCAATCCTCGAGAAAGATTGATATGTAATTTCTCCTTTATTAATTTGTTACTCGGTGGCAATACAATGATTGCGATAAGGAGAAACAAAATTCCTGAGAGAGGCTTAGTAAAAATTGTACTTACTGCTGTAAGTAACATGACTACACCAAATACCCAAGAGAATACAGAACCTAGAGTTATGTTTTTAGTCTTAACTGAAGACTGGTTGTTGTTTTCCATTGTAGCGAGTTTTTATAACATGACAGGTAGACAAAAAGCCCTCCGCCATGGCGATGGTCCGAAGACCACCCACATCCGTTTCCAGATATGACTCGCTACAAGTACCCTGACGAAGGGTTTTTTATCTTGTAGCGAGCTTTTCGACCATATCCTTTAAAACTTTTAAGGGTTTCAAAGGGGTTAGGTCTCTTATTAAGTTGTACTAAACAATAATACCAAGATTATAGGTATTAGTCAGTACCTTAGCTCGGATTAGGAATTTTAGGTAATCGAGTTACCAACAGCTTAGAATTGTGCTTTTTGACCCCAATTACCATCATCCCAGGCGGGTTTATCCGTTCCTGTGATATGAAATTCTCCATCATCCATCATTTCGCCGTAATAGACAGTGCCTGGTAGCCAGGCGGTTTCTCCAAGAAATTCTGATATAGCTTCTCCAGACTTCTGATAAACATAATTTATAATATTGTCTCCAGAATAATCACGAACATGAGTGTAAGGCATTACAGGGTTTGGAATTCCCATAAGAAAAAGGGTTGTCTTTTCTTTACCTGTCACTTCTTTTAATTCTGATCGTAGAAGAAACCGCAATCCTGTTCCAAGATACTCACCAGTACTCAACATATAACTTTTACTTGCAGTTTTAATTTCTGTTTCTTTATTCTCACTCATTGTTTAATGATATTTAATATCGGTTAAATTGATAATGGTTATTTTTTAAGCTTCAATATCTGTGCCCAGCCTTTCTCATGAATGTCCTTTGCAAGAATAACTAATCGTCCCGCAAAAAAAGCAACACCCATACCCAAGACAGATAAACAAAGACCCGAAGCGAATGGATTTGTAAGTAAATTTGATAGACGTGGGTCAAGTTTTTCTAATCCACCATAAGCAGCAATCAGGGCGATTCCCCAGAATGCACTAAATCCTATATATTCGAATTCACTAAGTTTTTTATCCAAGTTTACTGTTTTCCTGTAAGACCACACAGTTATAAAACCTGTGAAGATAATATAGAAGTAAACATATGCGTCATCTGTTGGATTCATATTTTTTAATTTTCTAATAATTATGACCCGTTCCTCCAAATTAAGGAGGAACGGGTTCTGTCACTATCTCGCTGGAACTAAATCACCACACCAAGCTGTATATTGTAAGACAAGAATATTTGATGTCTTACCTGTACTGTTGGATGACGTCTTTGCAAGAATGTGGACCTGCTGACAAGTTGCTGTAGTGTTTAGGGTGTATTCGGCAGTCGGAAGACTGTATCGAGCACCGTTACCTGCAGTGATTGTCTTAACGAATCCTGCACGCTGCATTGCAGTATGAAGGATGTTATAATCGTTAGGATAGATAGCGTTGTGCAATTCTACTCTGATAAAGTATGAATTCATTTTGTTTTCTAAGATTGGTTAATAAAATCGACCGTTAACAAAAAGCGATGACCCCTCGGTCATCGCTTTTTGTATGGAATTTTTTTAGAGTAAATAACTACTTATGATTCTATAATTTTAGTGATGATCGAAGGCTGTGAAGTTTGTTGTTTTGTTATGTTATGTTTTTTGCCTTCGAGATTGATGTCTCGTACGAATATTGATCTATGTAGTTTTCAATGAACTTAACGATAATATATCACTATTTTTTATTTGCACAAACCGGGTAAAGTTTATATCCCTGTTGGTAAATTGGGGATAAGTTACCAACAGTCCAACCTGGACTCTCAAGAGGGGTTGTGTCATTCATTGAGTATATGAGTAGCGCAACAAATGCACCATTAGGAACAACAGCTAAAATAGTAATACCTGTAAAGGTGAAATACTGTCTTTACGCTAGAAAAAGCACAGAATCGGAAGAAGCTCAGATTCTTTCGATTGATAGCCAAATAAGGGAAATGCAACAAATGGCAGACAGGGAGTGTTTGGAGATAGTTGAAATAAAGAGAGAATCACACTCCGCCAAAGAAGCAGGACAACGACCTGTGTTTAATGAGATTGTAGAAGAAATTAAACTTGGAAAATTTAATGGAATTCTGACTTGGGCGGCAGATAGAATAAGTCGTAATGCGGGGGATCTTGGAAGAATTGTAGATCTAATGGATGCTGAGAAGCTTCATGATATTAGAACCTATAGCCAAAGATTCACCAACAATCCCAATGAGAAATTTCTTCTTATGATTCTTGGCTCACAAGCAAAGCTTGAGAATGACAATAAGGTGTTGAATGTAAAAAGAGGACTTAAAGCACGGTGTGAGATGGGACTCTGGCCTTGTGTACCGCCGACTGGATATTTAAGAAACAAGAATGTTGATAATAAATGTTTACCTGAAATAGATTCATATAGAGGAGCAATAATTAAGAAATGTTTTGAAAAAATAGCTTATGAAAAATGGTCAGGTAGAAAAGTATATAAATGGTTAAGAGACGAAGTAAACTTTAAAACAAAGACAGGTAAAATATATACTTTGAGCAATCTATATCTTACGTTACGGAATCACTTCTATTACGGCACTTTTGAATATCCAAAAGACAGCGGTCATTGGTATACAGGTAAACATACACCCCTCATAACCAAAGAGTTGTTTGATAAGGTACAGGAAGGAATAAGTAATTACAATGATCGAAACGAACACAAGGAATTCGCTTTTACAAAGATAATGTCTTGCGGACTGTGTGGATCTGGGATTACTGCTGATGAGAAATTTAAGAAACTGGCGAATGGCAGTGTTCAGAGATATGTGTATTATGGTTGCACAAGATTTAATGATCGTGATTGTAAATCAGGATGGATCAATGAAGTTGATCTTATAGAACAATTAGCTAATCTAATGGGCAATATTGATCTCGATGAAATTGGCATGAAGGAAAAGATAAAAGAAGAAATAGAACGACATAAGAAGTTTAGTTTGGGGCTACTAGGCGAAAAAGCTAAAGTAATTAAGACAACTGATATTGATATTCGAAATTATGCCAAATATGTTCTCCGCGACGGTGCCTCATGGGAGAAAAGAGAGTTATTGGGATGCTTAAGAAGTAAGATTTCCCTAAATGCAAAAAAGATAGAGATTCACTAAGCCGGTAAGCTATTCCATTGCATTCTTTTTGATTCTATACCATTCTCTTACATCAAGTTGTAAATAATCTTTACAGTCCAAAAGAATTTTAGATAACTCTTTATGTCTATACATATCTTCTAGCGGTGGCGCTGGTCGAATATCTCGTCGAATATTGGAATCCCTATCATAAACTTGAAACGCATAATTTATTGTGGTATCAATTTTTTTATACTCTTCATAAAGCTTTAAGTATTCTTTTTCTTCCATGCAATTTATGTTATTGATTATTTAATCGAATAAGCGAACTGAAGCATGCCGTTTGTTTGCGGATAAAAATCAAATAAAGTCTCAAAATTATCTTGATTTTCAGATGTCTGGAATTTGACATACTTTAAATTGGTCTTTTCTTCAAACCACTTTTTTAAAACTTCATCAACCTTTATATCTTTTGTTTGCTTCTTGAAGAGTCTGGATAGAAATACTATGTCAGCACAAACAATAATTTTACATAAAATACTACCATTATCGTCTTCAATAAAACTCCTTTGCCAAAAAACATCAGCATGCCAATCCTCTTTAATATTTCCTAGAATTAATTTCACAGTTTTGATCTTAAATTTTTAAGGTTTTCGAGTAATTCATCATAGAGAATGAAGTTTATATTTTTCAATGATGATCCAAGCTTCCTGAAATCAGCTGACTCTTTTTTATTTTTGAACTGCTTGCTTGTACCAGCAATAATATATCCTCGCGGTCTTACCACCTGTATATCAATACCTTTTTTATTTTTTACAGCACGAATATATGCGTCAGAATTATGAACGATCTCATCAGTGTAATTTTCTATTTGAGCAATAGCCATTGAAACATCCGGCTTCCAATAATAATTATCATGATCTTTATCAAAACTAAGCAATGAAACATCATGTTTCTTTATTTCAAAAACATCAACAAATCCATATACATCCACTAATACGAAGTCGGGGTAGCTAACACTAATACTTACATTTTGTTTTTCAATTGCAGTGACATAATTGGCCATAAATCGAAACACCTTTTCACTAAGAAATTTTTGCCAATCATTTTCGGAAATGCTTTTTTTAGCCAAATTTGCCTCAAACTCTTTAATAACTTCATCAAGATAAATTCTATCTGTAGTAGTTTTAGCGCTTTTAATTAGTGTAGCGCGCCCATTTTTTATTCCTCGTTTTTTACCTTTAAGAGAACCTTCAAATATTTTCGGGAAGAAGTTATTAAGCGACTCAAGATCCTCCTCATTTAGCCTTTGAGCTACTTTCTTACGTCGTAAGAGAGCAGCAATCTCACCTGCCTTATACTCATCAAAATCGTCAGTAGAAATCTTTATGTCTTTTGGAAACTTAGTACTTAAAAAAGATGCTACAGCACTTCGTAACTCATTATTACTGTCTTCGTTAATACGACCAAGTTTAATAAGAAGATTTTTTATGTCTAAAAGCGGCAGAACAACAGAAACCTTATGCTTTCCTTTATGAACCTTCTTTGTCTTCTTGGAAACAATAAGTTCAAGAACTTTGGATCCCGCTAAATGCTCCTTCAGAGCAGTAAGGAGGAAAATTCCTTTTTTTCCAAAACCATAACCTTTTTTATTAAGATAAAGTCCTGAAGGAAGACCTTGATAACCTTCGAGAGTAATACTTGATACTTGTTTTGATTTTGCAGGTTGTAAATAGTAGATGGTCTTATCTGATTTAGGATATACCTCATATACACAAAAGTCAGGTTTATCAGACGCATAATGACGTTCTGGAATTTCAATCTTTTTATCTTTTTTTGCAACCATATATAAGCTACTTTATACCATAAAAATAGCCCAATTTCATTGGTTAAAATAACTTAAACTATAGACTATGTTGGACTTGACCCAACTTAGTAGGTCTCACATGTGGGTGCGTCCAGTTGGAATCGAACCAACGACCGTCTCCTTAAAAGGGAGCTGCTCTACCGACTGAGCTATGGACGCAATACGTGAAAATATATCAGAAAATCAGAAAAAGTCCACTTTCACGAGTGAGTAGTTCTTATTAAATCATCAAGTCTATGGCATAATATCCCGCTCCAGAGATGAAGAGGGAAAGCATTATTGCAGCGAGGAGTACATAGACATTCAAATCTCTTTCGATTGTTGATGTTCCACTCCTTTGTATCAGTAATCCTACAATACAAATGATGAAAAAAATGAGTGCTACGAGTTGAGTCATAAATCCCATAAGGAGCATTATTCCTCCCAAGAGTTCTGCGATAGTGATGACGTACGCATAGAATTCATAGGGTTTAAAATGAATTTCTCGAAAGAAAATGAGTTTGTTTTGCCACTCGGAAGTCATACCTCTGTAGCCGAAATAAATGAAATATGCCCCACCAACAATTCGGAGGATAAATGGAACGATAAGGCTCCAACTAAGGAGATATGGAAATATGCTTTGCATACACATATTATACAACAACTAAGATAAATCTGGCTACAAGGTCTTAATAGACCTTCCAGACCCTCCTGGTGTATGATTACTTTATTAGGACTAATTATTATTTCACTCATTAATTATTATGAACAATGCAGAACATTTAGCGGAATTATTGGAATCTTTAAAGAAGACTACAGGTATTATCAGTACGCTTGCCGAAAAGGGGGGGATTGATTCTGCTGTTGTTTATTTCACAGTTGATAAGAATTTGAATTTGTATTTCTTTACACGAGCAAACAGTGCGAAAAGTAAAAATATAATGCAAAACAGTCTCATCTCATTCGTGACATATTCAGAGGAATTGATGCAGACATTCCAGCTTCGAGGTGACGCATCAGCTATTGAAGATCCTTCTGAACAAGCTGTTGCATTCGAGGCACTGTTGAAAATAGCTAACAAGCAAAGTAATGGAAATCCTCCAATTGCGCAGATGATGCAAAGTGAGATAACGGTTTTCAAAGTTATTCCACTTTGGGCACGATTCAGTAATTTCGGGGTATCAAATGATTCAAACAAGATTGAAGAATTGAAAGTTGCCGAATTCCTAGGAGAACAGCTCTAGAACCATGAAGGCTCGCAAGGTAATTATTATTTTGGATAATATCAGAAGCAACCATAATGTAGGCTCTATTTTCCGTACCGCAGATGCTCTCGGTGTATCCAAAATTTATCTTTGTGGGACAACACCGAAACCAATAGATAGGTTTGAAAGACCTGTAGGGGAAATAGCCAAGACTGCGCTCGGAGCGGAGAAGAGTATTTCTTGGGAGTATGCAAAAACTACTCTGGGTGTAATAAAAAGATTGAAAAAGAATGGAACAGAGATTATTGCGATTGAGCAATTTGATAATTCAGTCGATTATAAAAAAGTAAAACCAAAAGAAGATGTTGCATTCGTACTCGGCAATGAAGTAGACGGAGTAAACAAAAACATTTTAAAACTTTGTGATGTTGTGGCAGAGATTCCAATGAAAGGAGGGAAGGAGTCTTTGAATGTTGCTGTCGCATGTGGTACTGCATTATTTCGCATACTAAATTATTAAAAATAAATAACAATCTCACGATCGTGAGATTGTTATTTATTTTGATCAGTATATAATTTATATTATGTCACTCATACTTGATATATTGGAGGAGTTGTCGAATGTGGAAATACGTTACAAAGGAGGTGTTGGGATCAATCTTTTTGGTATGCCGAGATTCGAGTCTCAAAATAAACAGTCTTTGAAATCTAGTTTTTATAGATTAAGTCGGGGTGGTTATATTGAAAAAGAGGCTAGCGGATGGAGGTTAACGGAAACCGGTAAAAAATATTTAAAATCTGACCATTCAAACTATAAGACTTTTTCATCACCTTTTAAAAAAGAAAGTCCTAAAAATCTTATTGTAATATTCGATATACCAGAAGAGCGCAGGTCAGAAAGAGACTGGTTTAGAAGTCATCTAAGAAGATTTGATTATTTGATGATTCAAAGGAGTGTGTGGGTAGGGCCCTCTCCGTTGCCGAAGGAATTTCAGGACTATCTTAAGAAGTTAAAATTAAAATCCTGCTTAAAGACCTTTAAACTTTCTAAAAGTTATAAGGCTAAATAAAATAACAACTTCACGATCGTGAAGTTGTTATTTTATTCTCTATTTCTTCATTCCCAGTTCTGTGAGAAACTGCTGAAGCTCACCACCCGTGATTCTTCGAACAGTATTTTCTTTCATTGCTCCGACTTTGATATTCATGATTCGGACACGGGTTAGATCCTTCACTTGGTTTTTGAGTGCTTCTACCATTCTTCGTACCTGTCGTTTTTTACCTTCAGTAATAACGATACTGAATTTTCTGTATCCCAATATTGTCACAAGACAAGGCTTTGTTTTGTAAGTGAGCTTTGAGTATTCTTCTTTGATGACCACTCCTTTTTCGAGGGCTTTGGCGAATGCTTCGTCGATCTTTGTTTCTGTCTCTACAATGTATTCCTTTTCGTGATTTTCTTCGGGATTCAAGAGTTTGCCTGTGATTCGTCCGTCGTTTGTGAGAATAATAAGCCCATGCGAATCCTTATCGAGCCGTCCGAGAGGGAAAACCTTTGCTCCTTCAGTCTTTCCTTTAATCATCTTGTTGATATCCATATCATCCCCTTTGGCAGAGTGAGTAAGAACGTCTCGTGGTTTGTTGTATGCGAAATAGAGGTGTCCAATTTCTTTGGAATCCTTTTTGACCGTGACTTTATCTGTCGGTTTTACATCATCGCCAAGTTGTGCGATTTTGCCATTGATTGATACTCTTTTGGCTTTGATCATCTCGTCTGCTTTACGGCGAGATGCGATATTTTGTTCTGCGAGGTATTTATTGATTCTCATCTGCTTAATCTACACTTTTATTAAGGTTTTGCAAATCAATTTAATAAAAAATGCCCGAGGATGAAAATCCTTGGACATTTTGACAATCTTTTTGACCCACTTTACTCTTCGCTGTCTTCCGAATGCCTGAGGCCGAAGTGCTTAAGAAAATGGAACAATTCAAGGACTCGCTTTTCAGGTGTATCATCACCTGGATGATGTCCTGTCTCGGGATGGTCTGTGAGATTAAGGTGTTTTTTCAAATCGGATGTAGGAGTAGCTGCGAGATCGCTTAGAGTATTCACTCCTGCTTTGCAGAAGACTTTTGTCCAGCGAGAACCACAGAGTGAGAGTGGGAGTGCATCGATCGCCGCCTTTTCTTTTGGTCCAGGTTTGACGGTAAGTCCAAATTGCAGATTAAGATCGTAGATTGCTCTTTGTATTTCAGCGTGGCCGGGTGGACCAACGTTTGAAATGTAGAAATCTTGCGCCTTTCTCACAAGTTGTCCTAAAAGCAGATAACCATTCATCTTCAGTGCCTTCGCAACACGATTTGAGATGTCGTAAGTGACCACAAAATTGTCGATAGGCATGGCCAACAGAGCATCCATATCGATTGTTGAAGTAATCGCAATCTCGATATGCATTCCGCGTGCCATTTTCGTTGTGAGCACCACTGTTTCATTTGAACTTATAATCTTCTGCTGTTTGAGCCATCTCTGGATGAGTGTTTGTAGTTGGCGGCTCTTTTTTGTGAACAGTTCGTGTTTCATGGATGTGTTTTCGGTGGGTTGATTGTGAAGGAGCAGGAGTTTAAATTTTCCTCACTATTTTCAAACCAAAAATAGCATCCAGACTGTAGTAAGTCAAACTATCTAAATTGCTTTATTTCTGATGCACATCACAAAAGTGTGCACTTCTGCCACCGATCACTTTTCTTTTAATTGTTCCGGTGCACCCACGTTTTTCACATTTTGTTCCTGTTTTTCTATATGCTTTGTGTTCTGCCTGAAATTTTCCTCGTTCACCTAGGATGTTTCGATAGTCGCTCATTGAATCACCACCAAAATCGATTCCTTTTTTGAGAGTTTCCCTCGTTGCTTCAAACATTGTTTCGAATTCTTTGTCAGTGATATTTTTTATTAATCTTTCTGGGTGAATACTTGCTCTCCAGAGTATTTCGTCTGAATAGATATTGCCGATACCAACAACAATTTTAGGATCGAGAAGCACAGTCTTTATTTTGCCACCCATTCTCTTTTGGAGTCTTTGTTTGAATTCTTCTTTTGTAAACTCTGGGTCAAGTGGTTCTGGGCCGAGATCTTTCAGATGAAGTGTCTGGCCGATATCTTCTTTTGGAATGTAAGTAACTTTGGCAAACTTTCTCATATCTGAAAGTGCGAGGTATTTGCCATCAGAGAGCGTAATAATAAATCTGACGTGTCTGTTGAATGGATCTTTGAGTGATTCGGGGGAGACACCTTTCCAGGGATCTTTTTTATCAGTCTTATCAAACATATATGTGCCGTACATGAGATGCCCTGTCATTTTGAGATGAATAAGAATTATACTTTCATCGTCCAATTCAATCAAAATGTTCTTTGCTCTTCTTTTGGCGCTTACTATTTTTCTTCCGACAACTTGTTTTTTGAAATAGGTGAAAAACTTTGCATCTTTAATATGATCTTTCCCTGTATGAAATCCACTTATATTGCCGTAGTTGGTCCAGGTATCAGAAATAGAGAGACCTTTGAGATAGGTGTTAATTCCGTTTACGGTAGTTTGGACTTCCGGGAGTTCAGGCATTTATCCTAGAAAATTTTAGCTGTTAAAAAAGTTGATCAGATTACTATACTTTCTAACTCAATCTTACTTTATACTGTTAATCCTTACATATAATCTTACTTTGACCAACTTTTTCTTGTTATGTAATCTTTAGTTGAAAAATATACTATTCAAGCTTTATGTATGAAAATGGCTGTAGATTTTAATAAAAAATTGCCAGATTGCTTAACGACAGCTAAAATTTTAGAGGATGAAGATAAATCAAAAGTTATAGATCAAAAATCAAAAATAAATTCAAAGTCAGATAATGCTGTATTTCTCTGGGTTTCGGAATATATCAAAGAGGGTTTCGACTTTGTCTTGAATGATGAATTCATCTACGAATGTTGGCTTGTGGAAGAATTTTCTCTGCTTCGCAAGAGTGATAAGTTCATCAAACGATACTTCTCTTGAGGTTGTTCTTTCTCCAGCATCTAATTTCGGTTTTTTCTGTGCAATCAAGTTTTTTGCTATGAATACGTAGACATTAGATTGAACATCTTTTGATTTTTGTTCTGAGTTTACAAGATAAAAATCTTTAAACACCATTCCTGTTTCTTCCTCAAGTTCACGTCGAGCAGCATCGAATATGTCCTCATCATTATTGATTCCTCCTGCAACAATCGTATCACTGGCTTTCAACCAGTGTGGCTGTTGCTCCTCGAGTATTACTATTTTTTCATCAATTACTGGGTAAACGATTACGCTATCAAATCTTTTTACGGATTCAAATATTATTACTGAACCATCAAATTGTTTCTGCTCCCATTGATATACAGACCATCTGTCTCCTTGGAAGACCTTTTTGGCGTGGTCGGGCAGGGGATGGTGATTGTGAGGCTTTGGTCGGTGCATTTTATCCTAGAAAATTTTAGCTGTTAAAAAAGTTGGAAATTATTGTTTTGATTGGTTCTTTGGCTTGGTTGATAAAGATTGGTTTTATGTTGAAATTATAATCTAACGAACTTTTTATTGTTATGCAATATTGGAGTAACTTGGACTATTTTTAGCATATTATATATAGAAATCATAATGCTTCTGTTCATTCATTCGGCTATATTGCACAACAACAGCTAAAACTTTAGAGGATTTATTTGTTCAAAATTTTAAGTGCCTGTTTGATTTTCTCTTGGGTTGTTCCCTCGGTAATTTCTTTGAGTGCTTTTCGCGCATCGTTCTGACTGTATCCAAGTGATTGGAGTGCTTCTACCACATCTACATCTCCACTTCCGTGAGAAACGCTTTCATCGTGTTCGAATTTACCCTTAAGTTCAAGTACGATCTTGTCTGCATTCTTTTTACCAATGCCAGAAACTTTGGTGAGGTGACTCGTGTCGCCTGAAGAGACCGCCTTTTTGAGTGCACCTATTGTTGTGACATTAAGAATTCCGAGCGCTGTTCGCGGGCCAATTCCTGAGATGCCGATAAGAAGCTCAAAGAACTCAAGCTCATCTTTGGTATTGAATCCGAAGAGGTCTTCTGCATCTTCACGAACTACATGGTGGACCCAGAGAGACCTCTCATGGTCTGTGACACCGCTTTGGATCGTGTCTGTGGTAGCGAAGATTTTGTATCCAATATTGTTCACCTCGAGGACGAGGAAACGGTCGGATTTGTCTAAGATTGTGCCTTTGAGGTGAATTATCATAAGGTTTAGTATAATGTATAATGTATTAAGTATAAAGTGGGGAATTTTGATTATTTTATAATATTTTGGATATTTTATGGAACGCAATCTGCACAATCATGCAAACGAAGAGGTTTATAGTATGGAATTGTATAAATCGAGACTAGTGTATACAATCACTTCTTGTGTGGAAGAGGTTCGTGGCCAAATGGGGTATACAAAAAATCAGAGACATGTTGAAGATGGTCGTGCTTTTCGAGGTGTCTACGACAAAGAAACCCTGGCACTCATAGATGATTGTTTGAAGGGTTTCGAAAGTGCAGTTAGATATATTGAGCGGGAGAGTAACCGAGATGCGCTGGGAAAAAAAGCTGAATTCATAGTGAGCAGTATTGATGTACTCAAGTCAAATATTGCAAATATTTACTCAGGAATTGATGATATGAATACTTTTAATATCGAAGACGAACTCGGGGTGCCTAGTGCGAAAAAGTGGGAAAATATATCTATGGCTACTTATGATGCCGGTCTTGGAACTAGGGAGAGCGAAATGAAAATATACAAAATAAGATTGGCGAATTTGTGTGAAAATTTACATCGACTTTTCCCTAGTGAAGATCAGGATTAAGGACAGGAAACTATAGTTGATATTATTAGAATGCTGTGCTATATTGGTCAAATGCCAATTACATCATCAGCAAAAAAAGCACAGAGAGCTTCTAAAAAGAAGGCGGTATATAATATTCGCCGAAAAAAGGGGGTTGATACTGTTGTTCACGAGATTAAGAAACT
This sequence comes from Patescibacteria group bacterium, assembly GCA_040389185.1. Taxonomy (GTDB): domain Bacteria; phylum Patescibacteriota; class Minisyncoccia; order Phycocordibacterales; family CAIRYW01; genus JAQBQZ01. The sequence continues at coordinate 29,972 of JAZKAJ010000011.1, forward strand.
AATCAAAGCTAACAAAAAGGAAGAGGCAACAAAACTTCTCCCAAAGGCATACCAAGCGTATGATAAGGCTGCGAAAGCAAATACTCTAAGTTCGAACACAGCATCAAGAAAGAAAAGCAGACTATCAAAGTTTATAAAAAACTCAAAGTAAGAAAAACAAAACCCGCGAAAGCGGGTTTTGTTTTTGTGTGACATGTGATAATTTGATGTCAGCCCCTTTGTCGTTCAATGGATAGGACACATCCTTGCGAAGGATGTGATAGAGGTTCGATTCCTCTCGAAGGGATACAATTAAAAAAAACGTACCGGTTCGTACGTTTTTTTTAATTGTATCCCTTCGAAAAAGTGCTGAACGCACTTTTGTAGAGGAATCGAACGCCGGAATATATTTTTCGGAGTTGAGAAAAATACGAGGTGGTGACCAGACAAATTCTGCAGGTAGCAGAATTTAGTCGAGGTCGATACTCCTCTAGTAGAGGAATCGGGGTACTGAACCTGTAAGAATCGATATTTCATTTTTATTTTTGCTATAATATCTAGATGAACGCTAATGCATTGGAACAAGAACCAAAATTCACCATTGAAACACCTAAGGAAGGTGATGAGACAGAGATTGGGAAAATGCATTTACAATCATGGCACGAATCATATACTGATCCAAAAAGAGGGGTAACAAAAGAAGTGATTGATGAATTTAGAAGTGATACCACGACTGAGAATGGTGACGAGAGAAGAAGAGGTTTTTTCAGAGAAGCGGCAGAACATCCAGACAAGATTCTTTACAAAATAGTTAGAAATAGTAAGGGGGAGATTGTGGGCTTTCTTCATTGTACCAAAGGAGAAGAGTTTAATGACCTCGATGCAATTTATCTTTTGAATGAAGCAAAAGGGGAAGGTGTTGGAGGAAAACTGATGGAAGAGTTCCTAGCTTGGTCTGACAAGAAAAAACCTTCACATCTTGAAGTCTTTTCTGCGAATGAAACGGCATTGGGTTTTTATGAAAGATATGGCTTCGCGAAAACTGACAAAGCTCCGAAATTGTATAAAGACAGACTTGAGTATATTGAAATGATGCGCCCGGCAGAAGAACAGCAAGATTGAATATAATAGTGTATGTCTAAACACCTCATTCTCGCCTCAAAATCAGCTGGTAGAAAACTTATTTTGGAAAAACTCGGTATTCCATTTGAGGTAATTGTCAGTAACTTCGAAGAAGATATGTCGCTTCCTCTGTCAGCACCAGAACTTGCTTTGTATTTATCAAAAGGTAAAGCCGGGACTCTTGTGGAAAAATATCCAGAAGCAATCATTATAGCCGCAGACACCTTTCTTGTTTTTGAAGATAAATTCTTGGGCAAACCAAAAGATGAGAGTGACGCAAAAGTAATGCTTAAAAAACTTTCAGGTCGTACACATATTGTTGTCACAGGTATGACCGTTCGACAAGGGAAGAAGGAAATCTCTGAAGTGGTAAATATAGAGGTGACTATGAAAAATTTTGATGAACAAAAAATTAATGAATATGTCGCATCTGGTGAGCCTCTTGATAAGGCTGGATCATATGCCATTCAAGGCAAAGGTGCAGAACTCGTAGAGAAAATAAACGGAGATGTAGACAGTGTTGTAGGTTTGCCACTAAATAGGCTTGTAGAAATTCTAGAAGATGAATTTGGAGTTCAAGCTAAAACCCCAAAAACTCCATAAACCGGATAGAAAGAGGCTCATCCATTTTTTCTTCTGGAACGTAGTCAAGGAGAAAATCTCTAACAGTTTCAGCATCAACATAATCTGTTTCAATTGTAATAACGAGGATTGGATTTAGTAATCTTCCGGTTCGAAGCAGGAGTTTTGGGACATGATACTTGCTCTCAAGTACAAAGAAGGCTTTGAAATTTATATGAGGGTAGAGTCTGTCATTGATGAGTAATCCGTCTTTGTTTAGTTCGTAGTCAAGGAGCTGTGGAGGTTTCTTGGCGAGAGAAAGACTGGTGAGTCCTGCGAGAAGAATGAATATTGCAAAAATGGTGTTGTCGTACATATACGCAATAACAGCGACAGAAACAACAATAATTGAAACAGCCCAAAACCAGTCGGCCGTTTTTTCTTTGTATTCAAATTCAAATCCTGTCCATCGAATGCGTTCGTTCATGATAATATTTTATCACAACTAGATTTTTTGTGTAAAACAAAAAGAACGAGTGTTGATCACGCTCGTTCTTTTCGACATAATTTTTTGAGCAATACTATTACTTTTCTTGATTATTCAATTTCACTGCAGCTTCAGGAGTAGAAACTGTTTTACCCATAAGAAACAATTTGATGATACTTGTTGCAACAACGAGGTATACGAACATTGCGAGAATAGTGGTCCATTCAAACGTGCTTCCGGCTACATAAGTGATACTGAACACATTCAAAAATGGAGCGGCAAAAATGTAGGTAATTCCATAAATAAAGCTTGAGAATCCCGCCGCAGGATTTGCGCCGAGGAGTTTCAAAACAAAACGAAATGCTAAGAGTATTTCTACAAGACCTAGAATATACCAAACTATTTGTGTGCCTCTGTATAAAGGCTTAGTGGTAGGTGAGTTAAATGAGTCCATAAAATTTTTGTGAGTTATTAAATTAATACCTTCATATATGAAGACGACCTACAGTCCTGTCTATTACATTATTTATTTAACGTTTCTTTCACTTTTTCTACCAGGTCCCCAATAGCCCAATCGGATTTTACGAGATACTCTACATTAGCATCACTGAAAATGGTTTTGTTCCTGTGTTCGTCATCTGCACCGAGATTTGTGAGGAGAATGACAGGGACATCCTCGCCCCATTTGTTTGCAGCGCGAATTCTTTTGAGCATTTCCATTCCGTTCAATTTTGGCATGACCATATCCAAAAGAATAATGTCAGGAGTTTTTTTGAGTGCTATTGCAAGGCCTACTTCTCCATCTTTTGCATCTATGATAGAAAATCCCTCTCGCTTAAATTTCATACAAAGTGCGTTTCGAAGTGACACCTCGTCTTCAACTATGAGTAATAATTTTTTTGTGTGAGAGGTCGGCATTTTATTTTTTAGGCTCGAGACACAGATTTATCTCTTTGATTATATTTTCAAGTTTGTGCTCAGCTTTTATGTAGTAGTGATTTACGCCAAGTTTTGCATATGTTTTTACGAGATCACTGTTTGAGGTATTTGAAACCACAAAGATAGGAATTTTACTCCACTTGCCATCATTGGCTTTGAATTTAGTTACAAAATCAAGTCCATCTTCTTTGCCCAAAAGATTATGGTCGAGCCATATTGCATCGACTCGTTCTAGGTTTTCAATATGTTTTAGGGCTTCAATAATACTGTCTTTTGTCACAGTACCTTTACCATCCTCTTCAAGAGGGGACCCGAAAGCTCGGATTACACTTCGTGATGTAATTACATCGAAATTGTTTTTTTCAAGTTTCATTTTGACTGCCTCGAGTAATGGCTTTTCGTCTTCGATCACTAAAATTGTTTTTTTATTTTTCATATACTATTTTAAATTAAAAATTAACTGGTAATTCGACATTAAATGTTGTGCCCTTATCTTCGACTGATTCAAACCACACCTTTCCTTTGGAATTATCTATGATTGATTTGACCATATAGAGTCCTAGTCCTGTGCCCTCGGTATCTTTTTCTCTTACATTATCTGCCCGGAAAAGTTTGGTGAATATTTTGCTTTGCTGGTTTTTTGGAATCCCATATCCTGTGTCGGTAATTTTGAAAAGCAGTGTTTTCTTTTTGTTCACAAGATTGAGTGAGAGTTCGATCTTGCCTTTATTTGGCGTATATTTAATTGCATTCGATAAAAGATTTTGGATGACCATTCGAAGAAGCTTCGGATCAGTTTGAATGAGTGGTATATTGGTTCCAAATAGGGGAAAGAGTGAGATCTTCTTTTGATCGATCTGTGGCTTCTGCTCGTTCACTACTCCTCGGACGAGTGCAGTAACATCTGTTGGTTCTGGCTCAAGGACAAATGTCCCCAGATCCATTCGAGAAACACTAAGGAGCGCATTCACGAGACCTACCATTCTTTGGTTGCCACGATATACTTCATCCAAATATTTTTCCTGATCGCTATTTAATTTGCCGACATCTCCAGCAAGAAGCATTTCGGTGTACCAATTAATCGTTGAGAGGGGTGTGCGAAGTTGATGCGAGGCAAGTGAGACGAATTCTGTTTTTGCTTTGTCTATTTCTTTTTCTTTTGTAATATCTCGGAATGTTTCAACAACTCCAATGATCTCTCCATCGAGAATGATCGGTGTTACAATACTGCTTGTAGGGAAGCGACTGCCGTCTTTGCGGATATAATAAAATGGATTTGTAAGGTCAGCTATGACTATTTCGCCTGATAGAACCTTGGTCAAAATTCGTTCGTTGAACTCTACTATCTCACCTTTTTCTGATTCTCTCGGGATCACTTCAATAATACTTTTTCCTAATACTTCTTCTTCATTCCATCCCACCATTCTCTCAAAGGCCTGGTTTACATAGGTTATTTTGCCTTCCTTATCTACTACAACAAGTCCATCTCCAATACTCTCAAGTATTGCATCACTGATCGCTTTGGTATGAAGAATGTTTTGTTCACTTAATTCCAGCTCGATCGTTTTTTGTTCAAGGTGAGCATTATTTATTTCCAAATCTTCAAGCACGTTTAAAATCGCTCTTCTGGATAGTCTGATATCCTCGTCATCTATTTTGTTGTCACCTAGTACATCTAAAATTGCTGCCTGATGGTCTTCAAGTTCTTTTTTGTATAGCAGTTCTTTGTTGCTCTGTACTCGATTATGAGGCATGTCTTTTATTTTTTCGTTGACAAAACTTCCAATTCCTTTTTGAGCTCAATCATTTTGAGTTCTCTACCAACCATAGCTTTGTTAAGTAACTGAAGATCGTGCACTCTATCCTCGATCTCTTTTGTTCTTTCAAGTACTTTTAGTTCAAGTCCTGTTGTGTATTCGGCAAGTTTCTGCTCGAGTTGTTTTCTTTCAGTAATGTCTTCCATTGCAAGCACGATCATATGGGCAGTATCAATATCAATCTGTCTTGCGTTGAGGAGTATGGTTTTTTCACCTATGTTTTGGAACGTGTGCTTTACTTCATAATCTTTGACTACTTTTTTGAGGGGGAGTATTTCTTCAAGAAGACTTTTGAGGATTGGAATATTCCACTGACCGTTTCCAAGTTCGTAGAGGAATACGTTTTCAGTTTGTTCGGGTGTCACTTCAAAATTTTGATAAAATGTTGGGTTTGCTGAAACGACTCGAAGATTAGAATCGAGAATGAGAAATGATTCACGGGCTACTTCAACCAGTGTTTTCATATAGTGGAGAGCAAGCTCTTGAGATTCTTTGGATTTATTTTTTTTGTTTTGATGCATTGTTTTGATTGGTTTAAGAGGTAACTAACGATAAAGCCGTTTGAAACGCTCGTATATTACAGGAGCCAAAGTAATTGACTTACTTTAGGGTTATCTATAATAGCCGTGGAAGTTTCAAACCATTACAAGACTTTATGCTACGCAATGAAAGCTATTATTTGTATAGTGTGTTAAGCTTGTTCCTCAGGTATTTCATTCTCTTCCCGGACTACAACATTTATGTATTTGCTGTAATAACACGCCGCATAGAACGGCTCTACTTATATAATGACTACAAAACAAGAGGCAGAGCAGGAAGCTCAGATGACTCTTGCTCATGCTGATTTTGATAAGATGCTCAATTCTTATGCCTTTTTCAAGGTGAATAATCGGGAGATAGGACAGGATCTTGTACAGGATACGTTCATGAAAACCTGGAACTATCTTTTAAAGGGTGGAAAAATCGATACAATGAAATCTTTTCTCTACCACGTCTTGAATAATCTGATCGTTGATGAATATCGAAAAAGAAAGAACAAAAGTTCTTCGCTTGATGTCTTGCTTGATGCAGGTTTTGAACCAGGAATTGATGAATCAGATCGACTCATTAATATTTTTGATGGCAAATCAGCAATACTTCTCATACAGAATCTGCCTATGGCATATCAGGCTGTGATGACAATGCGGTATGAAAAAGACCTTTCGCTTAAAGAAATATCGATCATTACAGGCAAGTCTGAAAATTCAATTGCTGTGCAGGTACATAGAGGACTAGGAAAGTTGAAAATCTTATACAATAGTCACGTAAAGCTGTAATCCAGGATTTTTACTTTGCTGCATACGTACAGTGATTTGATATAATTATCTTATGGATTATCCTTTTATTTCAAAACAAAAAATATATTTTTTGGTATTAGTGATTCTATTTGTTGTCACGCTTGCATCAATCTCCCTTTTTAAAAATAGGGGAGTGAAAGTCTCATCCGATAATACTAAATCAGTTTCTGACAATGTTGCTGTCAAAGATGAATCGGCCTCATTTGTGATGCCGATCTCGGATGCTAGCTCACGCATCACCAAAAAACATTTTGGCACTTATGTGACCCCAAAGAATTCTCCCGTATCTCCTGAAGTATTTACTGGTTTCCATACAGCGGTTGACTTCGAAACATTTCCAAGTGAAAAAGATATTGATGTGCCTATATATGTGATCTGTTCGGGGAAGATTTTAGTGAAGCGAGTTGCAAATGGATATGGTGGAATGGTAGTGCAAAGTTGTGCGCTTCAGGGTAGTCCGATTACGGTTGTCTATGGACATCTTCGGCTCGCAGATATGAAAGCAATCGTTGGAGATACTCTCAAGTCAGGAGAATTCCTTACGAATCTCGGAACTGGATATAGTACTGAAACAGCGGGAGAAAGAAAACACTTACACTTAGGAATCCACAAAGGTGCGACTCCTGATACGAGGGGATATATCGCAAACAAAAGTGATCTTCAAAATTGGATAGATTTTGAGCCGTACGTAAAATAAAGTATAAACAAATAAAAAACAAAAGGACCGCGAGGCCCTTTTGTTTTTCTGATGTAAAACGGTCGAATGTCTTACACGCTATCTACATGTTCTCCTACTATAGCGTAGTCTGATTGATCGTTCATGATGAGTACTCCACTGTGCTCATCAATATTTGGAGCAGTCAGCATTGCAGAATATGCATCATTAGCTACTGTTGTCTTTACGAAACCTGACTGATCAACATAGGCGAACGTAGCTGCGAAGGATGCTGCTGGGAGAGCAAATACCGCTGCTGCTATTACGACTAACTGAAGATTTGTTATTTTTGTCATATATTTATTTTAAGTAATTGTTTATTATCTACAGCAAACCATCGATTCGCTTGCTGTCCTTTCGCTTATGATGACGCGTTGACTCCTGATTCATTACAAGGTCAAATATTTGGTATAATTACTCATAACAGCATGAATACTGAAATCAAAATTGAACCTTCCTGGAAACGCTATTTAAGCGATGAATTTGTTAAGTCGTATTTTGAAGAACTCCGAAAGTTTGTAAAGTCAGAGTATCTCAAAAATAAGGTTTTCCCAGAACCTAAGAATATATTTAGGGCATTCGATCTCTGCCCATTCGACAAAGTAAAAGTAGTAATCATTGGCCAAGATCCGTATCATGGAGTAGGGCAAGCCAACGGTCTTTCCTTTGCAGTAGGAGAGAATGCGGCGATACCGCCATCTCTTAAAAACATTTTCAAAGAGATTGAAAGTGATCTTGGTATAAAGCCTTTCCAAAATGGAGATCTGACGAGATGGGCAAAACAAGGAGTGCTCCTTTTAAATGCGACTCTTACGGTCCGAGCGGAAAGTCCAGGATCACATCAAAATCAAGGATGGGAAGAATTCACTGATGCTGTGATCAAAGCGCTTTCAGAACATCGGACAGGGCTTGTGTTTATTCTCTGGGGTAACTACGCAAAGAAAAAAGGCGCACATATAGATCGGACAAAACATTTTGTATTAGAGTCTGCACACCCTTCACCATTTTCTGTGACGAAATTTCTCGGATGCCGACATTTCAGCCGAACAAATGAGTATTTGAAAGGAGAGGGGAAGAGTGAGATTGATTGGAAATAAAATGAAAATAAAAAATACGCGCTTGGGTACAAGCGCGTTAGGATTCCCAGTCAGCCTCTTTGAGTGCTTCTCTTGCTCCGTTCGTGAGATTGGAGCCAGATGGTCGTGGTTCTGGCTTTTGGGCAGGTGGATGGCAGTGTGGGCACGAGAAGTCTTTCCCGCATGTTGTACATTTCGTAGTCATAGGTGTGTATCTCCATGGATTAAAATACCACAGTTCAATATACTGTCAAATACTTAGGTTTTTCCGAAGCCTTGCTTTTAGTTGTTCTTGTATTTTAGGACTTTCTTTAAGTAGTTTTGATTTGAGTATATCTGCAAAGACTAGGAGTTCTAGAGGTATTTTTTCATCCATCGGCACATTACCTGTTACATAATCATACATCCAAATAGGGTACTGTTTCGTTTGTTGGATAAGTTCAGCCCTGCTTATTTTTCGTTCAGCATCTTCCAATCTCTCGTTCAACACTTCATCTGTTTCATTGAAAGCACTATCCCAGAATTTTGCGCGATATTGTTCATCTCGCACTTCTTGCATTCGCACCACCTCCTTTTTCCATTCATCATTTTCAAACATCTTCCGCATATGCGGAAGGATTTTGCCTTGGACTAATTTCCAATCTGCAGCCTCAAGAGTGTCCTTGTGTTTGGTTGCTACTGCTTGTCCTTTTTGGTCGGTGCCTGGGAGGAGATATATATCTTCTTGTTTGCTTATGCGCTCCAGCACTGCGATGTTTTCAAGAATTTCATGCACCACCGCTTGATTAAAATCAACAACCAATAGTATTCGAGATTGACCATCATTATCTTTATTTGTTTCTATCCTCACTATTTCAAATCCGTCTTTTCGTTCGATGGTTAGACTTTCCATATCAAGAGGCGTTTCTGTTTGATAGCCAAGCAAATAATTTTTGCCTTCGAATTCGACAGCGATATACGGATGATCGGGAGTGATTGCCATCCTGACTGCGAAACCTTCATCTTTGAGGTCTGTGCCGAGTGCAATTGCTTTACCTAAGCAATTGAGTGCTGAGCCACCTTCGGGATCTTCGGCGAGTCTGGGTGTAAATCCCCAGCCTTGATATGAGTCTATAGCATTTACGCGCGCTAAATTATTGATATCATCAAGTGTTTTGGTTTGTTCACCCGTGACTTTAATTCCTGCAGGATCGATGCCGAGCTTTTCAAATGTCTGACTAATTGAATCGTGCACACTTTTTATTTTACCTGCTTGTGTGACAGGGAGTTCAAGCATTTCTCTTTGAATTGTCTCAGATATTTGATCGACATTTGATTGTGTTAAATCAATATTCGGATCATTAACAAAAACAAGTTCATTGGCAACTCTGTGCCATGCTTTCTGCTCTGCCTCGGTCAGATGTTCAAATGTTTGTACCTGTTGTTCCATATTTTTGAGCAGTAATAGTTTACTTCCGCATATTCATATAATAGAGAATGAGTACAAATGAGAGAGTAGCAGAGGCAATCATAAAATAAATAAGAACCTCAAACCCAAAGAAAGTTGCAATAAGTCCACCAAAGATTGCGGCGATTCCACTTAGAATATCTTGGAGTGCTTCAAAGATTCCCCATTCATATGATTTAATTTTTGCATCAGTGTGATCATCGAGCTCGGCATCAAACGCGGGATTAGCCGTCGCATTTCCAAGGGCAATGAGAACCTGCGCCATAAAAAGTGTAAACACATCAGCGATAACGAGATACATCGCAATACCGAGAACCCAGATAAACCATCCCAAGACCATAAGAAGTTTTCGATGTTTTTGACTCCAGCTAGATCGGTGGATGATCATTGTTGCGATTCCGCTTACGATAAGAAAAGTTGCGACTGCACCGGTAGCTTCAAGAATGTCTCCGCCAATTTTTTGCACAAAGATTGCATAAATCGGTCCGATGATTCCTTCTGCGAATGTTGAGATTGCATAGGAGAGAACGAGGATTCGATAAAAACGATTTGGTGTCATAAAGGTATTTTAACAAGTTTGAGAGATGTGTCGAGGTTCGTCGTTTAAGATGGGGTGGATTCGAGATAGCTTTTTGGGTGGGGAGGAGTATCATTAATTCAAAGCACATTGAGTTAGTCAACAATCAACCACAAAATGATATGGCTCACTACGAAATTTCAATGCTGGAAGATGGACAAGCCCGCGTTCGTTGGTTTGAAAGTGATCTTTGCATCTCGATTCGAAAGGGTAGGTGTTTCAATACACCAGCGGGCGGTTTACTAAGTGCTCGTGCTTATAAGGATCTTCAATACCGAAAGCCGCTCCTTATGTATTTTTGGAGTCCTTTCGGATCATCTGTAGATGTGTTTGCCACGTACCTCATATCTACATCAAACATGTTGCCCAATGTTCTCGTTTTCAATGATGAGGAACTTTGTACACTTTATTTAACAGATCCGAATCTTGTACACCCAGTGTTGATGCTCATGGAAAAGGATCAACCGTTGACCATGCTGAGACCCCCTGCGTGAATGCGGGGCGGTTTTTTATTTGATAAAATATGGATATGAAAAAGATAAAGACTAAAATTGTAGAAACCAGAGTACCTACAGATCTTGCGAAAGCATTAAAGGCTCATCCTAAAGCTCTTGCACAATGGAAAGCGAATACTCCACTCGCACGAAGAGATTGGGTGTTGTGGCTCAGTACTGCAAAAAAAGAAGAAACTCGCGTACGAAGAATTGAGAAAGCTATTTCCATGCTTTCTTCTGGAAAGAAAAGGATCTGCTGTTTTGGTGGAATCAATTGGTTAATCAAGATTGGAGAATTGAATAAGAAGGGTAAAAAAATAACTAAGTAATGATTTGGTCAAAAGAAAGACGAGAAGGTGTAAAGAGTACCTTTTATAATTTTCTCTACGCTTTATTACTTTTGGTTATTGTTTTTTATTTTGGGCCAGATATATATACGACAGAAGGAACAAAGCTTGTAATCTTTGTTTTCTATGTGATTTGTTTGTGGGTACTAGGAAAGATTTTTAAAAAATTAAATTAGATTTTTAATCGTGAACCAGACCCTAGAATGATTAGTACAATTGCAATTGAAAAGTGTGGCAAATGCCCGATGAGCTCTATGGGCCCAAGTAGATAGAGTGTGGTGATAAGAAATACTGCAAGTGCCAGTGTTGTTGTTCGAGTGACAAGACCTAGGAGGAAGAAAAGTCCGAAAAGTGCTTCAGATACTCCAGCAGAATATGCAAACCAATAATTAGAGTATGAGTGAAATCCTAGCATCTCCATAAAATTCCAGTGATATTTTGAGAGGAAGTTGGCAGTGAGTGACGGGTCAAGAATCTTTTCTGAGAATCCAAGTATCATGAGATTCAGTCCCGTACCAACACGGAGAAGGGGAAGTCCATATGGATGCAGCTTGTGTCTAAGTTTTAGAAAGGCATCAGTGTCTACAATCTTCCATTTTGATCTTCCTATGATCATTGCATACATAGCAAAGCCTAGCATTTCAAATGTATCCATCACATCCATGAATCCAAATTCTTTTACCGAGAGACTAAATAGAATAAGAATAAGTAATCCTGCAATTCTCTCGTATATTCCAAATAGAATCATTGCTCCGGCAATACCTTGGATGCCGAGAAGCAATACATCATGAGTATGAAGTGGGGGAGCGAATACAAATTCATTGTAAGTAAATATCAAAAATGAGAGTCCAAATCCCATACTAGCAAATGACAAAATGTTCGGTGCCCACTTTTCAGTAAATACGTCAAACCATTTTGGAGTCTGTAATTTTTTCTCAAGATAGACTCCGATGAGGACTATAATAAGAACAATAGCTATTGAAGCAATGACAGGTAAGTCGGACCATGAGTATGGTCTGACAAATGTTGTCTCGTGAGCAAACCATCTGACGTGTGCTTCTGTTATAAATGGAATGGAGAGAATCACGAAAGCAAACAGAGATATTTTTTTGAACATTATTTATTTTAATTTGATAAATGAAAACTATTTGCTGCGCCTAGAATGTCGACGGAAGAAATAAAAGAGAATAAGGATGATGTAGGCGGTGAGTGACATCATCGGGATCGTAATATATCCAAAAGTGACAAAGAATATCTTTGCACATGAAGCTCCTTGTGAAGTACACATACTTAATATATCTGGGTTAAACATTTGTCCATAGTATTGAAATAGGGCAACTGTAGCACCACAAATCGAAAGCACAAGACTATAGAGAAACACCATTTCATCTTCAACCTTCCTGATCTTTTCATTATAGAGCGCTATAGCAAAAATGATCACTTGAGGATAGAGGAACACTCTCTGCCACCAACAGAGTTCGCATGGATCAAATCCGATAATGTTTGAATAGATGAGACTTGTTGCAAGTCCTGTAAGACTAATCAAAAAACCAGCAAGCATCGCGTGCTCTGCTGCTTTTTGTGAGAGGTGGTGAAGAATCTGCGCTGGGTGTTTGAGAGTGATGAGAACAAGTGCAAGTGCGGAAAAGATTATCCCGATCTGTGCGAAGACGGTGAACCAGGAAAGTATGAGGGTGATTTGTTCTCCAAAAGGTGACATAAAATTATAATAGCATTTCTTTTTAGATTAACTAAGTTGATTGTATATTGTTAGATATTAATAACTCTTTCTAATACAATACAATCGTTTTGTATATCATTCAGGTCTCATTATGTTCATTTTATTTTCTCTCCTTATTATTTCAAATAATTAGATATTTGTTGCAGGCGCAAGGTAAGTAAGTCAAGAACTGGAGTAAGAATTTTTCATTGAAAAAATGCTCCTGACTTGTATGAGAACTAATATGAAAAAATGACACATTCGATGATATTGAACTCTTGAAAACTTGCATACAGATTGAAGATAACTTCGGCAATCTGAAACAGATTGCGTAATCTCACTTTAGCTGTCTGTTGATCTCCCGAAGGATACTTTGTAAACTACTTTTCTTCTATCTTCGCATACATATTAGTTTAGAAAATATAGTTGGTAATCCTTGCTGTTTCTGATTTCGCAAAGTGAGAAGGGTATTAGATCGGACGCTGTATACGAGAACACTTGTCTACGCGCTTCTTGCTCGTCGAAATAAGAAGTACTCTTGTGGCACAAAATTACTTTCCTTTATACTTACCATCAAGCAGATCTCTCATTCCTTTATATTCAAATTGAACAGTTTTTGTTACCCATTTATTATTACGGATAGTGTGAGCATATCTAACCTTAGGTTCTTCATGGGTATTTTCTAAAACCTCCTCAGCAACAACGGGAGAAACCGCTATCGTAGATGCTTCGAATTTAGGCTTTAAAATTTCCATAACTTTTTCTCGGGTTTCTTTGATTTTTTTTGGATCCCACACCTCCTCCTCTTTTGGAGTACCTTCTTCAAGTAAAGAATAGATTTTTTCCTTTTCTTCGGGAGTTATTTCAAGATCTTTATCTGCCGTGAGTTTAAGCATTGCTTGTGAGAACATGACCCACGCCCGAAGCATATGAAAATCATTGGTAACAATTTCCACTTTTTTTACATCACCAAGATCTTCTTTGTGTGCTTGAATATATTCAAGAGTTGCACCTGCATTTCCAAGAGTCGAACCTTGCCCACCAATTGAAACCACATCTTCTTTTGCAATGCCTTCGGTATCTACGAGGCGCTTGGCAGCTTCATCAGCTCTTGAATCTCCGCTTTTTTCGTTCCCTCCTGTTGCCAAGACGATTATTTCTTCACCTATTTTCTTTGCATCTTCATAAGCAATCTTCACTGCTTCCTGTCTTGAAAACCCTCCTGAGACTTCACCAGGAAGACTTGTGCCTGCATTCGTCTGGTTGGGAGTAAAAAGTTTAAATGCCCATTTTTTCTTACCTCCTCCATCTTCGATATTCCTTGGTGTCATTCGGGCACCCAAATAGACCATAACTCTTTTTTTCTGTTCAATAATTTCTGCACTCGGTGGTTTTTCTATCATTTTTTAATTTTTATGCTAACTCTTAATCTTATTGCAATACTATTATACCCCAAATTACGAAATGACCAAACCACACAATCTGATACAATACAAGAGCAACCGTAAGGTAGCTCTTGTATGTATGTTAAAAACATCCATCAAAATCTACAACACATTGCGAAATATTGGTACTAAAGTATTTTACACACTTAAACTTCAAAATACTACACTAGATAAATTTATGTTTATGTTTTGGTGTAGTCAAGCCAAAATGGAAAACGAGAAGGAAATTAATGGATGTAATGTGGTTATGAAATCAAATGAGAGAGCTTACAAGGCTTGGTCAGCGAAGATTGGTGGTCTAACTTGACTATGAGGTGGAGAAATATCTGCCGAGGAATTTGTCGAAAGAAGAATTTTTTTTCTGAGATTGAGATATTGGGTTTAATGAAGTTGATTGCCAACCGCTAGGGAGGCATTGATTATGCAAACCATTGACAAACGTGCATTTATTTGATATACTGAGTTTCAGTTCTTTAACAAGAAACACTGTGTGAGACTAGCTTTTTGTACCCTAATTTAGTTTAGGGTCTAAAAAGCTAGTCTCAACCTAAGACAAGCCGCTGCGGCGTGATCAGTCAAATCAATACAGGGATAAATATCGATGAAAAAAACATTGAGCACGTCTGCACTGGTAACCGCAGACAGTCCGAAAGAACAGAGAGCTACCAAAAAGTCCCGTTATACCCTGGCTCAATCAATTCTCGGTGTGGATTTCATCACGCCAGAAGAGGTAGCCAAGGCTCGCGGGGCAATCTACACTGACGAGCAGATCAAGGCACTCGCCGAAAGTCTGCCGTCGGAAGACATGCTGAAGTGGTGCAAGGAAAATGGTTACGCCGTCATGCCCGCACCGCCCCAAGCGATGTCGTTGCTTGACGTTCGTAGTATCAAGTCCGACCACTTCTACAACAAGACTGGGTGGCGGTATGCCGACCAGAAGTTTGCCCGTGAGGACAAGACGTCGTTCGGATGGCTTGCCATCAAGAAGACGCCAGTCTCGAACTCAGCTAGCAAAAACTGGGATGAGCAAAGCAAGCTCCTGTCCGCACTCGAGAAGGTGCCGAACGCTGCCGAAATGAGCTGGTTCATCACGACCTACTTTGAGGTTCGTGGTGTCCGACTCTTCGAAGGTGTTTACGTTCGGACGTCCAGTCTCGACTCGGACGGCAACCACGTCCTCGTCGGCGGCTTTGACTCCGAGGGTCTCGGCGTCGACCGCTACTGGGCCAACGACCGCCACGACGTCCTTGGTGTCTCGGCCAGCAGGAAGCAGTGATCCTTGAACCATTGAGCCTCCGCGAAAAATTTTTTCGTGGAGGCTCTGTCATTTTTATATTATTAAATCTAAGATATTTATATCTTGCTAATGTAACTTGGATCACGGTTCAAGTTCGCGAGATATCTCACTTTGAAATATCGCCAGAATACTAATGCTTTACAAATCACGGTAGAGTGCGATTAAAGATAGAGAGAGCTCGTGTACTGAAACTGCAGAATGAGTAGTTAGGATATGTGCCTGCACCGGCTTCGCCGATGGCCTGGCGGACGGTATCTGCGTGAGAGAGGGGGGACGGTGAAGATGAGTTTGTATTTGGGCATAGATTAAAGTGTAGCTTAGTTTTGGGAGGGAGAGGGTTTTGAAATATTTTTAGGGCGCAGGTAATGCCTTGGATCTAGGAGGTGTAATTCTTTGTTATAAGGAAAACAAAAATCAAGGGATTATTTATTCTCCAAAATCTTGGGAACATTGAACATTGCGATTGTAATGTCGTCAGGTTTAGTAATATATTTACTGGTCATTTCGCTTTTTATTTCAGCTTCATTTTTCACATCTTTGAATTTCATAGGATCGAAAGATTCAAGTGTGCCTTGTGTGAGCATAGTTTTTCGAATGTGATATTCATTAATGAAACCAGACGCTGTTCCTAGGACAGAGGGTGGTGTGAGCTTAAGTGTAGGATATTTCAATTCATATTTATCAAGCCAAGCTTCATTATACTCTTTTGTTCTGGATTGATAGTTGTCAGAGAACCAGTCTGTAGCACATGTTATTGAATCTACATTTTGAACAGTGTGTATATTTTGTTTCAAATCAAATGTGGTCTGTCGGCTTCCATCAGTAACACCAAGCGCTATACCAGTATCAGCATCATTTATATTGTCATCTCCATAAGAGATCAAGTTTCCATCTTTTGTTTTCACGTATACTGGTGAATCACCAAGCTGAAGTATGTTCACAGAACCATCGTCATTGATTCTACAAAGGGACATTGTGGTGTGGCCATTAAATTTATCTGCTTTAATTGCTGGATCTTTTGCTCTCACATCTTCAATAAATTTCTCAATAAGCGATTCTAGACCTCCATCTTCAAAGGCTTGTTCCCATGAATTGTTATCTTTTGTGAGCTCGTGTGATAAAAATCTGGCTATATCTCCGGAGTGTGGAGCGCCTCCCATCCCATCGGCAACACAGAATGTTTTTCGGTCTGGAGATATGCCAAATCCATCTTGCCCATGACTTTTTTCTTGTCTGTGTCTCATATTTGCATGAATGATTTTATAGCCGTCATCATCCAAATCGCCAAGCACTATTTTTTCATTGCCTAATTCTAGTCCTTGATTGCCGTAAGTTTCATTTAGAGTTTCGTTGGTAATCGGACGATCTTTGAATTCCAAAGGTTCTTTTGAGAAAGAGAATTGTGGTGGAGTATTAGGTATTGTTTGAACCATCTTCGGTTGAGATGCTGCTACTATTGGGACAGGTGTCGATTCTACGTTTCCATTTTTCACAAGTTGTTCTTTCAGAAATGTGTCAAAAAGACCAGTTCTCGTAGTCGGTGGCACAGGCTTTGATGGTATTTTTTGTGGTACCACTTGGCTCTCAATTTGTTTGCGTTTTAATAGATTATCAAATGATTCGGTCTGAGGTAACTCATCTTGAACAGGTTGCTGTCCGTTCTCCATAGATTTACGCAAGAGATCATCAAAATTACTCATGTAAGGATTATATCAAAATATAGAAATACTGCTAAATATTTTGGGTGAGGCGAGAGTTTCGACCTCGACTAAATTTTTCTACCCGAAAAATTTGTCTGGTCACCAGCTCACACCGCCGATGAGCTCATCGGCGACTACGCTTCGCTTCGTGTGTTCCGCTGTTCGAATCTCGCCTGTTTTTCGGAGAAAAACCAAGTTGCTTCGCAACTTGCCTCCGCCAATAAGAAAAAACACCTGCATCTGCACGGTGTTTTTTCTTATTGGCGGGCCACTGGAGTTAAGTGATAGAGGACTCAAGTGTCATAAGGATATTCTAGGATTTTTACAGAGAATATTCGAGGCACTTGAGTCTAAGGTGGACTTTCTATAAAATGAGACAACTGAGACAGTTTTGAGAGGTTTGAAATACGCGCATTGTAAAATTGAAAATTCGTGGTATTGTTTTCGCGTTAGTCTAACCGTTCGACAGTATCTAAAGAACTGTCTCATGGTAAGACAGTTCTTCGATATCTAACGAATCAACCTCTCGTAACCTATGAAAACACCGATTACCGCCGGCCGCGTCTTTTCGCAGCTCTCTTATACAACCATCATCAAAGTCATTGCTGCACTTACTGTGATGCACAATTCTGAGAAAGAGTGCAGGGGTGGAATCCTTGCTATTCTGGTGCAAGGACCAGAAGGAAGCACCCTCGAATCTCGCGAACTCGGAGCCCCGGGAGAAAAGGCATTTGATTCTGCCTATTTCGCCCACGAAAAAATCCGTCGCCTCGCCACTCGTCGCCTGACTGCGGGAAGCGAAGGGGAATATGCATCTTCGCAAAGTGCAGATCCTGAGAAGGGTCAGTACGGCGGCTGCGTCGTGTCGTGGCACGGGAAGTATGAAATCTTTATCTCATTCTCGGGAGCACCCGCTGTCGTGGATGAGGTCGTCACTTATGTCGTCGCTGAAGCCCTCGGGTTCACGGTTTCGACTGAGTATCAGAACGATCTTCTTCCGCAAGCTCGCGCACTACTCGAGCGTTGTCGCAGGCCATGAAATAAGGCAAGTGTCGTTGATATCCCACGTGGAGTCCTGAGCAATCGGGACTCCATTTTTATTTTTTTATTAGAATTTTCTTGTTTCGAGAGGGAATAAATCGTATGCAATTTCTTCGTATGGGTGACTTGCTCGGAGTGCTTTTAATACTTCATCAACTTTATCTGCATCAATCTGACATTCAATTCTTTCTTCCTCCACCTCTTCAAATTTTCCGACTTCACCGATTGCTGGTGTTGCACCTGTTTCAGGCTTGAATCTTCCTATGCCTCGTGTACTGAAACTGCAGAATGAATAGTTGGGATATGTGCCTGCACCAGCTTTGCCGATAGCTTGGCGAACAGTGTCTGCGTGGGAGAGGGGAACTGTGAAGACGAGTTTGTATTTGGGCATAGGGTTATTTTACCACTCTTTTAGATCTTAAGGGTTTGAGTTCAGGGAACAAGTTCAAGTTAAAAATTTTATTCAATAATAGATTCCTTGTTATTTCATCCATTTTAAGCATGAGACTTAATAATGCTACTGAATTCTCGCGCCACTCCTCACTCGTCCTTGACCAGTCCCAAACAATCTCTCCTTCATCCTGGATGATGTTTGATGATTTTGGAATCAGTGCCTCGTGCACGGTTTTGTGTCTTATTTTTTGCCTTATTTCCCAAATTACTTTTAAGTATTCTTCTACCCGTTCAGTATCTTTGATTATTTCTGAAAGGCGATGCTCGATCCACTCCTTTGATGTTGTTTTACTATGAGAATGAATTTTTCCATGAACACTACATTCAACTATTCCAGGACATTTAGGTGCTGTTCCTATTATTGATTCCGTTATAGAGAATAGAACCAAGATGCGCAGAAAGGATGAATTTCTAATAGTTCTTTCGGTGGTAATCCTTGTATTTTCTTTACTATTAAAATAAGCCTTAATTAAGGATTTGTTTTCTCTAGACTGGTCTAGATATTTTTTATATAAATCCGCGTATCTTAAAATATGTGGGTAATTATTTGGGAAATATATTTTATTTGATATGTCAGAATAATCTAAAAGATAATTACACTCACCTTCGGGTATCATCTTATCCGTATCAAAATTTGTACTTTCGTACCATTCCAGAGAAATATAATCATTAAAAATTATGTTATGAAATATTACCCATTCGTTGATTGTGTTTTGACTACATTCACTAAATTCAATATTCATTGAGTCCCAATACATCGTCCCAAATCCAACCTCTATCTTAACTCGGGTTGCGGGAGAGATTGTTAACCCGTTAATAGTAACTTCTTTGTTTGGGGCATGTTGAGTTGGTAGTGTAAATTTCACGAGTCTAATTATATATCTACATATATAATTGTCGATAAATGAGGAGGCGAGAGTTTCGATCGTTACACGATCAGTACCCCGATTGGATAATTTGTTTCGATACCTCACACATTATGCTCAATCGGGCTTCGAATCTCGCAAGCAGTGCGCCCCGGCACTGCACTCCTCCGCCCAACAAAAAAGGCGCCCATATAAGGCGCTCTTGTTTTGTATTGGGCGGAGGAGGCGAGATTCGAACTCGCGGTACCTTGCGGCACTCCTGTTTTCAAGACAGGTGCACTAAACCACTATGCGACTCCTCCAATATTTGGCTATGTTAGCAGAAAAAGCTGGAATTCACAAATTGGGGTATACTATTCTATATGAGAATTTTGGGTATTGATTATGGTTCAAAGAGGGTAGGGCTTGCAACTGCTGATACAGAGAGCGGTATGGCGTTTCCTCGTTCTGTTATAAATAACGACAAGGATCTTTTGAAGACTATTGGCGAGATTAAAAAAAAGGAAAATATCTCAAAAATTATTCTTGGTGAAAGTAAAAACCTGAACGGTACGGATAACGATATTATGGAAGATATTCGGAAATTCAAGGCGGTTCTTGAAGCTGAACTTGATGTCGAGGTAATATTACAGCCAGAATTTTATAGCACTTATGGTGCATCAAGGATCCAGGGGGATAGCGCTATGATAGATGCATCAGCAGCAGCCATCATTTTGCAGTCATATGTTGATCAATTAAAAAATATAAAACAATAAAATGTCAGACGAAATAAAAGTAGAAGAAAAGGTGGTAGAAGAAATGAAAGTTGATCCAAAGATAAGTATTGATGATCTAAAGAAAATCGAGGTAACACTGGGCAAGATCCTCAGTGCTGAAAAAATAGAAGGATCAGACAAGCTTTTAAAACTCAAAGTTGATTTCAAAGAAGAGTCAGGTCCTCGACAGATCCTCTCAGGGATTCAAAAATATTTTCCTGACGAATCCGTGCTTGTGGGGCAGAAATGTATGTTCGTCACAAACCTCGCACCTCGAATGATGATGGGTATGGAAAGTAATGGAATGCTCTTCGCGCTCGGAGGAGGAGACAAACCATTTTCACTTTTGAAGGCGGATGATGCGGTGGAAGAGGGAACGAGTGCCAATTAAAAGCTCAGGCTTTTAATTGAATTTCTAAGTTCTAATTCCTAATTTCTAAAAAAATACAAATCAGTCGCTTCCCGAAGGGAAGCGACTGATTTTTTAATCATTTCATTAGAAATCGTAATTTAGAAATTAGGAATTAAAATTTAAGGACCATCCTGTGATGTCTGTCCTTAAATTTTCTGGTATACTTATTACAATGATCAAAAAGATTTTTGAATTTTTTCCTACACCGAGATTTCTAAAATTCTCTTATGTTGGCCTCGATATTGGTCGAGAGTCACTTCATTTTGCTGAACTTGTAAGTACGGGAGAAAGTTTCAAGCTTGGACGATATGGGCGCAGAGCTTTTGAGCCGGGTGATAATATCCTCACAAACGAATCTCTCAAAAAAACACTCCGAGAAATTAAAAAGACAGACGGAGTTACTTATGTAAAAGTGGCACTACCAGAAGAAGAAACATATCTCTTTACGGTGGAGGTGGCAGGAGATACACCACAGGAGATCAAGAACAACATCGAATTTCATCTTGAAGAAAATGTGCCTATTCAGGATGCCGACGCACTTTTTGACTATTATATCCTCCCAAAAAAGGATATTAAGATTGCGGTAGTATCGGTGGTATCTCGGCAAGTGGTCAACAAATACAATTCTCTTTTGGAAGAATGCGGAATGACTGCAGTATCATATATGGTGGAATCAGGGGCGCTCTCACGATCAATTGTAAAGAAGAATTATGTAGGAAGTCATCTTCTTGTATATCTCTCGAGAGAGAAGACGATGCTCGGAGTTGTTGAATATGGATTTGTACAATTTAGCTCTACGACAAGTTTTGGTGGAGCGCAGCTTACGAGTGCTATCCAAAAACAATTCAATGTGGATATTGAAGAGGCGAGAAAGATCAAATATAAAGAGGGACTTTTCAAGACAAGTGGGGATGGTGAATCTTTTGCAACAGGTCTTGCAACCACGATCTCGGTTCTTCGAGATGAGATTCAACGAGTGTCAGCGTATTGGCTGAAGCAAACAAACGGGGGAGGATCTCCAGTAGAAAAAATAATTCTCTGTGGAAAGGATGCGGCGATTCCTGGATTTGCGGACTACCTTTCATCATCACTCAAGATGCCAGTGAAGGTTTCAAATGTGTGGGCGAATATTAATTATTACAAAAACCTCGTACCCGAGATTTCTTTTGAGGATTCACTTTCTTATGCAACAGCGCTTGGACTCGTGCTTCCAACTAATGATTAAATTTATCTAATTCAAAAATAACCGTTTATTAAAATGTTTACACTACTTCCCGAACAACACAAAAAAAGATTATATCGAGAATATCGAATGAGGCTCGTTGTCATAGCTCTTATTTTTGTTTCCCTCTTTTTTATTATCGGATGTGCGCTTTTGTTTCCATCATATATTTCACTTAAATCAGAAAAGATATCGTACGAAGCAGATCTCACTAGTCTTACCAACCAGGTAGAAATAAAAGATAAAGAGGGACTTACGGCAACCATGAATGCGATCCAATCAAATCTCTCGCTTGCAAAACCTGACGAGACGATGATCTATAGAGCTGTCGGTATGCTTTTGGACAATGTGACAAACGATATATCTATTTCTTCTATCAATTACACCAGGGGTGATAAATCACAAAGTTCACTTAATATACAAGGAATAGCAAAAGATCGAACAAGTCTCATTACTTTCTCAAACAATTTAAAAAAAGAGCTTATGTTTGAAAAAGTTGATTTACCTGTATCCAATCTTGCCAAACAAATCGACGTCCCTTTTAATATGACACTTTTGGGTAAGTTTTAGATTAAAAAAATGAAAAACAAGATAAACATTTTAATTATATTTGCACTCGTGATCACCGGGCTATCATCTGGCCTTTATATTTATTTTTATAATTCTCTCGCATCAAACAAAGCAGAGGCGGGAGACTTGAAGTCAAAATCACAAACGCTTGAGTCAACACTAAAAAGTCTGGATGTTATCGAACAGAATCTCAAAGGTACTGTCGAAGATGGCAACAAGATCTCGGAGCTTTTTTTGGGGCAAGATTCAATTGTTGATTTTATTCAAATGATCGAAGGCTTGATGAAGAATGTTGACGTCACTGGCTCAGTTGACTCAGTTGTTGAACAAAATACACCGGAGCTTGATGCACTCGGTAAGGAGAAAATAAATATGGTTGTTTCGGCAAAGGGTAATTGGTCGGGGCTTATAAATCTCTTAGGGCTCCTTGAGAGATTACCTTACAAATCAACTGTTAATTCATTTTCACTTCGAAACGATGAAGTTACACTTGAAGCAACCAAAGGCAAGACCGCAACAACAACAAAGGTGTGGAAGCTTCAAGTGAACCTAGATGTCTGGGCAGTAAAGAAGGTGGATCTTAAGACTCCAGATCAAGGAACAGGAGAAACGCCAGATCAGGTAAACGAATAATCAAAACAAATGAAAAAATTTTCTATTACAATTTTCTTTAAAAAAATTAAGCATTCATTTGCGAATATTGGTAGTGATGCTGATAAAGACTGGAAGATCGTTCTTTCTTTGTTTATGTTGTCTATTCTCATCTCGATCATTTGGCATACCAACCTATATTTAAATATCGGAACTAGCGATAACACTATCTCAAGCGAAGCGGCAAAATCCCCAATAAATACCAAAGCGCTTGGCGGAATGATCGTGAAATACGACGATAGGGCGGGGGAGTTTCAAACTATTGCGACTGACAAAAAAGTCTTCGTTGACCCAGCTCGATAATTGTGTTAATTTGTATAGAATCCATCTCAAAATTAAGCGCGTATTCAAACATCTAATAAGAATGCTTGAATATCTAAAACCAAAAATTTCGGTAAAAAATAAAGTTTCGTCGGTCGACATAACACAGTTATGACTTCCTCCTCATCCTTTATTTTTTCCTTCGAAATTTTTGATTTTATATTATTCATTAATTTTGAGATTGATTCTAGGTATTTTCGCCCAATTGCCCCTGTAGTTAAATGGATATAACTGCGGACTTCTAAGCCGTTATTCGAGGTTCGATTCCTCGCGGGGGCACAAAGATAAACAAAAAGCCCTATCGTTTTTCAACAATAAGGCTCTTATAAATTTGGATTACGATTTACAAAATCTAATCCATAGAATCAAATATCTGAGATTTTTTATATGTTATGCCCCCGAGCAAGCCTGGGATGGCTTGCGTCCAGGAATCGAAAACCTTTTGAGTATAATTTATGATTTTAAGAAATAAATTATCCAAAAGGTGTACTGATCCTGTAAGGATCGATAAGCGTACTCGCGGTCCAACCGGGAGCACTGCCAATTTAGTTTTGTAACCAAAGCACTTCAAATACAGATTTCATACTTTCTGCAATACTTTTGCTTCTTATTACTATTCCATGTTCATTTCCTTTTGCATGAGAAGTGATGCCAACATTATCTCCATAAATGTCTATCTCGTTCTTGAATTTGAAAAGATCAGGCGAGATAAATTTGAGTTCTCTGAGCTCCTTTTTATTTCTCTCTGGATGTAATCTAGTTTCAAACTTAGTATTTGAGGGAAGAATACCACGAGTAGGAATACTGAGATTAACTCGTTTTTTCCAATAGTTTTCTAAAAACTTGTCTTCGAATCCTTCTTCAAGTGATTCACCTGATGCAAAAGATAGAATCTCTTTTGGTTTTTGTTTCAGTGTATCTTGTAAAACAGATTTGATACCTTCTTTACCTCCAAAAAATAGAACAGTAGGCTTATCCTCGTTTACTGTGAAGAACGCTCTAAACTCATCTTGGAATTCATCAACTTTCTTTATGGTCTCGGTCAATTCATCTTTCTTGTTTTCCAACTTTTCTTTTATTATATCAATATCTTCGGGAACAAAGTATTTCACTGAGCTATTTTTCTTAGCTCTAATTTTGATGAAACCTTTTTTGGATAGTCGTTTTAATGCTTCGTACGTAGTCACTCTATTAAGTCCGGCAGACTCAGAGATTGTACTTGCCGGGCCAGAGCCAATCTCTAGGGAAGCCATAAATACCCTTGCTTCAATAGGGTTTAGGTCGAGTGAAGACAGCAATTCTTTTATTTCTTTCTTCATTTGTCGTAATTATATTACAAAATATATGACTAAATTATCCTTATATATTAAGTATATTTAGGTATATATACTTAATTTAGTAATTACTATTTTACTATAGATACTATACATTGTAAAGTGTGCATAGTTAAATTTGATCATTTACATCTACCCAAACCCTAATCAAATCATGAAACTCATCAGTAACACTATTACACACAAAGGTCAGGAATTCACACCACCTGATAAAAAAGGCTTTAGCGTTGTTTTCCATAACGAACATCAAATTATCGCCGGAACATCTGATTGTTGTTGCGGCAGCATCTACTCAGGCACTGTGGAGGTGATTGGAGAAATTTCCAGACTCGTATTCAAGGAGTTTGTCGCTCCAACAAACGTACTCGACATGATTCCTATCTTCGTTGACCATAAGAAGACTGGTTTTATGGATGATCAGGCAGTGCTGATTGCTGGGCATGGTTGCGATGGCAAAGGTGTCTTTCTTCTCTCTGTCAGCGAATCAAGATCAATTCAAATTATGAGCACAAATGTTTATACCAGAAACTCCGCTCTAGGCCCAGCTGATAACTGCCGTCCGAGGTTTAAGCTCGCGGTAGATAGTAAACTCAGTGTTGCATTTCATAATGCAGGTTTCTATCCGAAGGCGGACGATGCTCAAGATCATCGTTTCTCGAGGTATGACGGCAGAAATTTAGAGTGGTTTATCAATCCTGTTCCTGGCAACATTATTGATCTTACTTCAGTACTTGAAACTTACGGTTTCAGTGCAGAAAACACCTTCAAGATTCTGCAGGGGATGGAAAAGTGGGAAGGGCTCAGGAATAAATTGCCTACATAGGGAATGATGTCTTGAGACACTTATTAACGTACTAACTTAGGTTGGTACGTTTTTTATTTTACTCCTTTCTAAAATCTGGAGGAGTCATACCCTTAATCCAATAACTGAAATAGATAAATGGAGTGTCTATGAGGGCAAGTGGTACTTTGAAAATCCATCCAGTACAAATAAGTGTTAAAAGTGTTTCTGTGCTAACAGAACCTAAGAATGCTAGTGGAAAGAAAACTAAACTATCTATTGCAAGGGAAGTGATAGTTCCCAAATCATTTCTAAGCCATAATTTTTTGTCTGAAGTTTTTATTTTAATTACTCTATAGAACCAAATATTAAATCTTTGTGATATGAGGTATGAAATAAAACTCGCTGTTACTATTCGGGGGATTGGGGTGAATAATGTCACCATTGCATCAGCTATGTTTGCTGTTTCCGGTGCAGAAGTAAATTGTAAAGCAAGCATGCTGCATATTATAAGCATAATTTGCCCCACGAATCCCATCCAGATTGATTGATATGACACCTGCTTTCCTTCATGTTCAGTTAGAATATCTGTTGCAATATAAATAGATGCATAAAATGCTTCTCCTGCTGTTGTGTTAAAACCAAATATTGGAATTAATTTATTTACAAAGATACTTGTCATTACGGCGTTTGCTATTATTGTTGCAATGAGATAATGAGTACCTGCCTTCCATGCGAGGAGTACAATCGTAAAATCAATAATCGCTATTTCTAAAAATATTAATGCGTTATTCATGGTTTTTATATTTAGCTTCAAAGATTTCAAATGAAACCGGATGGATTTCACTCGATTGTTCTTTATATATAAGTCCCATTTCAAATCCGGCACCCGATACTATTTCTTGGAGAGTGTCTAATTTTCCAAGCGTGCTACTAAATCCAATAAGTAGGCGACCGTTTGGTTTGAGATGGAGGTGAGCCTCCTCGATGAATTTTCTAGTCGATCTGTATTTTGGATCAAAAACAGATCTCTGGATGCTGCTTATATTTTCTTCATCAATGTATCCAAAAGGGGTATTCCAGAATATAGTGTCGAATTTTTCATCCTGTCTGATTGGTGCGTATAAATCACCTTGTCGGGCGTCTATTTTGTCTATTAGTCCAAACCTTTGGATATTTAATCTTGTATTTTCGACTGCGCTTGGATTTATATCTACCGCCACAACTTTTGATGATCCGTTTAAAATTGCATTTATCGAAATCGCTCCTGTCCCGGGTCCAATTTCAAGCATTTCTTCACCAGGTCTCACAGGCAAGTGTTTTGCGAATATTTCTGTGTCATTAAAGTATTTTGGTGAAAAGACGTTAGGAAGTACAACAAAACTCCGACCGAGTACTTCGGTAGTATAGGGGCCACTTTCTTCTTGGCTTTGATCGAGAAGCATTTGGGTGCCTTCAAGATAATCTCGGTAATTCAGTTGTTCTGATCTAACTAATTCCATAATAGGGAAGTATAGTAGGGTAGTTGACATAATTCAAAAAACAAGGTAATTTATATTTGATAGTCAACAAAAAGTTGACTAAGCTCTATATGATAATCTCCAAAAAACAAAGTATTGAAGATCTGGTTATTGAGATCCTCGCTAAAAAGCCATATACAAATGGATCGGATTTGGTATTGGTAATAAACAAGCTTCGTGCAAATACAACGAAACAGGCGGTATATAAGTCGCTCGGGTTTCTCCTTGATAATGAGGTGGTGGCGAAAGTGGACGGGACATATTTCTTGAGTCTTGTATGGGTAAAAAGAATTCAGAAAATGTTTGGCACAAGTACTCAAAACACCGATGCGGTTTTTGATCTTAAGAATGGAGAATCTATTTCGTATCAATTTCCAAGTCTTTTATCTCTCGACACATACTGGGCTCACATCACAAATATACTGATTGATTATGTACCTCAAAACATTCCTGTTATTCTTTTTGATCCACACTATTGGTTCGTTATAGGGAGAAGTGAGGTTGAGAAAGATATTCTGGAGGTTTTTGAAAAGAAGCAAAAACACATCTTTGCAACTATTGGAGGTGATACTATTCTCGACAAGAAATTCAGAGACGAATACCGAAGCAAATATTTCGGGGTTAATATTGGGGGTAAAGAGAAATTTAAACTGGAGCAGTATCTTCATATATTTGGAGACTTTATTATTGAAGTATTTATCGACCGGAAACTTTCTTTGGACATAGAACATTTTTATAGGACTCGAAAAAGTATTACAAAAGAAGATGAAGAAATTTTCGAAAAAATAATCAACAAGAAATATAAAGTTCGAATGAAAATTTCGAGAAATATGCGAAAATCAGGTGAGCTTCGAAAGAGGTTCTCAAAAGATTTTTATATGCCACGGATATCTGATTTATAATTGCCTAATACTCCTTCAGGGTTTAATATCTATGATATGGTACCAACAAAAATCCTCGCATCTGGAAAATTTTCTCCTCAAGATTTGATCGTTTCCGTAAGTGAATCTAATCGGAAGATTGATTCTTCTATTGAAAGTCAGATCGATGCAGTCTGGGAAGCGAAGAAAAAAGATGCTGATGAAAAAGGTCAGATTTGCTATAACGGCACTTCATACAGACTTAATTCTTTAGAGGCTAAAGAGAACAAGATCTTTCTTGATTTTGGTACGCTTGAATTTAAAACTAGAGTGTCGCTTCTGCAAATTCCAGAATACTTTAACTTGCCTCCCGAATATTATAAAAAGGGTTGTACTGTGGATTCAACGATAAAAACTGCAGATAGAAGGTACCTAATGGTTGAACTTTCGGGGAAGTCACTCAATCATAATGTAACAGATGTTTTAGGTGGTCTGATTGAAAAACCTCTCGAATTATCTACAGGAAATGATATTTTTAATGCACTTTATATTGAGTTGGAAGAGGAGGGAAGTATTCATAAATCAGATGTAAAAGAAATCTATCTCAAATCTATCTACTTGGCATGTCAGACAGATATACATTTTTATTTTGAAGTTGAACTTAATTTGGATATAGAAGAGCTTCGTGAAAAATTTGATAAAGAAAATGAGGATCAAGATATTGAATCAATTAAGGATTTTTCTCGCGAAGAGTATCTTGATCATTTGAAAAACCACAAATCGAAAAATAAGCAATTGATCGCTGAACTTTTGGAAATTTAGTTTAATGTCTTATGTTAAAATAACCCCATGGTATTCCCAGGACACATTGCAGCAGGGTATTTAACAGCTCTTGGAGTTGTTACATTTGCGGGCTTCTCACTTACTCCAAATGAGCAAGCACTTCTTCTCACACTTGGTTCTCTTTTGGGTGATGCACCTGACATAGATGTGTTTTATAGTTTCTTGAAAAAGAAAACAACAGGCATCTCGGCTCTCCAAGGCCATCGTGACCACATAACTCATATGCCTCTTTTGTGGCTTCTCATTGGGCTCTTTGTTTATGTATTCACTGATTCAAATTTTGGGAAGGTATTAGGACTTCTCATATGGCTTTGTTCATGGAGTCATCTCTTGTGTGATTCGATATTCTCATCTGTTGGTATCCAATGGCTTAAACCATTCTCAGAAAAAAGATTCACACTGTTTCGAAAACCTGATATGACTTTGTCGAGCTGGAAAGAGTTGTTACCACATCTTGTGAAAAGTCCAATTTTTTACCTTGAATTTATTGTTGCATTTACTGCGATTGCGGTTTTTATAGTAAGAAATTTTTTTTAGAGTTACATCCCTTATTTTTATAGCTTAATTGATTGGTGTTATACTCAACAAATGGAACAAGACCTCCTAAACCATATTTCAGAAGTATATAATCTCTCGTCATTAATATATGTGGGCTCATCAGCCCAAGGAATTAGTGCTCATAATGCAATTGTTAAAACAACTGGTGGCACGTTTTTTTTCATTAAAAATTATAAAAAGACTGATGCGGATAGAAGAGAGAATTCGGAAGCGGTTGAAATCTTCGTGTCGGAGAATTCTTCATTACCGGTCGTACTCCCTTTAAAAACAGCTTCAAATCAAGCGCATTACATTATTGATGAAAAAATGTATGCAGTTTTTCCTTACCTAGAGCATAAGGAATATAAACCAGAATTATTGGAAGAAAAAATAAAGTTGGCAGAGTCTCTCGGTGCAACTCTCGGCACAATCCATTCGATTTCAATGAAAGTGCCTATTAATAAATCAATTCAGCCTATTGTTTCTTGGATAGTGCCCACCAAAGAAAAGAGTATTGAAAATTTAGAAAAAATAATAGAAACGATAAATAATAAAAAGGTTCATGATGAGTATGATAAGAAAGCACTTAATTTTGTTGATCTCAAAATATCTTTGTTGAAAGAAAGTAGTTTTCGGGGAAGGGGTGCCACATTCGAGACTATTTGTCACGGAGATTTTCACAAAGGAAATATTCTTTTTGATGAAAAAGGATCAATAATTGGTATATGCGATTGGGATATAAGTGGTAGAGCAAATCCGTATCTTGAATTCATTAGATCATTTAACATGTGTGTGATACGAAGAGATTTTGAACACTATCAAGAAAAAGGTGAGTATTCAAAAGCTTTTTGTGCGGGATATCTAAAAAATTGTGGTTTTGAATTTGATTTTAATGAATTGGAATATGCGATTGAGTGGTGGTATCAACTTACCTTAAGTATTAGCTGGCCTATGAGCGATCATTACTATTTGGATCACACAAAAACTGATGCATCACTCGACTCAGAAATTTTAAAAGTTTCGTTTTTGAAAGAGAATCGAGCTCAGCTTCTGGAGTATATAAGATCTTGTATACAAAATTGAGGGATTTTTTTAAATAAAAAATTACCGACACTTTCGTGCCGGCTTTAACTTTAAAATTGCTTGTTAGCTTCTCTCCGTCTAAGGATGATCTTTTTGACACGAGCCCTTTGCCCGAGGAGATCTGCTATTGGAAAAAGAACGGTAAAAATACAATCCGTGACAGCTTCGAGAATGCGAGGAAGTCCCCAAGCAATCACCACCTTCACATTTTTGATCTTCTTTGTGAACCAGATGACTCGCAAGTAATGTGTGGGAGCAACGAAGAGGGTGATTGGATCACTCGGGAGAGTATTATTCTCAATAAAATCAATTTGACCCATTGTCTCGTAGCCCTCATTGAAGACCCTGATCTGGTGCGCCGGGACGCCTAACTTCAGAAGAGTTTCGAGATAAAGATCTGCCTCAGATTGATAGTCGTCAACCTTAAGGGCGGTGATCACCCATACTTCACTTGAAGGATCAAGTGTTGCAAGTGTGGCTGTGTGAACAAGTCCGGAATACCAATCTTGTTGCTCTCGAGACCCAATGCGTCCCTTGTGGGGAAGTGGACTTTTTGGTAACGGAACAATTATATTCATATATCAAATGTTTATCGCGATTCTCATTTATTGTCAATGCAAAGTGACTTCGGGTTTCACTTGATAGTTTTTTTGCTTGCATATGCACAATTTTATTTCTATCATAATCAATATGAATAATTTTTTTTCCGATCTTTCAAAACATGAACTCTCAATTCTTCGTCGTCTCAATACGCCGATTAAAGTTCAAAACTTCATTGATGACATTCCAACCAACTTTGAATTAGACGGGGAGACCAACAAGTCTCCTCGAAGAACACTTCGGGAAAACAAAGCTCACTGCCTTGAAGGTGCACTACTCGCGGCGCTCGCACTTTGGATAAGCGGCCACAAGCCATTAATTATGGATATGAAATCAACAGATAATGATGTTGATCATGTGATCGCACCATTTAAAATAAATGGATATTGGGGATGCGTGAGCAAAACTAATCATGCAACGATAAGATATCGTGATCCTGTTTACAAGACTACTCGAGAACTTGCGATGTCATATTTTCACGAGTGGTTTATGGATGTTGATGGAGCAAAGACGCTTCGAAGTTTTTCGGAACCTTATGATCTTCGCAAATTCAAAAAGAATTGGACAACTGAAGAAAAAGACCTTTGGGAAATATCTGAACTTCTTGATAGTTTGAAACATTTTAAAGTGGCGCCAGAAAAGAATATTAAGATGGTGCGAATTGCCGATACAATGGAGAGAAAGGCGGGGAAGATTCAGGAGTGGGGGAGGGATGGAAAAAGATTGTAATATATAGTATACAGGAGTCTCTCCTTCGACTAAATTTTGCTACCCGCAAAATTTGTCTAGGCACCAGCTCACTTGTTTTGAAAGCTTTCAAAACATAGCTCCGCTGTTCGAGTCCTAACGAAAGTGCGTTTAGCACTTTCTTATCGCCCACAAAAATACAAAAACACCAGATATTATCTGGTGTTTTTGTATTTTTGTGGGCGATACAGGACTCGAACCTGTGACCATCCGAGTGTAAATCGGGCGCTCTACCAACTGAGCTAATCGCCCTCACTTGGAAAGAATAAACTATTTTGACAGATTATTCAAATAATTGAACCTGTGTGTTATACTTATTGGTATATAGTTATGAAATTTGAAGAACAACAAAAAGCAATAAAGATGAGACGGAAGGGTCTTTCTCTCAAAGAAATAGCCAGATCTCTTGGAGTTGCTAAGGCTAGTGTAAGTGTTTGGGTTAGAGATGTTGTGCTGAGTGATAAGACTAAACAGGATCTTAGAATGAAAGGATCTTCTCGTGATGTAATAGAAAAAAGGAGAGATATTCGATTGTTAAGAGAAAAAGAAAAGGTGGATATATTGAAAACGGAAGCAAAGAAAGATTTTGATCACATAACTCAAAGAGAGTTAAAGATAATAGGCTGCATGCTCTATCTTGCTGAAGGCGGAAAAACTAAAAAGGGAATGGCTCGAATCTCGAACAGTGATCTAGAAGTCATAAAAATAATGCTCCGGTTTTTTAAGGAGATATGTTTAGTTCCAGATGAAAAATTCAAAGGACATATTCATACTCATTCTGAAAATAATGCAAAAAAATGTGAGAATTATTGGTCCGATCTGACAGGTATACCAAAAACTCAATTCTTCAAAACTTATGTAAAATTAAGTAAAGCGGGAAGTGGAAACAGGGGAACGTTGCCATATGGAACTTTTGATTTATATGTTTGTGACACAAAAATTTTCTTAAAAATTATGGCCTGGATAGAGAAGATTTGTTTCCTGGTTAATAATAAAGCATAAAATTCATGTTATAATACACAAATCATGATTACAGCATCCATCCTCACCATCTTCGGTCTCGCCTTATTCGAAATCATCTCAAGTGCGGACAACGCTATTGTTAACGCAGAGGTCCTCGAAACCATGTCTCCAAAGGGGAGAAAGTGGTTTCTTTTTTATGGAATTATCTTCGCGGTCTTTGTTGTTCGAGGACTTCTTCCTTGGCTTATTATTTATGTTACAAATCCATCACTTGGATTCTTTGGGGCGTTTACTGCAGCACTTTCAAGCGACCCAATAGTTGCAGAGTCAATTCACCGTTCAGCACCAATACTAATGGCAGGTGGTGGAATATTCCTTGTTTTTCTTTTCTTTCATTGGCTCTTTCTCGAGAAGAAAACGTATGGACTCGTGGGCGAAGCATTCTTTCATAGACAGGGAGTTTGGTTTTTTGCTGTCGTATCTGCAATTCTCGCGGCTGTGGTGTGGGAAGCGCTTAAGGTTGATCCTATAATGGCATTCGGTGCTGTCATTGGTTCCACCGCTTTTTTCATCACACATGGATTTAAAGAGAATGCAGAGAAAGCCGAAAAAGATCTTTTGCATGGACATTCAAAAAAATCAGACTTGAGCAAAATTCTTTATCTCGAAGTGATCGACGCAACATTTTCTATCGACGGGGTACTCGGCGCATTCGCGTTTACACTTTCTGTCCCGCTTATTCTCATTGGTAATGGGATTGGAGCATTCATACTTCGGAAGCTTACAATCTCAAACGTGGATAATGTAAAGAAATATATCTTCCTCAAAAACGGCGCGATGTATTCAATTTTTTTCCTTGGAGTCATTATGCTGCTTCATGCATTCGGATTTGATCTTCCTGAGTGGGTTTCTCCTGTAGTGACATTTGCTACTGTTGGATACTTTTTTCTCAAATCTCATTACCACCTTGTTAGAAATAAAACTATATAATTTTGTGAATGATATTAAAATCCTCTTTGAAGACAAAGATATTGTCGCGATCAATAAGCCTGCGGGTATCGTTGTTCATGGTGATGGAAAAATGAAAGACAAGACGATCTCTGACTGGGTAGTCAAAAAATATCCTGAAACAAAAGATGTGGGGGAGTCTATTGAACTTGAAAGTGGCGAGATGATAGACCGACATGGGATTGTGCACAGACTCGACAAAGACACTTCTGGAGTGCTTTTGATCGCAAAGACACAGGAAGGATATCTGCATCTCAAAGCACAATTCAAAGAAAGAAAGATCAAAAAAACTTACAACGCATTTATATACGGAAAGATGAAAGATGAACGAGGGATCATCAATCGTCCGATCGGACGAGCGACAGGAAGTGTCCGTAAATGGGCAACAGGCAATAAGACTCGAGGAGAGCTTCGAGAAGCTGTGACAAAGTTTAAGGTAGTGAAGAATGCAATGCCAGCGTCTCTCTTGGAGCTTTGGCCACAGACAGGGCGAACTCATCAGATTCGTGTGCATATGCAAGCTCTGGGGCACCCAGTGGTCGCAGACTCCTTGTATGCGCCGAGTCGTGAAGCTGTATATGGATTCAAAAGACTTGCACTTCACGCAAAAAGACTGATATTTAATGATCTCAAAGGTGGACTCATCGAGGTCGAGGCACCGTTTCCAGAAGACTTTAAGGAGGCGATGAGGGAAATAGGACTATAGATACAAGCATTGCAATGGCTTGAATTCTATGATAAAGTCTCTAAATCAATTTAAGTTAAATTATATATGAAAGCGACTGCAAAAACAGCAAATGTAAACATAGAAGAAAGACGAACTCAGGATATCCGACCTGGAGATGTTGTTAAGGTACACCAGAAAATTCAAGAAAAAGGAAAGACTCGAATCCAGATCTTCGAAGGTATGGTTCTTGCACGAAAGCACGGAGTAGAAGCAGGGGCTACTATTACTGTACGACGTGTTGCTAATGGATACGGAGTAGAAAAAATCTATCCTATGTATTCTCCACTTATCGAGAAAATCGAGGTTGTCAGACGAGCAAAGGTTCGAAAGGCAAAGCTCTATTATGTCCGAGACAAAGCTCAGAAAGAACTTTCAAAGAGAATGCGAGCAGAGATGATGAGAAAAGATGAAACTCCAGCGGCAGAAAATGCGGGAGCAGAACTAGTCAGCGAGTCCAATTAAGGATTCGTCGGTCTTTTCAATCAAAATGAAAAAATAAACGAGTCCTTAATTGGGCTCGTTTTTTGTTGTGGGTGGGTGCTCACACAAAAAAATGTTCTTTAACTCCAAACAAGTTATGTTTATGCATTCAAACGAAAAAATCGTTAGGTTGGGCGTTGATCCGTCCATAGAAAGTTCGATCATTTTGGAAGCAAATTATGAACAGGGAATGCTCGGCAGAATGATTATAAATGCTTCAGGTGACGGGTGTTATGAACCGGTTTGTTACATCAACGCGCGAGGATGGGTGGACAGAAAAAGAGCACTAGAGATTTGGGAAGAGCTTTCTTGGATCGAAAGGCAGCTCTTGGTCCGTGTCTTGTGATGAGGTTCACTTAGTAGCGTTCGATTTATGGACGCTGCTAATTTTTATATACAATCTTTGTGGTTTGTTTTACTAATTTTTCAAATTTATCAAAAAAGGTGAGACAGAGTATTGCGCAGATTATATTAAAGAGGAAATGCGCGTTTACGATTTGTTGTGTTTCATTTTGGCTTATGATTTCAAGGAGGGACATGAATGGATATATAAGTGGGATAAATATAAGAACTCCAAGAATGTTAAATAGTATCTGTGCTATTGCCACTTTCTTTGCTTCAAAACTTGCACTTGTGCTCGCGACGATCGCGGTAAGAGGAGAGCCAATGTTTGATCCAAGCATAAATCCTATCGCTGCAGGAAGTGTAATGAGACCTTGGCTTCCGAGAATAATCACAATCCCTGTAAATACTGAGCTTGATTGGAGTATTGCGGTAATGATTGCTCCTGCGATGATTGCTTTATATGGATTCGACATTGCGACAAGAATGTTTTGGAAATCAACATTGTCTTTAAGAGGGGAGATGATGTTTGCGATGATAAAAAGTGAAAGAAATACAACTCCAAAATAGAAAATAGCTTTGCCATATCTTTTGAATCGAGTCTTGGTATGGGAAATAATAAATCCCACAATCACAATAATCGGTGCAATATAGGTCATGTTGAGTGCAACAAGCTGCGCACTGATCGATGGTCCAATGTTGGCACCAATAACAACTCCAAGTGCATTTCGAGAGGTGATAATGCTTGCGTTTACGAGCCCTACAAGAATAACTGTTGTTGCAGTAGATGATTGGAGGATTGTTGTGAGGAGCGTACCACTCAATACTCCTTTTATTGGTGTGCTGGTCCAATTATTTAAAAAATTCTTTAGTCTGTCTCCTGCGACACGTTGAATTTGGTGACTAAATTTTTGAACAGCGAAGAGAAATACAATAATAAGAGAGAAAACTGTCGTAATGATTGTACTGGTGTCCATATGTGTTTTTGTTCATATAATTGTATCAGAAAAACAAAAAGTTGAAATTATCTCAAATTTTAGTAGTATAGGGCCTAATGCGCGGGTGGCGAAATTGGTAGACGCACTACCTTGAGGTGGTAGCGCCCGCAAGGGCATGGAAGTTCGAGTCTTCTCCCGCGCACAAATAATTTCTTTTTTGTAAACAACGCACCTC
>JAZKAJ010000011.1:66330-93347 GCA_040389185.1 Patescibacteria group bacterium
AAAGCAGCTTCATATTGAAGCTGCTTTTTGTATATTTTGTGCGCGAAGCGAGCGCTGAACGCGCTTGCGTGAGAAGACTCGAAAAGGTTCTCCCATATTTTTGAGGATGTACTCATCTGAAAAAATGGGAAACCTGTACTGCGGCTGTAAGCCGAGAGTTCTTCTCTCGCGCAAGACTCGAAGGGCGCAGCCCCATTTTGTGAGTACATAAAATGGACGAGCCGGGGTCGCAGAATTTTACGAGCGACGGCGAGTAAAATATCTGTGACCGAGTCTTCTCTCGCGTTTGATTTACTAACCCTGTGAGTGCCACATCTTATCTCTTCTAAGAAATTATGTTCAAATTTTTCCCTTCGCACCCCAATCCCTTCTCCTCTCGTATACATTCTTACAGGTCGCTGTATTATCAGGCTTAATATTCTTTATATTCAAAATTTCAATTAATTAAACCTAAATCAAAAATATGTCAAAAAAAACAACAATAGTTACATTAACAGCCGCAATTCTCATCATTACCGGAGCCACATTCTCGGATAGGGTATTTGCCTCAAGTGGCGGTGGAATCTCTGCTCGAAAGAACGGACAGATAAAGCATATGTCGAAAGACAACGGGAGAGCAGGGGTCGTAGAATCAATTAATGGAAATGTCATAAATATCAAAACAAAAGATGATGAGATGTTTACTGTGGATACGGGCAATGCTAAGTTCTATAAGGCAAGGGATGTAGAAATAAGTCTTAGTGATATTCAGATTGGCGACAAGATCTTTGCTCTAGGACCTGTGTCAAATAATTCAATAGTCGCTGACAAAATCTTCAGTGGAAAGAAAGGTGTTCTAAAAGGTAAGAGATTGGGAAAGAAGTTCGAAGGTGTTATAGGAACAGTAACCTCAATTAGTGGTAATACAGTGACATTGACCGCAAAAGATAACATTGTCTATATTGTTGATGCGAGTGGGGCAGGAGTCAAAAAAGGGAAGGAGGATTCTAATGTTTCTCAAATAAAAAGTGGAGATAAATTATTTGTAAAAGGAACTGTTTCAGGAACTGAAGTTCTCGCAACTGATATCATGGACGGGTCATTCGGAGGGCGATTCAAAAAGAACAAGTAAATTTAATTAAATACTTAAATACCCAACCTCTCTGAGCGGTTGGGTATTTTTGTGATAGACTAAGTCTATGAAAAAACGATATCTTTGGATTTTACTTGTGATGATTGTTGTTGCCTTTAGTGCAGGATATTTTTTGCAAACGACTCATAGACTGGGAGAGCTTAAATATTCTGTTCAAAAAATAACTTTGGGAAGCGAAAAAGAAAAATTCACCATGGAAGCTGAATATCCAGTGATTGAATCAGGTATACCAGAGAAAGTGAAAAACAGCATCAATGCTGAGCTTGAAAAGTGGGCGAGAGACGGAGTAGAAAAATCAAAATCCGATTTCGAGGATCTGCTTAAAGATCCTGTGCTTACTCAATCAGATCTCGGACTTACATATATTAGTAAGGCGACAATGAAAAATGATTTTACAAAACTTCCGTATATTAATGTATCTTTTGAGACATATTATTATTCAGGTGGCGCCCATGGTATCACTGATGTATCAACGTTTGTATATGATGCTAATACTGGAAAGAGGATTGCTTTAAGTGATCTTTTTGTTGGCGATTACTTGAACACTCTTTCAACACTATCACTTGCAGAACTTAAAAAGATAGATCCAAAACTTGAGACATATAGTTTTGCTCTTGATGGTACGAAGCCGCTCCTTGAGAATTTCAAAACTTGGACTTTGGAACCCGATGGAATGCATATTATATTTAGTGATTATCAGGTCGGTCCTTATGTTGCTGGAAGACCAGAAATTGTGCTATCTTATGCGTCATTAGATAAAGTGTTAAGCGCAGATTTTAAACAGTATTTTCTAAAATAAATAGAAATTTTATGATTGATGAAGAGGGTAAGAAAGTTGTTCTGATCACAGGTGGAAGCGATGGGTTAGGGAAGGCGCTCGCAGAGAGTATAAAGGACGAATACAGAGTGGTTATCTTGAGTCATAATGAAGAAAAGCTTAAAAAGGTAGCGGGAGAATTGGGGGTTGATTTTGCTGTGGCTGATATTAGCAAATATGGTGAAGTCGAAAAGGCAATCCAGACTATAATCACAAAATATAAAAAAATAGATTATCTCGTTAATAATGCTGGTGTATGGATCAGTGGATATCTTGAAGAAGTGAATTCGACGGAGATCCAAAGAGTGATTGATACAAATGTTTTAGGAACAATGTTTGTTACTCGAGCAGTATTGCCATTTATGAAAGAACAAAAGGATGGGAAAATAATTAATGTTATTTCACAAAATGGATTGTCTGCAAAAATCGATCGATCAATTTATACTGCTTCAAAGTGGGCGCTCACTGGATTTACCAAATGTTTACAGATGGATCTTGTTCACTCTGGTATTGCGGTCTCTGGATTCTATCCAGGACTTATGAAAACAAATCTTTTTACCGGCTCATCACGCGATGTATCACATTCCATGGACCCAAAGGAGGTTGCTGAGAATTTAAGGTTTATAATAAGCGCTCCGAAGAATATTATTATTTCTGAATTAGGTGTTAATCCACTCTAAATCAAGTATCACTAGATTTATATCGATTTTTCTGGTATAAATTGATTACTTCATATCTTTGAAGTAGGTAATGGCGACTATAGTTTAGTGGTAAAACTCGGGTTTGTGGAACCCGTATCGAGAGTTCGATTCTCTCTAGCCGCCCATAATTTAAAAAGAAAACACCCTCTGCTGGGTGTTTTCTTTTTAAATTACAGCGAAGCTAGAGAGAATCGAAGGCCGGAGCGGATGCGAGTACAACAGTACGAGCCGCGAGGCGGGGTCGCGGAATTTTGTGAGTGGCGACGAGCAAAATATCTGTGACCGATTCTCTCTAGCCGCATCAGATTTTGCGACGGCAAATATTCAACTTGTAACCGAAAGTGTACTCGCAATTCTCTCTGACTCCAGCCGCCCCAATATAAAATTAAGACTATGTTAGTAGGTAGAAGTGAGATGCTAATTTTCTGGTATACTGAATAAATGGAAAGTCTGGATAAACTAAAGGACCCTCTTGTTGTGGAAGGGTCTGCTGAATCTGAAGAATCATCAATTTATGATGAAACTATAATTCCTGATGAATTCATTACTCCGCATGTAGCAGAGGGGAAAAATATTCATACGCTCAAGGCGGGAAATTTTGAAATGCCTGTCTCTTTTCAGGTAAAAGAGGGACGTTTTGGGATTAGTGGTATTTTACCTGAAACAGGAAAAGGTGGAATAATCTCTGGAAGAATTTTAGGGAAGGAAGCAAAGATTAATCACTTAAAATTAGATGAAGAATTGAGGGATTCTGGTAAGCAATTCAAGGGGGTAGCCGATGCCTTGCTTACTGACCTAGAATCAAATTTAAATGCGGAGGGAGTCGCAACAATACATGCAGCCTTTTTTACCCCGGGCACTGTTAGATTTCTCTTGAGGAATGGATACAATATTGTGCCAGTCACATCATTAAGTGAAGATACTAAAATAGGGTTAAAATTTAATCCAACCAATCTTGATTCAAGAATAGGTAGTATAGATGATTTTGAAAATGGAAAAGATAGGATTGATCCACACCAAATTTTATTGGTTAAAAATATTCAGCAATCAACTGACGGTAGGACTAGTGATATACAAGCGGAAGGGCTTAAAGAGGGTGATGCAGAAGAAATTGCCAGGGTAAGATCTGAATTGGGAATTTAGCTCTAATGTAAATTAAGACTAGTTTAGTAGAGAAAACAGAGACAGTATTTTTGATATACTTAATCTATGAAAATAATCATCTGCGGTTCAATCAGTGCGGCTAAAGAGATTGAGGATGCTCGTGATCAATTGGTTGCGACGGGCCATGAAGTTGAAATTCCAGAAGGAGTAAAACACCTAAAGGAATGGCAAGACCCTAGTGCGACTACAGAAGAGAAAGCGGAAAGAAAAATTAAGAATGATTTGATTCGTGGCTATTATGAAAAAATGAAAGGATACGATGTTGTTCTCGTAGTAAATTCACCAAAGAAAGGAATCGATGGGTACATTGGAGGCAATACTCTCATAGAGATGGCATTTGCTCATATTCTAAATAAAAAATTATATATTTTGAATCCATTGCCTGAGCTTTCTTACACTTCAGAAATGATAGCGATGCAACCAATAATTTTGAATGGCGATTTAAGTCAGATCGTTTATCTTGAGATTACTGATAAAGTCTAGTTTCTCCCCCAACTCATCCATAACCCTCATATCCATAAAATAAAATTAGTGAACCTGAAGTCACCCAATCAAAAACCCCGCCATAAGAGGGATTTTTGATTGGGCGGCTAAGCAAGTCTGGGAGATTCTCTCTTTGTTATTATGATAAAATACTTCATAACATGAAACAATTAATGAATCGGACATTTTCTTCTCTTCGAGTACGTAACTATCGGCTTTATTTTTTTGGACAAATTATTTCTTATTCAGGCACTTTTTTGCAGGCGCTCGCACAGGATTGGCTTGTGTTGAAACTCACTAACTCGGGTACAATGCTCGGTCTCGTGCTCGCGTTTCAGTACGGGCCAACACTTATATTTGGCCCATACGGAGGACTGATTGCTGATAGATTACCAAAATATAAATTTCTTTTTCTTACTCAAGGGTTGTTTGCACTCGAGGCATTGATTCTTGGGATACTTGTTCTTACGGATCGAGTGGAAATGTGGATGGTGTTTGTGTGCGCATTTATCTTCGGTCTCATTTCTTGTTTTGATACTCCAACTCGACAGTCATTTGTTCCTGAATTAGTTCAAAAGGATGAAATACGAAATGCGCTTAGTCTTTGGGCACTTCTTATTAGTGTATGTAAAATTGTTGGCCCCGCTATTGCAGGGGCCCTCATTCTTTGGGTAGGGATAGGATATTGTTTTGTGATTAATGCAGTTTCGTACATTCCAGTATTTATAGGACTTCTTGCAATGAGGACAAAAGAACTACGGATTACTCCACCAGCTATAAAAGCAAAGCAACAGATTCGAGAAAGTTTTCGGTATGTAGTTAAAAACCCAACACTTTTTATTCCGATTATGATGGTGATAGTTATCGGTACATTTACATTTGAATGGCAAGCAAGCCTCCCGCTTTTTGCAAAATTTGTTTTGAATGGTGATGCGGGAACATATTCAATCCTCGCATCCGCCCTCGGGGTAGGAATGCTTTTTGGAGGATTATTTAACGCTGCATTCGGTAAAAGTAATCTTCGTTCAATTGTATGGCTCGCACTCCTTTGTGGAATTTCCGCTACCGTTACTGCATTTGCGGACAGTCTTCTCACCGCATGTGTCGGCCTCTTTTTTGTCGGAGTGTTTTATCTTACTTATGCAAGTACCTCAAACAGCACTCTTCAGATTGAAAGTGATCCGACAATGCGAGGGAGGGTGATTGCTTTTTCAACAATGGCCACTCAAGGTTCGACTGCTATAGGTGGTCCACTTATTGGTTGGATTTCAGAAATGCTAAATCCTCGATGGGGCATTGCTGTAGGAGGTGTTGCAGCAATACTTGCATCACTGTACGGTTTTTCTCAGATGTGGATTCGTAGGAAGTGATTAATGTATAGATTACATTTATTTCTCCATTACATTCGAATCTTTAATAATCGGCAGCCACTCTGTTAGAAATCGCGAGATGAGGTGGTCTGTAGTGATGAATTCAGATTTTGAAGTAATTAGTCGGGAGGTAAATATATATAGCTTGTTTGAAATAAATAAGATATTAATTGGATTGGAGAGATCCTCAATTTCCTTCATGACATCAGGAGTGAGTATTTCGTATGCTTCAAGTTGTGTATCATTCTCTATCCATACATTAAAATTTTTGGAAAAGTCACCCTCCATTTGTATCTCTCGAAGATTTTGTAGATTCTTAAAAATAGTTTGATGATTATTTCTTCCTAAAATTGCGATAGTTGGGACGTGTGAATCGAGTTCGATTTCAAATACTGTATTGACGTTGGCGTGAATGTCTCCTTGGCTCATTTTGAGCATACAATTAAAAATCCGAGTGGGAAGACCGTCGTATGTACCGACGAGCATGTCATCTATTTCGTAGATATTGCTCGTGCTAAATATTTGAGTGAATGCTGTTACGTCTTCTACTTCTGAATAGGTAAAGTTCAAATCTTTAGCAATTTGCTTCATAAAAATATGCTGAGCTTCTCTCATTACAAGTATATAACTACTGATTCCTCCGATAACAGGCAATACCATTAAAAACCCGATCCATACGGGACTAAATGTGCCAAAAAATGCAATCATAAAAAAAACGACAGCCTCAAAGAGAGCGATCTTGTTAACAAGTGGTAAAAGACGGGGGACAATATAGGACAAGACCGCCGCGTCTACATTTTTGATTTCACTTTTTTCGAGAGTATCTGTTATTGATGACATGTAATAATATTAACATAATTGATTACATAAATTATTTTTTTGTTATACTTATCCCATGGAATCCTCATCACAACCAACATCTCAAACCTGCTCCTTTTGCCACCAATCTTTATTACCTTCATATTATTTCTGTCCAAACTGCGGCAACAAAGTAAACACACCACCGCTTTCAACCTCTATACCGACACAGATCGGAATCTATGCTTTCAGTATCATTCTTCCTCTTATTTGTTTCATCTTTGTGACAAGATGGCCAGGGATGCAATATCTTAAATCAAAAGATGAAAAAGCTAAAAAGATTGGAATCACTGCATGGATCCTTATCGTACTTTCAACTATAGTTACAATCTGGCTTGCATATGTGTGGACTCTCGATACGATTCAGTCAGTAACCCAAAGTATTAATACAGATATGGGATTTTAATAACTACCAAATTTTCTTTAAGAAAATTTGGTAGTTATTTTATTTCTCCAATACTGCTGCAGGGAAATCCTCATGCCAATTTCCGCCTAGAAGATAATTGCTAAAGACCCAATTACCGCCAGTCCACGAGATATATCGTACATACAGATCACCTTCAGGGCTTCTGTCTATTGTTCCCCAAAAAAATATATATTGAGCATTACCTTTGGGGCCTATCATCCAGGTTACAGGGATCTCATTGTGATGTGTTCTCAGATATTCCCAGATTGTTCCATTGAGGACATTTACATTTTTTTCTTTGAGATGTTCATAGAGATCATTGCCACGAATTGAACCTTCAAGTTGAACTGGATCAAGATGAAGTTCTAACTTTTCTTTAATATCAATAAATTTAATTACGCCATGGTGTGTCCAGTTCTCTGCAATGCTCCAGAGTTCGCCATATATATGAGGGCTTTTGGTTGTGTCTATGAGATCTTCATTAGTTTGATCCATAGATATAATTATATGATGGGTAAGATTAAACACAAGTTATGAACATTTTTATATTAATAAAGCTTTTTCTTTGATACAATATATCCTGAAGTAGTGGATTGTTTTATCTCATGAAAAAAACTCTAAAATCTAATTTCGAAAAAATAATTTTACCTATTCTTCTGGTTGCTATTTTTGTATTAGGTGCGAATCTTCTCTATGCATGGACCGCTCCAGCAGGCACTCCGCCGGCAGTGGATGCACCGACTCCAATAAATGTCGGCCCTAATACTCAGATCAAAGCAGGTGGTCTTGGTGTTGATGGTAATTTTTTGGTATCGGGAAATGCTGTATTTACAGGCAAAATCACAATAGCTGATGGAACACAGGGTGCAGGTAAATATCTTACATCTGATAAAGACGGAATCGCTTCGTGGAAACCTTTACCGTAGTTTTATTATATGATGTCATTTATGCAATCAAAATCTTTTCTCTCAATTTTTCTTAAAACACTTATATATTTAGTCCTTTCATTTATTATTGTCTGGAGTTTTGTGGTTGCAAATGATGAATATGATATTTACACAACTGTTCCACCAGAACTTCCTCCTTATATACCTAAGGTTGCGCCACCACTTACAAATTCTGAGAAGGTGGATATTGCAGCCAGTCTCAACGCATCTGACACAAAGTACAAGCCTGAGGATGCTGCTCAACAGTTAAATGCGATTCCAAAGCAAAAGAATACTTTAACCGATGACGAGAAAAATAAGATCCTTCAAGGAAAATAATTATTATATGAAAAGAAATCTATCAATTCTTTTAGTTCTCACTTTGCTGGTTTTGGGTGCTGTAAATATATATGCGTGGAAGGCGCCCACTACATTTCCACCAGGAGGGAACGTTGCGGCTCCAATAACTTCAAGTACAAATGCACAATTAAAAGCAGGATCGCTTGGGGTAAATGGTGTTTTTGCAGTTTTTGGAAACAGTGTGTTTTCGAGTGGGGTTAGAATCGCAGATGGAACACAGCAAGAATTTTATGCATTAGTATCTGATGCTCTCGGAAATGCGTCATGGAAACCTTTACCAGCAAAGCCTGTTGTCGATCATCAGCTCACACTTTCAAGTTGTCCTGAAGGATCTACCGTTATGACAGAGAGAGGCTTGGCTTACTGTGGATACTGGGTAAAC
The DNA here is from genome assembly GCA_040389185.1 of Patescibacteria group bacterium. GTDB lineage: Bacteria > Patescibacteriota > Minisyncoccia > Phycocordibacterales > CAIRYW01 > JAQBQZ01. Next base: position 74,930 of record JAZKAJ010000011.1, read on the forward strand.
ACTGGTGCGGCTTCATATTGTAAAGCGGGAGATATTCGTATCTCTGCTGTTGACACTGGTACCAGTGCACACAAAGGAGGTAATCATGGAATAACGCTCGCAGAGCCAAACGGATGTATTGGTTGGGAGGGAGCAAGTAACTTTGGAGGACCAGGATGCGCAGTGTTATGTCGAACTACAACAGTCTATAAATAATATATGAATCCCGTTAGAAGCCGCGGTCACAATTAATTTTGCAAACTAAAACAATGATTAAAAAGAAACAAGATATTAATGAGCTAACTTTCAGCATAAGCGAGATGATCGCGACCTGCTTCTAAACGGGATGAATAAAAAAACAAAAACATTAATATTCTTGTCTACAGCATTTGCGCTTATTGTGACATTAAGTGACGTTGTGTCTTCATGGACTCCTCCAACAACAAGTGCACCAGGAGGAGATACAACACCACCAATAAATGAAGGGGGCGACATTCAGAAAAAAGCAGGGAATTTAGGGGTCAATGGACTTGCATCATTTGGAGGAGCAACATTTACTGGCAAGGTCCAGATCAAAAATGGTACACAGGGTGAAGGTAAGATCCTTGTGAGTGATGCGACGGGAAATGTAAAGTGGGTGACACCACCTGAATACGATCCTAACGGTCTTTGTCCTACCGGTACAATAAAAAGAAGTGATGGTCAGTGTGGATATTCATATACATTAACCAGTGCTGGGTATTTTTATTGTTCTCCAGGGGACGATCGAACAAGTTGGTATGATTCAGGACAGGGCAGAAATCACACTGCGGGACCACTCGAGCCAAATGGCTGTTATGCATTTGAAGGAAGACATAATAACGGAGGGCCTGGCTGTACTATGACTTGTGTTGGAGCAGTCAAAATGTGTGTGAAAATGGTAAATGGAGATGCCGAGTGGTATTTGTCAGGTCCTGATAAATTGTGTAACAAATAATTTATTACACATTATGAACAAAAATTTTTCTTTCTACTCAAAATTTTTTGTTATATTTCAAACAGTTCTCATTCTCCTTATGGGGCTTGGTGTTTCTGTCTATTTTGGATATGTTGTTTATGACAATGAAAAGGCGGCACTCATTAATCGTGTCTATAATATTTCAAAGACTCTTGATTCAGATCGTATTGTCCTGCTTCATGGCGACACGACAGATCTTGAGAGTTCGGATTACAATTATCTCAAAAAAAAGTTAGTTGATCTTCGAACAGTGAATACCGATGCAAGATTTTTGTACATTCTTGGATATAGAAGAGATATTTCAAAACTTTTCTTTTATGTTGATTCTGAGAGTCCTGATTCTGTTGATACCTATTCACCACCTGGAGAAGTGTATGAAGATTCTACAAAAGAAGAGATAGATAACTTTCTTAAAGGAGTAGCTTTTGCTGAGAACCCATATACTGATGCGTGGGGAAGATGGGTGAGCGCTTCAGCGCCAGTGTTTTCATCTGACACGGGACTCCCTATTGCTATGGTCGGTATTGATATTGGTGCGAGTAAGCTTATAAAAGACATTATTTTTGTTGCTTCATTTCCGTTTATTATCTCGATCATTCTTTCAATACTTTTTTATGCTTTTCACAAAATGAGACTTCGAGAAAAGATGAATGAGCTCAACAATGTGAAACTCGAATTTTCTTCTTTTATGTCTCACGAGATTAGAGGGTTTGTAACAAAGGTGAAGGGCGGACTTCGGGCACTTGTGCATGAAGATTTTGGAATACTGACTCCTGATCAATCTTCTTATGTGAAAGATATAATGGTACAAAGTGATGAGTTTGCAGAGCTTGTCGAAGAATTTTTGGATGTGGGACATCTCGAACAGGATACTGAAATGTCGCTCTCGATAGGAGATTATAATCTTTTGGATATTTTGAAGAGTGTTGTTGCGGATGTGGGAGAGGCACTCCATCGAAAAGAGATTTCCATTATCTACGAAGGTAATATGCCGGAGAAGGTCTACTGTCCTTGTGACAACAACAAAATTGGACGAGTATTCTCAAATATCATTTTAAATGCTGCAAAATATTCTCCCGATAAAAGTTCGATCCGGATCGGATATATAGATGCTAATACAACGCATACTATTTATATCAAAGACTCTGGCATCGGCATCCCAGATTCTCAAAAGGAGAATATGTTCAAAAAATTCTTCCGTGCTAACAACGCGCGAGATATACACACATCAGGAACGGGACTTGGACTTTATTTCTCCAAGCTCATTGTAGAAAAGCATCGAGGAAAGATCTGGTATGAATCGGTGGAGGGGAATGGGACAACATTCTTTATTTCGCTTCCAAAAGAATAATTCCTTAAAATATTATTATGAAAAGCACGCATAAATTTCTGCTGAAATTTTGCTCGGTCTTCGTTAGTCCTCGACGGACACTCGGAGCTCCTCGCCCGATGCGAAATCTTTTCAAATAATATTTTACTCCATATCGGTTGCGACCCTCTCCTGACCTCTTCTTACAGAAGCTGTACACCTTTTGGATTGATTACAATCTCAAAAGGTCTTGCAATGCTCCAAGTATTCGCATCTCACCCTTCACAAGGGAGAGGAACTGCTTCAAGGGTACTCATTTGACATTTTTCCTTTACGGAGTATTCTATAATCTATGTTAAAAGTTGCGCACAATTTCTTCGGTTTCTATTTTTGGAACAATCCCAAACAGGATTAGTGATTTTGCGTAACCTCCAAAAACACCAATCCTGCAAGGGATTGGTGTTTTTATTTAACCTTGTTCGCTTTTGGGATGGTGTGCTTCTACAACGGAGCCCACCAGTCCGATAGGGAAAACCCTAGAGACTCGGATGTCCTTTGAATTTCAACCCACCCACCCATATGTCAACACAAGAACATAGTACTGACGACCTTCGCGTCGCTGAAATACTTCCTCTCATTCAGCCTGCTCTGCTCATGCATGAGTTTCGGTTGTGTCCGTCGGAAGCTGAATTCATTGAATACTCACGCAAACGAGCTGAAGCCATTCTGACATTGAAGGATGATCGTCTGCTCGTCGTCGTCGGGCCTTGCTCGATCCATGACACCAAGTCAGCGCTCGAGTATGCGATCCGCATCGCCGAAGCTCGCCAAAAGTACGGTGCTGATCTGGAGATTGTGATGCGTGTTTATTTTGAAAAGCCGCGCACCACTGTCGGCTGGAAAGGCTTCATCAACGATCCGCATCTCGACGGTACCTTCGACATCAACGGTGGACTCCGTGGTGCGCGTGATCTTTTGATCAAGCTCACCAAACGTGGTGTCCCCGCAGGTACTGAGTTCCTTGATGTGATCACTCCGCAGTACATCGCGGACGTGGTCGCTTGGGGAGCTATTGGTGCTCGCACTACCGAAAGCCAGGTGCATCGCCAGCTAGCTTCCGGATTATCAATGCCGGTCGGTTTCAAAAACGGCACCGACGGCGGTATCCAGGTTGCACTGGATGCTATCAGCGCAGCAAAAGGTCAGCATTGTTTTCTTTCGGTCACTAAGGATGGCGTCGCAGCCATCGTGAACACCAAGGGTAACAACACTTGTCACGTGATTTTGCGTGGCGGGAAAAATGGTACGAACTTTGACGCTGCATCTCTGCGGTATGTTATCGGTGAACTCACTCGTTCTGGTCTGCCTGCCAGTATCATGATCGATTGTAGTCACGGCAATAGCCTGAAGGATTATAAGAAGCAACCTATTGTTTCTAGTGCGATTGCACAACAAATAACCTTAGGTAATTCTGCCATCACTGGCGTAATGATTGAAAGTCATCTCATTGAAGGTGCTCAGGAAGTTGTTCCTGGTCAACCACTTACTCATGGGCAGAGTATCACCGATGCTTGCGTATCGTGGGGAACCACGCTACCTATGCTAGATGAGCTTGCGGCGGCTGTGCGTGAGCGTCGGAAACGGTAGTTGAAATTTGTTGGTGAATGTATTCGTAAAAATCGTCTACATTCACCACATTTATAGAAAAGTGAAATTTATTTGACTTTCCTTAGATGAAAATGAAAAAACAAAATATACAATCAAATAATTATTATTACTATTCTCAAAATAAAGGATTCTGTAGCAAGCTATGAAATATTTCTTAAGAATTCGTTCTGTGAATACTTTTACTCATAGATTTACTTCGAGGTATTAATCCTTTGTTCCAACTGCGACTCGGACGCTGTATACGAGAGTACTTGTTCACGCGCTCCTCGCTTGTTGGAAATAAAGAGGCCGGATTTTAGTATTGGAATAAAAAGTAGGGGTGTGATAGGGTAAACTCAAATTTCAAAACCTGGACTCGTGTATGCGTTATCTAGGTTGTCCTTTCAACAATTCAATATCAACAAATACGCTATGAAAATCGCAATTCTTGGAGTCGGGGCAGAGGGAAACTTCTGGCAGTTATTCATCCAGAAACATGATCTGGGATTGGTGGTAACATCGGATCGCGCTGAAGATAATCAATCGGTGATTGATCAGGCTGATGTCGTTATCATTACAGTACCAATGAGTGCTGTGAGTGAGCTCGTTAGTTCCTGTGTCTTTCAACCCCAACAACTTGTCATTAGTGCTGTTGGTGAGTGGACACACAGCTCAAAAGCTTTGGCTACTATTTCGGCGGAGTGGATCCTACTTCATCGGATGTGCGGACCTGTCGCTTCTATGGTGGGACAGAATCTTATTCTCAACACTGAAAATGCCCCCAAACACAGAACTTCAAAATGGTTTTGTGACCTGCTCACCGCTTTAGGTGCAAATGAGGTTTCGAGTGATAAAGAAGAGCACGATGTTGCCATTTCAATCACTCAGACTCTGCTTCGTCTTATCACTGTCTGTTTCTTTGTGGTGCTTCTGCACTCCAAAGTAAACCTAGAACGACTCGGACTTTTCTCCAGTCCCCCGTTCCGAATCTTAAAGATGGTGATGGTGAGAATCTTGGGGCAAGGTGCAAATCTCTGCTTCGATATGCTTTCATCGCATGTACATGCTCGTGAATCGATAACTGCAATGTCTAGTGCGTTAGAAATAATTCGGGGTCTAATCGATCGACAAGATCGAAAAGGATTTCATGAACTGTTTCAGTCGTTCGAACCTCTAGTGACGAAAGAAGATCGAGACAAAGCTTAGCGATGGTTTAGTGAGGTGATTAAGAGAGGTGGCTGAGTGTTGGTTAATCTGTGAGCATTCGGGGCGTGTCTTTGGACGCGCCCTTTTTTATGTTAATCTTATCAGTATGATTCTAGACGGCAAAAAACTTAACGGAGAAATAGCAGAGGGACTCAAGAAAAAGATTGAGGAGAGTGGTGTAGTGCCAACTCTTGCAATAATACAAGTGGGGAATGTTGAGGAATCAAATGCATATATAAGACACAAGAAAAACTACGGTGAGAGAATTGGGGCAAACGTCATGCATATTGTATTACCTTCGGACATTGCAGAAGAGGATCTCATCAAAAAAATAAATGAATTAAATAATGATAATGAAGTAAACGGAATCATTGTTCAGCTTCCAATTTCAAAACATCTCGACAAGAATAAGATAATTGAGAGTGTTAGTCCAATGAAAGATGTTGACGGACTTCACTCGATAAATGCCGGTAAAGTGTTTAGTGATGATTTATCTGGTGTCACTCCCGCAACACCAAAAGGGGTGATCTCACTTTTGAAACATTATGGAATTCAAATTCAGGGCAAAAGAGCTGTTGTGGTGGGTAAATCAATGCTTGTAGGGAAGCCGGTCTCGATGCTTCTGCTTCGAGAGGGTGCGACTGTTACTATTGCTCACAGCAAAACAGAAAATTTGAAAGATGTTGTAAAAGAAAATGATATTGTGGTTGTGGCGGTAGGACGAGCAGGTCTCATTACCAAGGAAATGGTGCGAGAAGGTCAGGTGATTATAGATGTGGGAACAAACAGCGTTGAAGGAAAAACTTTGGAAGAAATACCAACTCGAAAACTTGTAGGAGATGTTGCCTTTGATGAAGTAAAAGATATTGTATATGCAATCTCGCCTGTACCAGGTGGAGCAGGGCCAATGACGGTCGCATCACTCTTTGAAAATTTAGTTGAGGTAAGTTTAAAGAAATAAATATGAACCTTGAACTACTAACCAGCAAAGAACACTTCAAAAAAATGATAGAGTTTTTTTTGAAGTCTGTTTCAGAACTCGAAGAGGGTAAATATAATTCGAATAAGCAAGAGGTTAAAAATGGAGATGAAAAAGTGATCCTCGAACCATCTGAGCAAAGTATTCAAAGTATAGGAGATATGTTTGATGAAATAACAAAGCCTGACATTAGTCAATATATAGAGACTTTGACGGAGTCACAACAGAAGACTATCAAAGATGCTATAATTAGGGCAGAGATATATTTATCAGCATTTAAGCAACAATAAAACATATGGAAAACAATACAAATCTATTAACATCACACAGATTCAAGCAGGCAGTACTGACAGTACTCACATTTCTAGCAGTCTTTTTGATCGCAAAATCAATCAATGAATTTTCACACTTTGGAGCACGAAGTGCTGCTGATGTTCAGGATACTATTACTGTACAAGGAAAGGGTGAGGTCTTTGCAGTGCCTGATATTGCGACGTTCTCATTCTCTATCACAGAACAAGGTAAAGATGTGGCAGAGGCAAACAATAAATCATCAACAAAGAATAATGCAGCGATGAAATATTTGAAGGATGCAGGAATCGCAGAAAAGGATATCCAAACAACTGATTACAGTGCGAATCCGCAGTATGATTATTCTCAGGTTGTGTGTGTAAAATACCCATGTCCACAGCAAGCTCCAAAACTCATTGGATATGAAGTATCACAAACCGTTTCTGTAAAAATTAGAAATACAGATAAAGCGGGAGATATTCTTTCTGGAGTAGGTGCACTTGGCGTTACAAATATTAGTGGACTTACATTTACTATTGATGATGAGGATTCTATTCGAGCCGAGGCGCGTGCAAAAGCTATCACAGATGCGCGAGCGAAGGCTGATGAGCTTGTAAAGCAGCTTGGCGTACGCATCGACAAAGTATCTTCATTCTCTGAGGATGGGGGAGGTGTTGTGTATCCAATGTACGCAATGCAGTCAAAAGCAATGGATGTTGCAGGAACCGCTCCAGTAGCACCTGAAATTGCAAAAGGACAGAATAAGATTACGGTTAATGTGAATGTGACATATCGAATCAAGTAACAGTTTATAGTTGTTAGTTTGTAGTTTATAGGAAATTCAAAAGCACGGCACCCGAAGGGTGCCGTGCTTTTGCTATGGACTAATGACCATAAACTATCAACTTTTACCGCATTGACTTCCTCTTCTTCGTGGTGTATTATTGTATTACCTACCCCGAGAGGGGTTTTTTAGTATAACTTCCAATTCCTATGTCTAAAATCACTGATTATTTTAAAGAAGTAAAGGCGGAAATGGTCCATGTTACATGGCCATCAAGAAAGCAGACAACATTGTTTACTTTTGTAGTTATTGCTATTTCTCTTATTGTTGCGATCTATCTTGGACTTTTGGATTACGTTATCCGTATTGGATTTGGTAAACTGTTTTAATTTTATCCTTTAATTTTTAAATAATATTATGTCAAAACAAGCAGAAGGAGAACGAAACTGGTATGCGATCCATACATACGCTGGATACGAGAACGCAGTGCTTCGAAACTTGAAACAGCGAATTGAATCTCTCGGAATGGAAGACAGAATTTTTAATGTACTTGTTCCAACAGAAAAGAAAATCAAAGTTAAAGGAGGAAAGAGAGTTGAAGAAGAAGAAAAAATCTATCCTGGGTACATTCTTGTGGACATGATTGTGACTGACGATTCTTGGTATGTAGTACGAAACACTCCTCGAGTGACAGGATTCGTCGGATCTGGAGTATATCCTGTACCGCTAGACAAGAAAGAAGTAGAGGTACTATTTGGACGAATGAACTCAGGCACAACAAAGCACAATATTGACCTTGATGTAGGAGACGCAGTCATCATCTCAGACGGACCATTCAAAGATCTTGAAGGTAAGGTGGGGGAGGTTGACAGCGAGCGAGGAAAGGTTAAGGTATTAGTATCAATGTTCGGACGAGAGACTCCAGTGGAGCTCGACTTCCTACAGATCAAGAAAATATAGCTACAATCCGTTTCTTGCCCGAAAGGGGCTTCTCAGGGAACAATGAAAATTAATCAATAAATCAACATTATGGCAAAGAAAGTATTAAAGAAATTAAAGTTAGTTATTCCAGCGGGTAAAGCTACTCCTGCGCCGCCAGTAGGTCCAGCACTTGGTCAGGCAGGTATCAATATTGGAGATTTCGTAAAGAAATTCAATGATGCAACTGCACAGATGCAGGGCGACATCATTCCAGTAGAAATCTCAGTTTACGAAGACCGATCTTACGATTTCGTTTTGAAGACTCCTCCAGCATCAGCTCTTGTTAAAAAGATGTTGAAGCTCGAAAGTGGTTCAGGAGAAAATCTTAAAAAGAAGGTGGGAACAATCACAAAGGCTCAGATCCGGGAAATTGCAGAAAAGAAAATGCCAGACCTAAACGCTGGATCAATCGAAGCTGCGATGAAGATCATTGAAGGAACATGTCGAAGTATGGGTGTGGAAGTAAAGTAAATACTTAAAATAAAAACACCTCGCCCTGCGAGGTGTTTTTATTTAGTCCAAAATGGTGTGAGGCGGGTGAGCTCGGGGTAGGGACCCGAGCGCAAGATCTTTTGAGATTGTACTCAGTCCAAAAGGTGTACTGAAACTGTAAGTTTCGCGTAACTTTTCAGCAGAAAAGTATGTGTGAGTCGAGGTGAAATAATATTCAAATAAAAATGCACGGCGCCCTAGGGCGCCGTGCATTTTTATTTTCTTATGTTATATTTCATTTAAATTCATTGATAGGAAAGGAGGTAAAAAATATGGAAACGCCACCTAAAAAAGAGCCGGAGTGCTACTGGACTGATACGAGATGTTTGGCATATGCTCGTGGACAGTTGAGTCCAAGACGCATGTATGACTGGATTCACAGCCATTCTCCAGCAGTTGCTGTTCTTCAAAAGAAACCAGATTCGACCAAGTGAGATCGATTCTGACACAATCGCCAACATTCCTTGTGAATGCTGGCTTTTTATTTGACAATACTCACTATTTCAGTAAAGTCTAAGATAGTTATGAATGCTATTCCACCTGTTGTTTACTATGCTGGTCTCATCAGCTCCATCATCCTTCTTTTTACTGGTATTCGCTCAACTGTGAGCAAATACGGGAGGCAACGAATGAATTATGCACTTGAGTTTGCTGTATGCATTTCACTTCTTGCCTTTTTGTATCAGCTTGTTTTCTTCGGTTACTGTGCCGAAGTGACCGCTTATGGCAAAGAACTTTTTTACAAGTGGAGAGGTAGAGAGGGTGAGCTTGTACTTTCTATAGGCCTAGCTGCCTTTATATTTATGTGCTTTGCACTCACTTTTCTGGTAAACCGTCTTTGCAACGCGCTCCTGAGAACTGATGAGTGGCATAAAGTTCGTAAACAGAACCAAGATAGTCCTTGGGCACCACCCTGATTTATTGGGTGGTTTTTTATTTACATAAATAAAATTAGGTGTATATTAGTAAACGGACAACAATTCCATTCCTATGCCAGCATCATTCAAATCCAAGTCAAAAGTGTCCCAATCCAATCCTTGGCCGCGTCCAAAAAATCTTGCGCCAGGAGTCCCTTGGCACTCCCACTGCAATAAAGGGGAAACCTGTAAGAGCTGTCCTGAGCAATGTGGTTCCCGTGCCACCATGACTCGCCTTATGGTTTCTGCATAGTTCTCCAGATTTGACATTGCACATTCCTAATCGCCCCACAAAGGCGATTTTTTATTTACACTAACTTATTCAAGATCTTATATTCCAACATCAGTGTTCCGCCTTCAGTTTTTTCTTCCGACACGAGTTCGAGTTTAACATCTAAATCTTTATTAAAAACTGAAATACCTGTACCGAAAAGAATTGGTTCAATAGTGAGATAAATTGTATCCACAACTCCAGCTTCAAGAAACATTGTGTAGATCTGTGATCCGCCAGAGATTGCTACTTCTTTGAATCCTCGTTCTTCAAGACTTTTGATGAGTTCGGCTGGAGGAAGGGAAGTCGTCTCCGCACCTTCAAATGTTTCTGATCTAGAGTAAACAATGTTTAGTCTATCTTTAAGTGGTTTAGGGAATGTTTTGAATGTCGATGCTCCGAGTACAACAACACCCGCTCTCTTTGAAAGAGTTACAAATCTGTCCTTGTCTTCTTTGCTTGTCCAGTCAAAAGGCGAGTGACTTTTGTCTTTGGCGATGAAGCCATCTGCAGTCTGTGCCGCAAGTATAAATACTTTGATCATGTGGTATTGAATTATTTATTATTTTCCTGAGCTTCCGAATGCACCTTCACCTCGTTCACTGTTTGAGAGTTCATCTGCTTCTTCAATATCTACAAATTGCACTGGCATGATGAGCATCTGAATAATTTTGTGACCCTTTTCAAGTATGTACGGTTTGTCCCCAAGGTTCATTATTCCTGCATGTATTTCTCCACGATATCCTGAATCAATGACACCTCCAAAACTTTTTAGACCGTGCTTGTGTGAGAGTCCACTTTTGTCCAAGAGAAGTCCTGCATATCCATCAGGTATTTCTACGGCAAGTCCTAGTGGAATTGATTTTCTCTCCTGAGCATCGAGGGTCACACTTTCTGGAACAAATAGATCAAATCCCGCATCCCCTTGGTGTGCGTAATGAGGTATCTTTGCGTCAGGGTGAATTTTTTTTATTTTTAGTTTCATATAATTACATATTTGCGTAAGTTTCCATCTCTCCAGTAAGGGCAACAACTTCAATACCAGCTTCCGCAAAAATTCTTTTTGATTGTTTTGTTGCGTGATAATCCTTTTGAGCGATTACTTTCTTTATTCCTGCATTGATGAGAATCTTTGCACAGATGTAGCAGGGAACCATTTTACAATAAAGTGTGCTCCCATCTATTGATATTCCCATTTTTGCAGCCTGAGCTACAGCATTCTGTTCAGCGTGAATAGTACGGACACAGTGCATATGTTCTTCGCCATTGTCATGAATTGCTTTGTGCATTTCATGGCCTACATCGTCGCAATGGGGAAGTCCCATTGGTGAACCTACATATCCCGTCACAAGAATTCGTTTATCTTTGACTATTACACATCCCGCTCGTCCACGGTCACAAGTACCTCGACTTCCGACAAGTTCGGCGATAGACATAAAGTATTCATCCCAGCTTGGTCTTTTGTGTTCTGTCATGGCAATTATTATACAGCAATAGGGGCTTTTATAGCAGGATGCGGATCGTACCCGATAACTTCAAAGTCTTCATATTTAAAATCAAAAAGATCTTTGACTTCAGGATTTACTTTGAGAGTCGGAGCTTGTTTTGGCTCTCGAGAAAGCTGCTCATTTACTTGGTCCAAATGGTTTAGATAGAGATGTGTGTCACCGCCAGTCCAGACGAACTCTCCTGGTTGTAATCCTGTGACCTGAGCGATCATTATTGTAAGAAGTGAGTATGACGCAATATTAAATGGAACGCCGAGGAATGTATCACAGCTTCTTTGGTAGAGTTGACAAGAAAGTTTTCCATTTGCAACATAGAACTGATAGAGACAGTGACAGGGAGGGAGGCCTGCTTTTGCCATTTCATCAATGTCAGCAGGATTCCAGGCAGAGACGATCATTCGTCTGTCATCAGGATTTTTCTTTAATTGGTCAATGACATTTTTGAGCTGGTCGATTTCTCGTCCATCAGGAGTTCTCCAGTGCCGCCATTGATATCCGTAGATAGGTCCGAGGTTTCCATACTCTTTTGCAAATGATTCATCCTCAACAATCTTTTGCACAAATTCTTTAAGGCCTAATTTCCACTCTTCGCTTTGAGTATTTGGAATAGGGAGATTATTTCGCTTGAGATAATCTTTGTAAGGCCACTCATCCCAAATGTGTACATTTCGTTCTGCAAGATAATGGAGATTTGTATCTCCTTTGATGAACCACAAAAGCTCATGGAGGATACTTTGCATTGAAACTTTTTTTGTTGTAAGGAGAGGAAATCCTTTTTGAAGATCAAATCGCATCTGGTATCCAAAAACAGACAAAGTTCCTGTACCAGTGCGGTCAGTTTTCTCAGCACCATTTTCTTTGATGTGCTTTAGGAGTTTTAAATATTCTTCATCGTGGGGGTTTATTTGTGACATAAGAAAATTATATCATAGGCCCTTTTTCTTCGCTAAAATGCTACAAAATATAGCTTTTTAGAGCCCTAAGCTCCATGTGCTATCTTTCTCATATCCTGGTATTATATACATATAAACACTTAATAGAATTTTATGATCTAAATCATTAAATCTACAGTTTCAAATTTATTATATTATTTAATTTTCATTTTTATGAAAGATACACAGATCAAGAAACTTATAGTTGCAGAGAACAAAAGACAGAAAGGGGTAATCAATCTTATTGCATCAGAAAACTATGTTTCAAAAGATGTACTCGAAGCGCTTGGAAGTATTTTTGATAACAAGTACGCAGAAGGATATCCATACGCGCGATATTATGCAGGTCAAGAAAATACAGATAAACTCGAAACACTTTGTCAGGACAGAGCACTCAAACTTTTTAAATTGAAACGAGATAAGTGGGCAGTGAATGTGCAGCCACTTTCAGGATCACCTGCAAACCTTGCGGTGTATCTCGCTCTTGTTCCACAAGGGGCAAAAATCATGGGACTGCCACTTACGCTCGGAGGACACCTCACTCACGGACAAAAAATTTCTATCACAGGAAAAGTGTGGAGTCAGGTTGCAATCCCTGTTGATGTGAAGACAGAATTAATTGATTACACAAAAATGCGAGAGATCGCAATGCAGGAAAAACCAGCGCTTATTGTTGCAGGGTTTACTGCATACCCACGAGTAGTGGACTTCAAAAAAGTTCGAGAGATTGCTGATGCCTGTGGTGCATTTATGATGGTTGATATGTCACACTTTGCAGGACTCGTCGCAGGGGAAGCTTATCCTACGCCATTCGACTACGCAGATGTAGTCACAACTACTACCCACAAGACTCTTCGAGGTCCACGAGGTGCAATGATCTTCTCAAAGGTAGATGCTCGAGAAATAAACAAAAAAATAGATAAAGCAATTTTTCCTGGACTTCAGGGTGGTCCACACATGGGACAGATCGCGGGTATTGCAGTAGCTCTCAAAGAGAACGATAGTGGAGCATTCAAAAAATATGCAAAGCAAGTCATCAAGAATGCACAAGCGATGGCGAAGGAACTCCAGAAACTCGGATGGAGAATCGTATCAGAAGGGACTGATTCTCATCTCGTGCTCGTAGATACATGGATGGATGGAAAGGGGATTCCTGGCAAGGAGGCTGAAGCAAAACTCGAAAAGGCAGGCATCATCTGCAACAAAAATACTATCCCAGGCGAGACGCGATCACCATTTGATCCATCAGGAATCCGAATTGGTTCTCCAGCTGAGACGACTAGAGGACGAAAAGAAAAAGATTTTGTCGTCATTGCGCGAAAGATTGATAAGGCACTTCGGTCAAAATAGCTCATTTGTAAAGACTTGTTCGTAAAATACCCTTGTTCTACAAGGGTATTTTACTTGACAAAATAGCATAAAGTGTGGTATAATACAAAAAGAGTAAAGATTGTTGTTTGAAGTAAACAAATGGTTATGTGAGAGGTTTATGTAGTAGAGTTTGTCGTCTAATCAACTTCACAAACCCTAAGACTCAATAAAATGAGACAGGGAATTGTGATGTTGTAGGACGACAACCTATATAAATCACTCGCTCACGTGGAGATAATCGCGGTAGAGACAATCACACCAAAGATATGAATTCTCGTTTGAAACAAATCGCTCAAGCCGCGATCAAAAATGGCTCGCTTCAACAGGGACCTTCTTCATCAGCAACGCCTGCAAAGGTTGATCCGATCGGTCCGCAACGACTGAAGAGGATCTGTGAGATTGTGGGGATTGAACTCCCTTATACGCTCACGGGCTGCTGTGCCAAGATGTCTGAGGAGGCCTTCAATGTTCTCGAGGCGTATTGCACACGCGATCGGCCTACATCCAAAGGTTTTGTCACTGAACTCGTGAAGTTCATGTCAAAAATCTGCAACAATCCTGAAGTGTGGATGGATGTGGTGGAGCTCGAACAAATCAAGCGCCACCTCCGTGGGTTCGGGTGTCCTAAAGTGGTCGACAAAGATACTGGCGTGTTTGTCAGGTTTTGGTCGAGTCTTCAAAAGGCAATCACGACTGCTTGGAAGAACGATGCTCCTAAACATCGCCAAAAAGGGCCACCGCTCAAGTTTTCGCGGTTTAAAGCCACTCCTGCCGGGGCGATTCTGGGTAAAGTCCATCGCAAGCTCGGTCATACATAACCAAAGGGTTCTCTATAACTATAAAATAGAGTTGAGTCGCAAGACTTGTAAAAAGGACTATAATAGTCCCGAACTGAGCAACTGCGTTAAAGTTGCTCAACTTATAAAGTTTTAAAAATATTTTTTAATTTTTAGGTTCTGTTTATTATCAAAATGCCCCGCCACCGCAGGTGGCGGGGCATTTTGTATGTGATATTATTTCGGTATGAATACAAAAGGAAAACTCATTGTTATAGAAGGTGCAGATGGTTCGGGTAAAGCAACGCAGACAAAACTGCTTGTTGAGCATTTGGTACGAGAAAATATTCCGCAGTTTACAATTGATTTTCCTCAGTATGATAACAATATTTTTGGAGGTTTCATTAAAGAATGTCTTAAGGGTGAGCATGGAGATTTTGTAGGATTTGATCCGTACATCGCATCAATTCCATACGCATGTGATCGCTTTGAATCAAAATCAAAGATAATTCAAGCACTCGAGCGAGGCGAGGCTGTTGTAATGGACCGATATGTAAGTGCAAACCAAATTCATCAAGGAGGTAAAATAAAAGTTGCAGACGCAAGAGAAAAATATTTGAAATGGATCGATAAGGTGGAGCACGAGGTGTTCGGACTTCCAAGACCTGACCTCATAATATATCTTGATGTTCCGTATTCGATTGTAAAAAATCTTGTTCAAGAAAGAATCACAAAAGAAGGAGGAGCCAGAGACCTTGTTGAAGAGAATGCAGAGTATCTAATTAATTCTCAAAAGGCTGCGCTCGATATTGTGATGCAAAATGGAAGTTGGACCAAAGTTTCATGTGCGGATGGAGAAGTGATGATGTCTCGAGAATCAATTCACGAAAAAATTTGGGAGAAAGTAAAAAATATTATATGAAATTTAAGATTGAAGCATCTATCCATACGGTACCAGAAATAGTGCCTGACCCAGAAACCCAGCGAGAAATTGAAGCGAGTGTTTTGCGGGCAGTCAGACATCTCGAATCACAACCTCATCATTTATTGGGAGAAGGGGCATCTGCGAAAGTGTACTTTCCTGAAAAAGGGTTACCAAATACATGCTATAAAGTTCTTCGTGATAATCATTATCCTGTTGTACATGCTTACAATGATACAGGTAAAGAAAAAATTCCTCCTATTTACAAGGCTCATTTTGATAATAAAACGAGTACGGATCTGCCATGGTCGCTTTCTATTGAAGAGGAGGTAAAAATTACTAATAAAGTTGCGCTTTTGGGTCAGGAGGCAGACATGCCTGTTGATGTTCCTCTTTGTTATCACTATTTCAAACTCGCTGGTGAGGTAGATCGTCAAGACGAATACTATATTAGTGATAGAGTAGAAGTTGTATTAATGGATCGAATGAAAGGCAAGGATCTTGATCAAATTGTTTTTGGTAAATTACCACTACCTTCTAATTTTGACCCAGATGCCTTTATTGATAAACTAAAAACCTTTCTCGATTTTATTCATAGCCACGGTATTTATCATAGAGACATTGCTTTGCGTAATATTATGGTGGATGATCAGGGTAATCCTAAGCTCATCGATTTTGGTCGAGCAACTGATACGACTATGGGGGAAGATCCGTATAGAGCCGAATCAATGGTCGGTGATAGTAAAATTGTTCGAACTTTTACTAATGATGACCATATGCTTGAAGAGGTGAGAAAATCCCTTCGAGAGTATCATAAATTTACCCAGTCTCCCGAGTTTGCTAAAAAATAAATAATATGTTTTATATATGATAGACAATATGACACAATCAACCCCAGAAAACGATCTCCTTATTCAGGAAGCTTTTGCCCAAATGGAACGAGATGAAGTGACCGAGGTTACTTACGGTCCAGGATTTATATTGGTCAAAAATCCTGATGTGGAGAAGCTTCAATTGAGAGGACAAGTCCTCCAAAGTTTTTCTATTCAAGACGTACCCCTTGCTGTTCTTTCTCCTGGAGTCTCACAAACTGGTTGAGACTCTTTTTATATTCAAAATTATACTATTTTGCTACTTTGGGTAAATAATGTTTAAATAATTGTGTGTTTGATATATCTAACAAAATAAAGAAATTGGTGAAAATTGCGGGGAATAATCTCGGCTTGGATTTGGTTGTGGTTAACCTCGAACACCCAGATGATATTCAGAATGGGGACTACTCTACGAATGTGGCGCTTGCGTATGCAAAAGCTTTGGGTAAAGCACCTCGAGAAATCGCAGAACAAATCAAAAATGAAATCGTAAAGTCTCTTCCAAAGGAAATTTCAAAAGTAGAAGTGGCGGGTGCCGGATTTATTAACTTCTATCTTTCCCGAGAATTTTTTGCAGAGAGTGTGGGAGAAATAATTAAAGATGAAGATTTTGGAAAAGGTAAAACTCTTGAGGGGAAGATGGCGCTTTTTGAATATACAGACCCAAATCCATTTAAAGCTTTTCATATTGGACACTTGATGGCAAACGCAGTGGGTGAGACTCTTTCTCGAATCGCAGGTAATCAAGGTGCCATGGTAAAACGAATCTGCTATCAGGGAGACATTGGCCTTCATGTAGCAAAGACTGTCTGGGCAATGCAGAAAATGAGAGCTGATATGCCAAAGGACTCTGCTTCATTTGAAGAAAAAATAAAATTTATGGGAGATGCGTATGTACTTGGGACAAATACATATGATGCGGACGAAAACATTCAAAAAGATATCAAAGATATAAACAAAAAACTTTTTGAAAAATCTGATACAGAATTACAAGAACTGTATGATCGGGGAAGAGAGTGGAGCCTTCTGTATTTTGATTTAATCTACAAAAAACTTGGAACAAAGTTTGATGATTTTATTTTTGAAAGTGAAGTGGCGGAATTAGGTAAGAGAACTGTTGAACAAAATATTCCTAATGTATTTACTGAAAGTGAGGGTGCGGTGATATTTAAAGGTGAGGATCACGGACTCCATACGCGAGTGTTTTTGAATTCTCAGAGACTTCCTACATATGAAGCAAAGGAGCTTGGGAATGCAATGGAAAAAGCTCGCCGACATAAGTTTGATATTTCAATCATTACATCTGCAAGCGAAATTGCTGATTATTTCAAGGTGCTCAAATGTGTCATGGGACTTATTGATCCGGAGAATGCTGTAAAGACTCATTTTGTCGGACATGGAATGCTTCGATTTGCTGATGGTAAGATGTCTTCTCGAAAGGGAAATATTATTACTGGAGAGTCTTTGATTGATGGCATCAAGGAGGTGGCGATGGAGAAGATTGAGAAAGAAACGGATGATAAAGAAAAAATATCCGAAGCGGTAGCGATTGCAGCGATCAAATATTCAATTCTTCGACAATCTCCAGGCAAGGATATTATCTTCGATAAAGAAAAGGCACTTTCATTTGAAGGTGACTCTGGACCTTACCTTCAATATGCGTTTGTACGAACTCAATCTCTTTTGGAAAAGGCTGACAAAGCTAATCTCAAAGCTGGCATCAAAAATGTATCAGAAAATGTATTTAATATCGAGAAGTTTTTGTATCGATTCCCGGAGATTACGACTCGAGCATGGGAAGAGAAAGCGCCACAACTTATAGTTGAATATCTGACACAACTCGCAGGATCGTTTAATAATTTCTATGCACAGGGCGTCATCGTAAGTGACGCTCCAGATGCTCCATATAAAGTGGCGATCACAAAGGCGTTCAGTATTGTGATGAAAAGAGGGTTGGAGATGTTGGGGATTCCGGTGCTTACAAAAATGTAGGGAGTAGTCAAAAGTCTTAAAGTCACAAGTCAAAAGTGGATTCAGTTTTTTTATTATCTTTCTGGCTTTAGACTTTTACCTTTTCGGGTATTCGTTGTTACTTTCACTTTCGACTACTTTTCGTGTTATAATTACCAAACTCAAATTAGAGTGTTAATTATTAGCTATTAAATTCACCCGAAAAAATTTGAA